>PMLV01000243.1 GCA_003160635.1 Acidimicrobiaceae bacterium | reverse complement strand
ACGAGAAAGACACCACCCACCTAGAAGAGCCGTCGTGATAGTCGGGAGCGACCAACCAGCCGCCTAACCTCACCCCGTGCCCCTGAGCCGTCGTGTCATCCCATATCTGCTCCTCGGCGTGCTCTGACCCTCGGAGCCGGACTTGGCGCGGGCCTGGGACTGTCACAGGGGCCGATGACGCATGACGCCAGTGCGGCGGTGCTCCACTGGAATCCATGCACCACTTCGGTCTCGCACAACGAATTTGAGGTCTCATGCAGCACGGCCCGGGACGATGGACTCTGACGGCGACTGGGTCCGGGGTCCGACATTCGAGGTCTTCTTCTCCCGTGGCGTCCGCGTTCCCAGAGGGCTTGCTGCCTGCATGACCGGGGCGCTGACGCAAGCCGAGATACCCCAGCCGCCAACCCCATCCGGCGCGATTGCCCCAACCCTCAAAGGACTCACCGAGGCGACCAGTGCCTCCCTCAATGGTTGCGTCCACCTAACAGGCAAGAGGCGCCATGTGTGGACGGTGATCGGTTACAACTTGTAAGTCGGGATCGCGTCAGGGGTCATCTCCACGCCCGCGTCGCGTCCTCGCCGTTGCGGCGGAGTCTCCCACCATCAGTCGTCGCGTGCCCCGACATGACGCCGACTAACTCGCCTACTACGGCAAGGCCTTCAAGTCATCGGCCAGTTTCGCCGACTCCACGAATCGGACATCGAAGTGAATCGCAACGAGCAACTGGAGGACATACCCGAAGAACGCCATGGCCGACGCGGCAATGATCGTTCCTGCGACGATTCCGACGACTACGGCGATGACGTTGCCACTGCTCGCTCCGACCGAATGGAGCGCCCTACCAGACTCAGCCGCCGCTACAGCACCCGCTGCGAGCACCAACAGCGCCAACGCCTTGAACACGCCAGCTACGGTACGAGCACCGGGGAAATGGTCATAGGTGAAGTAGTGAAGTTGGAACTCTCCGTCCTTGCTCCTCGTCCAACCCGGTCCTGGTGAATCCTGCATGGCACAAACCTCCCGAGTCAGGACGATACTGCCGTCGCGGACGGTCGTTTGGGCCAAAGTAGAAGGGCGTCGCGTTGGTCATCCTCCTCCTGAGTCGGTCACACCCGGCGTACCGCCGTCCAGCTCCCCCAGTGCGCCGAGCTGTGTCACGGAGCCACCGCCAGCATTCACAAGTTGGGCCAGCAACGCCTCGATCCGCACTAGCCGTTCATCTGTGGCATCGGACTTCTCCTGCACGAAGTAACTGGCGACGGTCGCTGTAAGAATGCCGATGAGACCGATGCCTGTGAGCATGAGCAACACGGCCACGCCCTGGCCGAAGGCGGTCACGGGGTAACGATCGCCGTATCCCACTGTCGTCACCGTGACGATTGCCCACCACAGTCCTTGCCCGAAGTCGTGAACGTTCGCGCCGCGGGTATTGCGCTCGGCAAATGTGACGAGACCCGCACAGACGAACACCAGGACGGTGGCCGCGAGTACCACGAAGTGGAACCCGTTGTGCGTCAGGATGGAGCGACCCCTGCGCAAGCTCTCGGCGAACACCACACCGACCCGGGTTAGCCGGAGTAGCCGAACCAAACGCCCCATTCGCAGCGGGCGGAAGAACGGCACGGCGACGATGAGCAGGTCAAGCAGATGGGTCTTGAAGTAGTGGCCTCTGTGGGGAGCGAGCCAGAACTTGATGATGTACTCCAGCGCGAACAGCGCCCACACGGTGTAGTCGACGGTGTCGAATGACGTGGCCACGGCACCATGCACGGCGGTCGTCAATGGCACAATGAGGACTGGCAGCCACAGGATCGTCAGCACCAGCATCGGGGTGTCGACCGCCTGGGCAAATCGATCGTATCGGTCTTGCGCTCTGGGGGTTGAGAGATTACTCATCGGATGAAGCTAACTCCGAGGAGACTGGCCGCGCCTCAGTAAGCTCCCAGCGCCAGCCGCACGGGACCGTCTCCGATCACCCGTCCGCTACCGTCGCGTCGGTGGACCGAATGCCTGTCGCTGGCGACCTCCTCAAGTCATGGTCCATCCGACCGGGCTACTGCTTCCGAATGGTTTACGGGAAACTCCTCCAGGCCGACCATTGTCGCCAGCCGGTGGAGTGGAAGGGCATCTGGAAGGACGCCAAAGGTCGGTCGCATTATGTCGAAACGTGCCGGGAGCACGCGCCGAAGTCGAGGGTGGGGTGACTGAACCGAGCCTCATGGGGAAACAGCCAGTGGGTTCTATATCCTGGCCTGTGACGGGCACAGGGACGGACTGATGGGGCGAGGCTCATCGCTGGCGGGGAAGCGCATCCAGCAAATCGTGAAACCGCTCTAGATCCCGCGTATCCTCCCTCCGTGGACCCAGCCCGAGAACTTGGCGAGCGAGGTCTATCAGAGGCGATGGACCGCTTACGCGCCCGCCTGGGAATGGAGTGGTATGAGGTGCCATTTACGGAGGCGTTGCTCTGGATTACAGCTCTAAAAGATTTTCACGGAACTGGGATCTACTACACGACAACCGAGGGCGAGACCCTTAGAGACTGTCGCGATTGTTTCA
>PMLV01000019.1 GCA_003160635.1 Acidimicrobiaceae bacterium | reverse complement strand
GAGGCGGAAAACTGGCCCTTCGTCAGCCCGTAGACGCCATTGTTCTCAATCACGTAGAGCATGCGGACGTTACGGCGGATCGCGTGGGCAAGATGCCCGAGCCCGATCGAGAGCGAGTCGCCGTCACCGGAGATCCCGATGTACTGCAACTCGCGGTTCGCGGCGTTCGCACCGGTCGCGATCGTGACCATTCGACCGTGCGCCGAGTTGAGGCCGTGCGCGCCCCGAACGAAGTACGCCGGGGTCTTGGACGAGCAACCGATCCCCGAGAGCTTCACGATCATATGGGGTGGTATCCCGAGCTCGAACACCGAACGGACGATCGCAGCGGTGATCGAGTCGTGACCACATCCCGCGCACAGCGTTGACATCGCGCCCTCGTAGTCGCGAATGGTGAGTCCGAGTTCGTTCTGCTGCAGGTGCACAAGCGGGACGAGCGGTTTGGTGATCGATGCCATGGTCAGTCCTCCAGTTGGCGCGTGATGCCATCAACGACGTGTTTCGCGCTGAGGGGCAATCCTGCGTAAACGAGCACGGAGCGCATTTTGCCCTGGGAGACGCCCGTCTCGATCGCGAGCAGCGATCGGAGTTGCGCATCTCTGTTCTGTTCGACGACGAAACAGACGTCATGGTTGTCGAGGAATTCAAGGACGGCCGACGCGAAGGGGAATCCTCGGATCCGAATGAAGTCGACGGCAATGCCGGCGTCACCGAGGAGGCCAACCGCCTCGCGGATGGCGAGATCGCAGCTGCCGACCGACACGACGCCAATCGTGGCACCGTCGCGCCGCTCGACGATGGGCGCGGGCATGTGGTCGGCGGCCGCGGCATGTTTCAGTGCGAGACGGTCCACGACCTCCTGGTACTGGTCCGGCACCTCGGTGTAAGCGCCGTACTTGTCATGACCGGATCCGCGGGTGAAGTACGCGCCTTTCGGGTCGACACCGGGCAGCGTGCGCGGCGTCACAAAGTCGACATCCTTGTCGTTGTACCTGTAGAAGTGCGTGATCATGTCGAGATCCGCGGCGCCGAGGACGCGTCCCCGGTCCGGGACGAACGAGTCGTCCCAGGTAAGGGTCGGAACCACCCAGTCGTTCATGCCGATGTCGAGGTCTGACAACATGATGACCGGGGTCTGGAAGTGGTCGGCGAGATCAAAGGCCTTGACGGCGAATTCGAAGCACTCGGCCGGGTTGGCGGGGAACAAAAGGAGATGCTTGGTATCGCCGTGCGACGCGTAGGCGCACGCCAGGATGTCTCCCTGCTGGGTCCGTGTCGGCATGCCCGTCGACGGTCCCGCACGCTGCACGTCGATCACGACCGCGGGAATCTCCGTGTAGTAGGCGAGGCCGAGCAGCTCGTTCATGAGCGAGATACCCGGACCCGATGTCGAAGTGAACGCCCGTGCCCCATTCCAATTCGCACCGAGCACCATGCCGATTGCGGCAAGCTCGTCCTCGGCCTGCAATATGAGGTAGTTGTTCTGGTACTGGACCGCCCCGTCCGGACCGGGTTCGGGTTGCAGCTCGCGTCGGTACTCCCGGCACAGCGCCGTGAAGTTGTCCATCACCGAGGTCGACGGTGTGATCGGGTACCACGCCGCGACCGTCGCCCCGGCGTACAGACAACCGAGTGCGGTCGCGGTGTTCCCGTCGATCAGGATCTTGTCGCACGTGGCGTCCATCGCCTCGAGGCGGAACGGCAAGGGGCAATCGAAGTGCTCCCTCGTGTACTCGTAGCCGAGCCGGAGCGCGAGCTGGTTGGACTCGCGCAGTCGCGCATTGCGCTGGAACGTCTCGTCGAGCAGGTCCGAGACGATCCTGAGATCGATCGCGAGGAACGCAACGAGCGCGCCGGCGTAGCAGATGTTCTTCATCAAGATGCGTTCGCGCGACTCCTGGAAGTTGTCCACACAGAGCTTCGTGAGCGGCACCCCGAGAAAATTCACGTCGGCGCGGACTAGCTCGGGAGCCAGCGGCCAGGTCGAGTCGTACAAGACGTAGCCGTCCTTGCGGACCTCACCGATGTCCGCGGTGTACGTCTGGGCGTTCATTGTGACCATAACGTCGTAGTCGATAGCCCGTGCGGTGTAGCCGGTCTTGTTGATCCTGATCTCATACCAGGTCGGTAGTCCCTGGATGTTCGACGGAAACAGGTTCTTTCCCGACACGGGAATGCCCATGCGGAAGATCGCGCGCACCAACAGGGTGTTCGCGCTCGCCGATCCGGTCCCGTTGACGTTCGCGAGCTTGACCGCGAAGTCGTTGACGCGGATACCGAGATCGTGCTGCGCCGGGATGCCCCGAGCGGTGTCAAGTGTCAATGGTGGGCCTCCGGTGCTCACGAGGGACCCGCCGTCATACTGTTGGCAGCGTACGGGATGAGGAGATCAAAGCGTTCCATGTCCCAGGCTGACGTCGGGCACCGCTCGGCACACAGGCCGCAGTGGACGCAGACGTTCTCGTCCTTCACCATCACCCGAGTGGTCTGAGGCAGTGGCGCTGAGACGTAAAGCCCCTGGGAAGGGTTGATCCGTGGCGACGCGAGTCGGGAGACGAGGTCCTCCTCATCGCCGTTGGCGGTGATGGTCAGACATTCGACCGGACAAATGTCGATGCACGCGTCACATTCGATGCACAGAGGACTCTTGAACGCTGTCTGGATGTCGCAGTTCAGGCACCGCTGCACTTCGCGAACCGTCTGCTCGACCGAAAACCCCAGTTCGACCTCCAGGTTCAGCTGTTCGAACCGCCGCGTCAGCTCGACGTGATCCATGCGCTGGCGGCTCGCGGGGTTGTAGTCGTTGTGGTAGCTCCACTCGCTTAGCCCCATCTTCTGACTCACGAGGTTCATCCCGTTTGGTGGTCGGTCCGTGAGCGCGAGCCCTTGACAGCGATTGTGGATGGAGATCGCGGCCTGGTGGGCGTGCGCAACGGCCCAGATGATGTTCTTCGGACCCCATGCGGAGTCGCCCCCGAAGAAGATGCCGGGAAGCGTCGACTCCATCGTCGCCTCTTCGACGACGGGGATGTCCCATTCCCCCAACTCCATTCCGAGATCCCGCTCGATCCACGGGAAGGCGTTCTCCTGGCCGATCGCGAGAATCACGTCGGTGCACGGAAGCACGACTGTGTCGACGGAACGGGACACAACGGCCCGGTCGTCCCACTCGAGGATCTCGAACTCCATCCCCGTCAGCCGGCCGTCCTCGACGACGAAGCGCTTTGGCGAGTAGTTGACGAGGATCTCGATGCCCTCCTCCTCGGCGTCATCGAGTTCCCAGGGCGACGCCTTGAAGAATCCGCGAGGACGGCGCGCCATGACCTTGATGTCCTTGCCGCCGAGTCGACGGGAGGAACGGCAGCAGTCCATGGCAGTGTTCCCGACGCCGATGATGAGGACCTGTTCGCCAATCCCGTCAACGTGCCCGAACGCGATCGATTCCAACCAGTCGATCCCGATGTGGATCCGCGACTCGCCCGGCGTCTCACCCCAACGGCCAGGGAGGTCGAGTTCTTTGCCCCGCGGGGCACCGCTGCCGACGAAGATCGCGTCGAAGCCCTCTTCGAGCAGCGCACGGAGGCTCGTGACGGGCGTGTTGTACCGGATATCGACACCCATGTCGAGGATCACCTGCGTCTCCTCGTCGAGCACCTCAGGGGGGAGGCGGAACGCCGGGATGTTCGTCCGCATCAGCCCGCCGGGCTTGTCGTGGTGCTCGAAGATCGTGATGGCGTACCCGAGTGGCAGGAGGTCGTTCGCCACGGTGAGCGAGGCCGGGCCGGCTCCGATGCAGGCGATCCGCTTCCCGTTCTTTTCTTCCGGCACGCGCGGCAGGCGATCGGTGATGTCGCCGCGCAAGTCCGCTGCGACTCGCTTCAATCGGCAGATGGCGACCGGCGCACCGTCGACCCGCTCACGTCGGCACGCGGGCTCGCAGGGCC
>PMLV01000110.1 GCA_003160635.1 Acidimicrobiaceae bacterium | reverse complement strand
CCGTCTTTGGCAGTGGCAAACAGCCAGCAGGCGGTGAACCACACCGTGAGTGGCGTACGAGTGCGGTCAAAAATCGTGCCAGCTGTCCCGATGTCCGCTGATCACAGATTCTGCACATGAGCCGCCCGTCTCGGAGCCGCCATGCATCCGCCTGTTGCTCGCACTCAGGACAGGTGAAGCCTCCCGGCCAACGCAACCACTCCAGGTAGTCGAGGCACGCAACATCCGTTGAGAACCACGCCTGAAACTCGCCGACCGACCTGGGGTAGTCGACCCGGGCCCGAGGATGTGCCACCCCCGAAGGTTACTCCGGTTAAGTGGAGAGCCCGTAGCCGGTTAATCCTCTGATAATTCGGTGGCGGAATCGCTCTGTTCGAGCCTCAAACGCGAACTGATCAGGCGCTTCAACACAAAGGAGGCAAGGCGGCCTCCCGTGGCTCAACTCTGGGCATCACCTCGGTGGCAAGAGGGCCAGGTCGCATTTTCGGTCAGTGCACGCGATACGTACCTGGAATATTCAGCTCCACATAGCCGAGCGCATCATCCGCACCTGAACTGTTACTACCGCGTCCTGGGTACGCGAAAGTCGACACCGCCCTTCGTCTCGACTGTCTCACGCCATGCACGTGACCAATATCGACGGTAAGTGCCATGCCGCTGGTGGATGTAGCTGCGCGAAGGGACCGCTGAACCGAGCAAGAAAGCGATACCCTGAGGCAGAGGCAAACGACCGGCCCAGGCGACCCGATAATGTGAAACTGAGGAGGTGTGATCCCACCCCAGCACCCCCATCCTCTGTCTGATCCTTCTTGGCGGTCGTGTGTTGCCCGTCGGTTCGATCATGGCCTCAGGTACACCCTGGCTCAATGCGGCGGTGACCAAGTCGAGCAACCATTCGAGATCCGCTGAGCGAAAGGTCTCCCGCACATGCACTCGATCAGTCGAATGGAGCAAGACTACGAGATCTCGCCACGAGACCAAGCCAAGACGGCCCTTCCAGAAATCGTTGAAGACATGTAGTGCAGCGATCACAGTCGAATACTCGAGCGATGCCATCTGGACCTTCACGCCTCGAAGTTGGATGCTGTCCGCTGAAGCGGCGACATCTTCCATGCGAACACCGACACCGAGTATCCAGGGTGGAATGTGATGATGAATGTCAACGTTGCCTTGCCCATGAAGATTGACTCCCTCACGGCAATAACGGTCGATCCATGTCCACGGCGGACAAGCTGCTTCGGGGTACTCGAAACCTGCCCTGATCGCCGTGTTCAGCGCGGTACGGAACTGGTCATGGGCGACCAGCACGTCGAGGTCACTATATGCCCGGGGCCATCCTTTCGGATGAAAGCGAGCTACAGCTGGACCCTTAATGATCACCGCCCGAACGCCAACCGCTGACAAATCACGCAGCAGTTCCGCTGTACCGAAGTCAGCCGCGAGAGTCCGCATTTGCATCTCTATCGCCACACTCCGCAACTCTTCCCTAATGTGAGAGTCACCGGACGCGGAGCTGGCATCAAAGCACCGGAGGGCTACCGGCGCCAATCCCTCCCTGAGAATGAGATCCCTCTCGGACTCGTAGCACCAGTCTTCGATCCCAACAGGAGGGATGCCCGGTACGCCAGCCACGATGCAAGCCCGCACAATGGGTCCCAGCCCCTCCAGTGGCCCCTTCACGAATGTCATTGTCGTGGAAACACCAGGCACAAGGACCCGTTAGCGCTCACCTAGCTATGATAGTTCCCTACGATGCGCCCAAGCACCGCCATCGGTAGAACGTTCATTGTCAAACGGGGCTTCGCCCCAAGACGATGTGGTTGAGTAGAAGTCCGGTCCAACCTCGGGACGGGACGTCGACCAGGCACGTCTGTGCACCAGGTCAACGCCCCGGCTTGCATGTGGGCCAGATCCCCCCACGATCGGCCGGCGAAATAGGAGTCGCAGACGTGGGACATTGGCCGCTCCATCCGAGGCTTGAGACTGACCCGTCGATTGCACGTGATCGGCCGGGTGCACAACAACTGATTCGGGTGACTCATCCGTTGTATCCCCTCAGCGACCGGGACTCGACCTGGTGGTGCGAAAGGAGAATTGGGGCGAAGTTCGGGTCCTCTTCTTCGCCGGCAGCTGACCAGCCTGCCGGTAGATTGGAGCTGCTTCTCGCTCCCGTCACCCCGGTCGCCCTCGATGTCGCCCTGCGGTTCAAGCCGAACTCGAGGGCCGCGCCAATGAAGCCGACGCGCTGCGTCTCCAGCACGTCGAACGGGCCCCGCTCTCCTTGAACTCCCTCACCACGGTGTCGAGATCGGCCGCGGTGCGCGAGACTTCGGATTTGGAGATCCCGTCGATCCCCATGGCCTTGACCAGGTCGTCAACTCGCCGCGTCGAGACCGCTTCGAGGTAGGCCTGGCAGACAACGGCGACCAGGACTGGCTCGGGCCGCCGGCGGGTTCGGGCTTAGTCAGCCTTTCCGCTGGCGCGGCCGCTCACAACGGTTGAAAACTAGTGGCGGGGTCGCCCGGGCGACGTCGAATGTTTCTTGGTGTGCGCGAACCCGTGGCTTTGTCGGACGCGGGAGCCTCGGGAGCACCGAACTGTTGCCTGAGCCATAGAGCACGAGGGTCAGAATCCATCTAGGACGCCCCTGAAGTAATCGCACCCAAAGGCTCGCGATTTGTGCTCCGGTCGGCAAGAATTTGGGCGCTTGGCACTTGGTCGGTCACGAGCCCA
>PMLV01000324.1 GCA_003160635.1 Acidimicrobiaceae bacterium | reverse complement strand
CCAAGGGGCTCAACTACGCCGGCCCCAGCCTGGCCGCCGGCCACTTCGACGTGGACGCCATCGCCACCGCCCGCGGGCTGTTCAGCGAGATCGAGGACTGCTACCTGTTGGCCTACGTGTGCCGGGTATGAAGGTGCATGAGATGACCTGAAAATGGGTGCGGGCGAGAGGACTCGAACCTCCACCCCCAGTGGGGACCGGGACCTAAACCCGGCGCGTCTGCCTATTCCGCCACGCCCGCAGCGTCCCGCGGCGCGGATCGACCGCGGGTGAACAGGGAGTGTAGGTGCCATGTGCCCATGCATGCCGTTCTCGGCCACTAGCCTCATGCCATGGCTCCTGCACTTACTCTCCCTTCAATCGTCGCTGCTGGCGGGGGTTCCGATCCCACCTCGGACATCTACCAGCGGCTCCTCAAAGAGCGCATCGTCTTCATCGGTAGCGCCATCGACCAGGTCACGGCCAACTCGGTCTGCGCCCAGCTCATCCTCTTGGAGTCCGAGGATCCCGACAAGGACATCTCGGTGTACATCAACTCGCCCGGGGGCTCGGTGACGGACGGCCTGGCCATCTACGACACCATGCAGTACGTCCGGCCCGACGTGTCCACCATCTGCGTCGGCCTGGCGGCCAGCATGGGCCAGTTCCTGCTGTGTGCCGGCGCCCCCGGCAAGCGCTTCGCCCTGCCCCACTCGCGGATCCTCATGCATCAGCCCTCCGGCTCCATGCAGGGACAGGCGGCCGACATCGCGATCCAGGCCGAGCAGATCATCTACNNTTCCACACCGGGCAGCCGCTGGAGCGCATCGAGCTGGACTCGGACCGCGACCGCTGGTTCACGGCCGAAGAAGGGCGCGAGTACGGCTTCATCGACCAGGTCATCGACCGCTCCGTGGCCGCGGCAGGGAGCGTTTAGACGTGGCATTGGACGTCCCGGCCTCGCCGTCGGGCGCCAATCCTCCTGCAGACGATGGTGTACACGAGGGCTTCGGCTTGGCGCGCCCCGTAGCCGACGGCTCACCGATGGCGGCCGAGGCGGCGGGGTTTAGCGCGCGCCAGGCCCGGGGCCACAAGGTCACGCGGGTCGTCTCACCGACCATAAGTGTGCGTCAACGGTTGCGCGAGATCTGGCTCTCGCGTGAGCTCCTGGTCTACCTCGTGCGCACCGAGATCAAGGTCAAGTACAAGAACTCCGTGCTCGGGTTGGTGTGGTCGATGATCGCACCGGCCATGACGCTGGCCATCTACTTCATCGTGTTCCAGGTCGTGCTCGGCAATCGCCAGCCCAACTTCGTCATCTTCCTCTTTGCCGGCCTCCTGGTCTGGAACCTCTTCCAGCTCGGGGTGCAGACGGGTACCGGGGTGATCGTCAACAACGCCGGCATCGTCAAGAAGGTGTCGTTCCCGCGCGAGATCCTGGCCCTGGCCGCGGTGGGCTCGGCCTGCGTCTTCTTCTTCTTCCAAGCCTGCGTGATGGTCATCTTCCTGGTCGTCCTGCACAATGCGCCGGACTGGCACTACATTCCGCTGCTCCTGCTCGCCCTGTTCACTGCGATCGTCCTGGCCGGCGCGCTGGCCGTGCTGCTCTCCTCCATCAACGTGTACCTGCGGGACACGCAACACCTCATTGAGGTCATCCTCACCGCCTGGTTCTGGGCCTGCCCGATCGTGTATGCGTTTCAGCAGAACATCGGCACGAAGCTGAGCCCGAAGGGTCTGCTCTGGGTCTATTTCCTCAACCCGGTGACCCCCTTGGTGTTGACCTTCCAACGCTGCATCTACGGGCATGTCTCACCGGTGGGCCTGGCCCGGCAACTGAACGGGACTTACAAACCACAGAAGTACCTCGTGTTGCCGTCGTGGGGATATCTCCGGTACGTCGAGTTGGACCTGGGGGTCCTCGCCATCGCCCTCGCGCTCTTCGTCGTCGCCCTCGCCGTCTTCGGGCGGCTCGAGGGCAACTTCGCCGAGGAGCTGTAGCGGATGAGTGACATCGCCGTCGACGTCAAGGACGTATCCAAGCGCTTCCGTCTGGCCCACGGGCGCTACAACTCAATCAAGGAGCGTGTCATCCACGGGGGGCGTGCGCCCACCGAGGAATTCTGGGCGCTCAAGAACGTGGCCTTGCAGGTCAGCGAGGGAGAGACGGTCGGGATCCTGGGCCGGAACGGCTCGGGCAAGTCGACCTTGCTCAAATGCATCTGCGGCGTGCTGCAGCCGACCACGGGCGAGGTCGTCGTCCGGGGCAAGTTGGCCGGGCTGCTCGAGCTCGGAGCGGGGTTCCAACAGGATCTGACGGGACGCGAGAACATCTACCTCAACGGATCTCTCCTCGGCATGTCGAAGAAGGAAGTCGACCGCGTCTTCGACGCCATCGTGGATTTCTCCGAGCTCGAGGCGTTCATCGACGGTGCGGTGAAGTTCTACTCCTCGGGCATGTACGTGCGCCTCGGCTTCGCCGTGGCGGTCAACGTCGACCCCGACATCCTTGTCATCGACGAGGTGCTGGCGGTCGGCGACGAGCGCTTCCAGCGTAAGTGCATCGACCGGGTGAAGGCCTTCCAAAAAGAAGGGCGCACCATCCTTTTGGTGACCCATTCACCCGATCAGGTGCGCGCGATATGCGACCGGGCCATCGTGCTCAGCCACGGAAACGTCGTCAGCGAAGCGCTACCGGGCGAAGCGGTGCGCATCTTCCGGGAGGGACTGCTCGAAGAGGAGGGCACGCTGGTGGTGGTGCCCGAAGAGCAGTCCGAAGAGCGGCCGATCGAGGTGAGACCGGGTCCCGACGTCGAGCATCCCGTCCGGATCACCTACGCCGCGCACACCTATCCCAGGTTCGAAGAGGTGGCCTACCTCTCGACGGGTGACTCGCTGACGATCGGCGTGGGCTATCACGCCTCGATCGCCACTGACGACGTCGTGTTCTCGTTGGAGCTCAGGGACAACGACGGCAACTGCTTCATGCGGACCGACACGGACATTCTCGGGTTGCGCTTCGACCTTCCCGTGGGGCCGGGCCTGGTCAATTTCGTGATCGACGACGTCCCGTTGCTCGACGGCAAGTTTTCGTACTCGGTGGGAATACTCAGCAAGGGGGGCGTGCTCTTCGACTGGAAGGAGCCGGCCGGGTCGTTCGACGTCATGAGCCCCGGCAAGGCGACCGGCTTCATCACCTTGCCGGTGCGCGCCGTGTTGGCACCACCCGAGCGCGAATCGATCGCCCTGATGGCGCCCCAAGAGTTGGCGCACCTCGAACCGCAGGTGTGAGGGACATGGAGGCGGGCCCGGAGATGGCAAAGGCGGAACCGGTGGCCGAGGCGGACCCCAAGGCCTACGTGGCCCGCGTCATGGCCGAGATCGAGGAGGAGGTCCGCCTTCGCCGCTCCTCGGGTGACCTCCCTCCCAGGCTCGAACGCGAACTCGACGAGCTGTTCCTGGCGCACTCGCCGGTGGCCGGGCGCGGGGGAGATCTCACCGAGGCCTTGCGCATGGTCGACGCCGCCACGTTCGTCGACCCGGTGGTTCCGGTCGACTCGGAGCGGGCCGCCGGCGCCGTGGTCAAGAAGGGCATGCGCACCCTCTTGCTCTGGTATGTGGGGTGGATCACCCATCAGGTCAGCCAGTTCGCCTCGGCGGTGAGCAGAACACTGCACATCGTCGAAGGTCGGCTGAAGGAACTCGAGCGCAAGGTGGAGGTCCAGCGGGTCCCGAGCGCCAACGTGGTGGAGGTTCAGGCGCTGCACCGTGCCGATGCCTGGTGGGTCCGGGCGGCGGTGGACGCGGTGGCCCCGGTTCGGGGTCGCATCCTCCACGCCGCCAGCGGTGACGGCTGGTTGGTCCAGAGGATCACTGCGGCGGGCGGGGACGCGTACGGCGTCGACCCCCGCTCCGATCTGGTCGAGCAAGGCGTGGGCACGGTGTCGGACCTTCGCGGCGAGGATCTGGCCGAGCACTTGCGGGCCGTGGCCCCCGCCGGGCTCGGGGCCCTGGTCCTGAGCGGTGTGGTCGATGGCATGGCAAGCGGCGAGCGCACGCAATTGCTCCACTTGATCGCCACCACCCTGGCTCCGGGCGGTGTCCTGGTCGTTCACTCGCTCAGCCGATCCTCGTGGGACGCCGAGGACGCCCCGTACGAGGCGGACCTCGCGCCCGGCCGGCCCCTGCGCCCGGAGACCTGGCGCCAGCTCCTCGCGCACAGCGGGTACGACGCTGCGGTGACGAGCGGGCCCGGTGGTCTCGACTACCTGGTGACCGCGGTCCGGGCCACCGTTCCTCCGCCTGAGCCGACTCCGGCTCGGTGAGCGCCGCCGGGCCGCAGGGTCCGCCGGTGGCCGTCCATCAGTTCGTGCCCACGCTCAACCCCCATGACGCCACCGGGACCCACACGCTGTTGCTGCGCGACATCCTGCGGGGCGCCGGGTGGCGATCGGAGATCTTCGCCGAGGCCATTCACGATGACCTGGCGGCCGAGGCGTACAAGCACTGGATGTACCCCGACCACGCCGCCGAAGGCGACGTGCACATCTACCAGTTCTCCACCTCTTCGGCCGTGGCGGGTTTCCTGGCCGATCGCGCCGAACCTCTCATCGTCGAGTTTCACAATTTCACCGCGCCGGAGCTCTTCGCCGGTTGGGAGCCGCAGACCGAAGCGCGCGCGGCTCGGGCGCACGGGGAATTGACGTTGCTGGCGAAGCGGGCGGAGCTCGGCCTGGCCGACAGCCATTTCAACGAGCGCGACATGCGCCGGGCCGGCTATCGCCGGACCACCGTGATCCCGGTGCTGGTGGACTACGCGCGAGTGGCGGCAGGTGCCGCACCCGATCGCCGGGTGGCGGCCGAACTGGCCGCGGTGAAGGAAGGCGGTGGCGCCGACATCCTCTTCGTCGGGCGCATCGTTCCGTCCAAGGGACAGCACGAATTGGTCAAGGCCTTGTGGGCGTACCGGCGGCTGTACGACCCCTCGGCGCGTCTCCACCTGGTGGGGGGCACCTCGAGCTTCGCCTACCTCAAGGCCCTACGCGGCTTTGTCCACGACCTGGGCCTGGCCGACGCCGTGCGCATCACCGGGGAGGTGTCCGATGCAGCCTTGAGGGCCCACTTCGCCGCAGCCGATGTCTATCTGTCGCTGTCCGCCCATGAAGGCTTCGGCGTCCCGCTCATCGAGGCGATGGCGGCGGGGGTGCCGGTCGTGGCCCGCAGCCTGGGAGCGGTGGCCGAAACCGTCGGCGACAGCGCCCTGCTCCTGGCTGGGGACGACCCGTCCTACGTCGCCGCCGCGGTCCGGCGCGCCTGCGCCGACGCGCCGCTGCGGCAGCGGTTGATCGAGGCAGGCCGGCGACGAGTCCCGATGCTGTCCGTCGACGCCGTGGCACCGCGGGTCGTGGCGGCGGTGGCAACGGTGGCGGGGTCGCCCCGATGAAGGTGGCGTTCGTGACACCGCGCTACGGGCCCCAGGTCATGGGTGGAGCCGAGACGGCGGCCCGGCGGCTGGCCGAGCATCTCGTGGCGGAGACCGCGTGGGAGGCCGAGGCGTACTCGACCTGCGCCCTCGACCCGCATACCTGGGCCGACGAGCTCGAGCCGGGCGACACGGAGATCAACGGGGTCCCGGTGCATCGATTCGCCTCGGCGCATGGCCGGGTCCCGGACTTCTACGGCCTCGACGGGCGCGTCCGGTTGGCCCCCCAATTGGCCACGCGGGACGAGGGTCGCCGCTGGGTCGACTACAACGGGCCCGTCTCGCCCGATCTCATCGACGCCGTGTGCGCGGCCGACGCCGACGTCGTCGCCTTCTACCCTTACCTCTACCACCCGACGGTGGCGGCCATCGGACGGGTGCCGATGCCGGCCGTCCTTCACCCGGCCGCGCACGACGAGCCCTGCCTCTATCTCCCGGTGTTCCGCGGGACCTTCGGCGATGCCGACGCCTTCTGCTTCCACACGGCGTCGGAGCGCCTCTTGGTGGAGCGCACCTACCCCGTGGCGGAGAAGCCACAGATCGTGCTGGGGTTGGGCGTGGGCGAGCCCGCGGGAATCGGACGTCCGGGGGGCGCGATCCTCGGCCTCGACTCTCGGCCGTACATCGTCAGTGTGGGGCGGGTGGACGAGCACAAGGGGTCCAAGATGCTGGCCGAGTTCTTCGCCACCTACAAGGAACGGCACCCCGGGCCGCTCGCCCTGGCCCTGGTCGGCCCCATCTCGGTCGAACTCGACCCGCACCCCGACATCGTGATCATCGGAGTGGTGGACGAGGCCGACAAGTGGGACATCGTCCACGACGCGCTGTTCGCCGTCTCCCCGTCGGCCCTCGAGTCGTTCTCCCTGGTCGTGCTCGAGGCATGGGTGGACCGGGTGCCGGTCCTGGTCAATGGCACCTGCGGGCCCACCCGCGAGCACTGCGAGCGTTCGGGTGGAGGGTTGTGGTTCACCTCCTACCCCGAATTCGAGACGACCCTCGACCACCTGCTCGGCGATCCGGCCCTGCGCGCCAGGCTGGGTGGAAACGGCCGGGCCTACGTCGATCGTTTCTACCAGTGGCCCGTGCTCATCGCCCGCTACGCCGAGTTCCTCACCGGCGTCGTGGCGCGCGGACGGGGCACGCCCGGGCTGCTGTGAGCGGATCGCTCAACTCTCGGCGGGGGTGCGACCGGTAGCATCGGTCGCCGTGTCCGCCCAACCTCCGCCGCCGGACGATGCGCCTCAGGAGGACGCCCCCGCCACCCCCGCGGACAGCGGGGCGGGGGAGGACCATGCGGCAGCGGTCGCAGCGCTGCACGCCGCGTTCGACCGGCTGCGGCCGCAGGGGAGCGATGCCTGGAACTTCCTG
Organism: Acidimicrobiaceae bacterium; assembly: GCA_003160635.1. GTDB lineage: Bacteria > Actinomycetota > Acidimicrobiia > Acidimicrobiales > RAAP-2 > Bog-473. Next base: position 3,526 of record PMLV01000324.1, on the reverse strand, counting down.
GGCGCCTTCACCCACCTGGGTGATCGCTACGGTCCCTACCAACCCGGCGCATCGGATCTCTCGAGACGGGTGGAGGGGCAGGATCACGGGCCGTCCGGGCGGCCCGGCACGTGGAAGCAGCGCCTGGCCCACAAGGCCGGGTTGGCCGGCGCCGGTCGGGGTTCGGTCGGGAGCGTGGGCGGTGCGGGCGGTCAGACGGAGTTGGAGCAGGCCATGGCGCAGGTGGTCGAGGCCTTTCGGTTCCTCTCGGCCCGGGTGCGCACGCTCGAGGAGCGGCTGGCGTGTGAGGATCGGCCGATCGAGGGGGCGGCCTGGCTGGTCCCTGCGCCGGAGTTGGGGCACTGGGTCGACCCCGTGGCGGCACACATCGTCGGTGCCTCGCCCGGAGGTGACGTGCTGCACGCCGACTGTGGCGAAGGACACCTCCTCGACGCGCTCGTCGAGGCCGGCGTGGTCGCATGCGGTGTCGAGCCCCGGGGNNTAGCCGACGCATTGGCCGGGCGTCCGCCGGCGTCCCTCGGAGGACTGGTGCTGAGCGGCGTCGTCGATCGCCTTCCCCTCCACGCGGTGGTCTCGCTCTTGGCCCGGGCCCGGGACGTCCTCATGTTGGGCGCGCCGATCGTCATCGTGGCGAGCGATCCCGACAAGCGCGGCCTGTGGGCGGGAACGGTCGCCCACGAGATACTCCAGCCCCGACCGCTTCACGCGGAGACGTGGGAGCTGCTCTTGCAAAGGGCCGGTTTCGTCTCGGTCGCTTCGCTTGACGGTGGTGGAGCGGGCGAGGGGGATGCACGCTTCGCCCTGTCCGCCGCCACCCCCACGTGAGCGGCATTCACCAGTTCGTTCCCGTCCTCCATGGCGGCGACGCGGTCGGTCGGCACACCCTCGGCCTGCGCGACGCCATCGTGGCCCGGGGCTTCGAGAGCCGGATCTACGTGGACACCGTCGAAGCCGGAACGAGTGCGCTGACGTCGCCCGCGCTGGCGTATCCGGCCGAGGCACACGCGGACGACGTGGTGCTCTACCAGTTTGCGACGGCGTCACCAATGGCCGCGTGGTTGGCGGCACGAGGCGAGACGCTCGTCGTCAACTATCACAACATCACACCGCCCGAGTTGCTGGCTCCCTGGGACAACCATCTCGCGCTGGGTCAACTCCGGGCCCAGGCCGAGCTGCGGCTCCTGGTGCAGCGAGCGGTTCTCGCGGTGGCCGATTCGCACTACAACGAGGAGCACCTGGTGGCGGCCGGATTCAAGGAGACGGCGGTTGTCCCGCCCTCGGCCGCTCTCGGTTCCGAGATCCTCGCCGCCGGCCGCCGCTCGGCGTTGCCCGCCGCCGCCGCCGGCGGGGCGCGCTGGCTCAGTGTGGGTCGGATCGCCCCGAACAAGGCGATCGAGGACACCATCGCCGCCTTGTTGGTGACACGGCGCCAGCGTGATCCCTCAGCCACGCTGCTCATCATCGGCAAGGCGGCCACGATGTCCTATGCCAACGCGTTGCACCGCTATGTCGCTTCTCTGGGGTTGAGCAACGCGGTGACATTCGGCGGTCACGCCAGCGATGCCACCGTGGCCGCCGCCTATGCGCGATCGGACGTCCTGGTCGTCACCTCGGCCCACGAGGGCTACTGCGTGCCGGTCGTCGAAGCCATGTCGGTCGGCCTTCCGGTCGTTGCCTTTCGGCAAGGAGCCCTGCCTGAGGTGCTCGGAGAGGCTGGGGTGTTGGTGGACTCCAGGGACCCCTACACGCTCGCGGCGACCATCGCCAGCGTGGTCCACGATGCTCCATTGCGGGCGCGCCTGGCGGAACTCGCGGCGCGGCGGTTGGCAGAGCTGGACCTCGCCACGGCCGCTGATCGGTTCGTGAGCTTGCTCTGCGGCGTACGGGAGCGACGTGGCTGACGCGTGGCCGACCGCCACGACGTCATGAGCGGGATTCACCAGTTCGTTCCCATGCTGCACCGGGGCGATGCGGTCGGTCGGCACACATTGCGCCTGCGGGACCTGATGGTCGCCCGCGGCATCGACTCGCGCATCTTCGTCGAGCTGATCGATCCGGAGACCGAGGGCGAGACGGCGCTGGCGTCGACCTACCCCGGTGGTTGCCAACCGGGCGATGTGCTCGTGTACCAGTTGGCGACGGCATCCGACCTGGCTCCATGGTTGGCCGCCCGGGCGGAGACGCTCGTCGTCAACTACCACAACATCACGCCACCGGAGCTGTTCGCGGCGTGGGACAACCGCTTGGCGCGGCACCAGCAGCGCGCCCGCTCCGAGCTCCACCTGCTGTCCGCGCGCACCGCATTGGGCATCGCGGTCTCTGCCTTCAACCGACGGGATCTCGAAGCCGCGGGCTACGGGGCGACGGCCGTGGTCCCTCCGGCCGCGGTGCTGCCGCAGCAGGACCGGGCGCGCACCGCCGACAGCCGCTCGGCCGGTGACGGATCTCCGCGGCACGGGAGCCGCTGGTTGAGTGTCGGGCGCATGGCGCCGAACAAGGCCATCGAAGACGTGGTGATGGCGCTTCTCGTGGCGCGGTCCAGCTACGACCCTGACACCACGCTCACCATTGTCGGCAAGCCGGTCATTGCGTCCTACACCAGTGCGTTGCACAGGATCGTGTGCGAAGCCGGGCTGGAGGAGTCCGTCAGGTTCTCGGGTCACGCCAGCGACGCCGACCTTGCCGCGGCATATGCGGAGGCCGATGTACTCGTGGTGACATCGGCGCACGAGGGATTCGGGGTGCCACTGATCGAGGCGATGTCCATCGGCTTGCCGATCGTCATGTCCGCCGCGGGGGCGCTCCCTGAAGTCGTCGGTCGTGCCGGTGTGGTGACCGCGACCAGTGACCCCTGGGCACTGGCGGGCACCGTGGCCGAACTGCTCGGGGACGGCGAACGGTGCCGAACTCTGGCGGCAGCCGGGCACGCGCAGCTGGAAGCGCTCGATCTTCCGACCGCGGGCGATCGTATGATCGACCTGGTATGTGCCCTCAGGTGAACCGTCCGCGCACCCATTCGCTCACCGCGAGGCCGGGTGTCTAAGGCCGCCCGACATGATCGGGCCTGGGAGGATTGGGGAGCGGTGGATCCGCTCTACGCCATCCTCACCGATCCCAAGTACCGGCACCGTGGGGGTGACCGGGCGGAATTTCTCGAAACGGGTGTCGAGCTCGTGGCGTCGATACTGGGCCAATGTGAGGCACTGGGGTTGGCCCAGAACCGTCAGCGAGCCCTGGATTTCGGCAGCGGGGTGGGGCGATTGACGGCCCCGCTCTCGCTCCGGTTCGACGAGGTGGTCGGGCTCGACATCTCTGAGAGCATGGTGGCGAACGCCAGGAGCCTGCATGCGGGGAGCACGAACTGTTCCTTCGAGGTACAGCGCGCGAATGACCTGCGAGCCTATGCGGACGGTTCGTTCGACCTCGTGCTCTGCCTGCTGGTGCTGCAGCACCTGCCTTCGCAGGAGGACATCCTGCGGTATCTGGCGGAATTCGTGCGGGTCTTGCGTGTCGGTGGTGCGCTCGT
>PMLV01000128.1 GCA_003160635.1 Acidimicrobiaceae bacterium | reverse complement strand
GTGTAGTCTTAAGTAAACGGTATTGGGTTTAAGCCCACCTTGGCCGACACTGCTCGACCATTCAGGCTGGTCGTGACGGTCGAAGGCGCCGGAGGCGCGCTGCAACCGCGTGGCCCGATGCTGGCCTCGGAATGCCACGCCCAAGGCTGCCCCTTGTCCCAACAAGTGCGTCGCAGTGCGTCTCACCCGGTCACCAGTCCGTCTCAGCGGATGCGCGGGGTTGAAGCTTCCACCAGCCATTTTGCGACACCTTGCGACTTGTTGCAACACGCCGCAACACTTTGACCAGGACTTTTAATCCCAAGGTGCCGGGATCGAGACCCGGGCGGCCCACCAGGTCAGAGGCACTGAACCCGCTACGTGACACCTCCGATGGGCTCGGTCCCAACTCCAGTCCCAACAATTGTCCCGAGACGTCGAGCTCTGCTTGCGGGGCTCAAAGCCGCTGGGCTCTCCGAGGCGAGTGTCGCCATACCAGGGCCATCCTGCACCGGGCGTGCCGGCTGGAGCGGAAGTGGAGCGGCGACGTCCTGCCCAATCCGGTGGCCGGCACGGAGATGCCCGATTAGTGCCGGCGGCGGTGCCGATCGACAAAGTGCTGTACTTCCCGCGCAAGTTCGTTGTCCTCTGGCGTCATGCCGCCGAATCCGCCGTGAGGCATTGCCTCGAACACGTGGAGTTCGGCCTCTACGCCAGCTGCCCGCAATGCGCGGTGCATTCGCACTGTGTTCGAAAGGAACAGATCGCGTGTCCCCGACTGGAGAAAGGTCGGAGGGAAGCCGGAAACGTCACCGAACAATGGCGACAAGTATGGATGTGCCAGGTCGTGCCCATTCGCATAGAGACGATTGACCTGCAGCAATGGCTTAAGAACTGAGTCGATCCCCAACAGAGTGTGAAACGTGTCGCCCGACTCGGTAAGGTCGACCTCCGGTGTCCCGAGGATGAGCGCAGCTGGCATCGGCAGGCCCTCGTCCTTGGCCCGCAACAACAGTGCCGCGGCAAGATTCCCGCCGGCTGACCCGCCACCAACGAAGATGTCCTCGGGCGAACGTTCCTCGAGTGCCTTGCGATATACGGCCATGCAGTCATCAAGGGCAGCAGGGTAGGGATGTAAAGGGGGCATCCGGTAGTCGACTGCCCAACTGATCATGTCGCGCCTGAGCGCGCCGCCCGTTGCCATCAATCGGCACAATTCGCCGCCGGCCAAGATGAGCCCACCACCGTGGATATCGAGATAGATCGGTGTGTCAGGACTATCGGGCACGTGGTTAGGGCGGATCACATAGACAGTGACTCCGTCGAGCTGAAACTCGCTGAGCGCGACCGGGAGATCGGAAGGCAGAGCTTGGGCTAACCGCTCTGACACAAAGCTGTCCCGCGTCTCGATGTAGCGAAGCCAAGCCCCGACATCGGAAAGATCGCTCGGTGGTTCGTCGTCACCGAACGGTGCAGGGGTCGACAGGTATTGCTGAGCCTGCTCGCTGATGCTCGTTGGAATGGGTATCGTTCCCGACGCTCCGCTCGGCGATGTCTCACTCATGGATTCCCCTTTCAGTCCGGCTGGACAAATTTCCCTGCCACTCCATCAGCGTTACTACGGAAACTTGTTTCTGAACGCGTGGTCGGCTCATGAGTTGTTCCCAGTTCCAGTCAGCACTGACGCAACCACGCCTCCGTCGACTAACAGGTCGGTGCCAGTGACGAAGGTCGCGTTGGGGCCCGCAAGGAATTCCACTGCGGAAGCGATGTCATGTGGCGTGCCGAGGCGTCTAGCTGGGCTGGCATCCACCATCTGACGCATGTAGTCACCGTTCGGGCCGCTGAGCTCCGCCGCCCCCATAGGTGTCGAGATGACCCCCGGCGAAATGGAGTTCACCCGCGCGCCCCGTCGACCCCAGATCACCGAGGCCGCCCGCACCCGGAGTTGGTTCGCCCGCTTGGCGAGCCCGTAAGCCGTCCCGGGATCGGATATAGCCTGTGGAGCCAGTTCGGGAAGGTCGAGCAGTTCTGAGGTCGGAGTAGTCGCCAGCCGTTTTTCGAGATCGGGGTCTTGCTGGAAGAAGGTGCCCGCCATCGACGCGATGAAGACACCCGCTCCGCCGTTTGCGATCGTTGCTGCGAAGGCATCAAGCATGAGAGCCGTTCCCAGCAGGTCCACCCGCAGGATCGCTTCGACCGATGCCTGCACCGGGGAAACCCCGGCCGTATGGACGAGAACCTCCACCCTTCCGAGGTCAACCGACGTTTTCGCCAGAGAAGCGACCGATGACTCATCCGAGACGTCGGTCTGGTGTTCGACCACGCTGTACCCATCAGCGCGGATTTCGACCGCCGCAGCCTCCAATGTTGCGGCATTGCAGTCGGCCAGCACCAATGTCGAGCCTGATCCCAGCCTCCTGGCGACGGCCAAGCCCATTCCTCCGAGTCCCACCACGACAACTACCCGACCGTCAGCACTCATGCGGATCCCTTCATCTCGGAACTACGGGTGTGTTGCAAGCTATCTAGCGAAAGTGGGCGAAACCATAGCGAAATGAGCTGAACCGATGACGCAACACTGCCGGACGTCGACATCGTCATCGGCCTATCGACCGTAGAACATCGGGGAGAGGTTCGGCATGAAGGGCATCGAGGCACCAACTCGACGAAGTGACGAGCGTGCCACTTGCCGACCATTGGTTTCGTCACGGCCCGCGGTGCGACCAGCTCGCCGTTGGTCACGTCGCTCTCGCGGCCACGAGCGATCGGGCATCGAGGACGACCATCTGCAGACGCTTGGCCCTCTGGCCCAACGGTGCCGTCTCACGCTCGACATTGGTGAGCCACCCAGAATTCGTGATTCACGGTGCCTGCAGACAACGAACCGAGTCCTGCCTGACCCGCCTGACCCATTGACATCGAACAGTAACACGACTACCGTTCGCAGTAGTAGCACGACTACTGCAGCAGAGAGTCGCTCGACGGGGGGATGGCAATGGCGCGTCCGATGATCACGACGGATTGTCATATTGCTCCGCCGTTTTCCCTTGTGGAAGAACTTCCAGAGTCGTATCGGCGACACTTCACTCGTCTGGATCGCCGTGATGATGGCGCACACATCGTCCAACCGATACCTCCTTCCGCCATGACCCTGATGGGTCGCAGTTCTGAATCGGACTCTTCGATCGAGCTACCGGTCGAAGACGCACCGCTGGCTCTCGCCCGGGCCGCGGTGGGCAACGTGTGCCCCGAAGCAGTACCGAGTTTCGATCCAGCGGCCCAGCTGGCCGATCTCGAGCGCGATGGCGTCTATGGAGCGGTGCTGATAGGGCGGATCTCGGCCTTCAAAGACGACACGCCTCCGGAGGTGGACACCGCGTATTGCCAGTTGGTCAATGACTGGCTGGCCGAAACGTGGCGACCTTACTTAGATCGAGTGGCTCCAGCTATCTGTCTCCCCTTTCGCGATGTCACAGCGTCCGTGCGTGAATTGGAACGGGCGGCCGCAATGGGATTGCGTCCNNATGCACGTCGGCGGCCTGCGCTCCGCCCCGACCCCGCATCCGGTGTATCCCGGGGTGGCGGATATCGCCTGGTACAACTTCTGTTGCGGCATGGGGGAGACCCTCGGTTGGCTGACCTACAGCGGGGTCTTCGCCCGCTATCCAGATCTGCACGTCATCATGACGGAGGGATACGCAGCATGGTTAGCCTTTGCGATCCAATTCTTCGATCATCACTGGAACGACACCCGCTTACACGCCATGGGGATCGGTTCCGGGCCGGCGACACCGAAGATTGAGGCCCCCCCTAGCTACTACCTGAAGCGCCAGGCGCATGCCACGTTCATGTGGGACCCTGCGGCGATCCGTCTTCGGGACATCACCGGGCTCGACTGTCTGATGTGGGGAAACGATTATCCGCACAACGAGGGATCCTTCCCCTTCTCGGCCGAGTGGGTCGAAAAGCAGTTCGCAGGGGTACCCGACGTAGAGGTAGATGCAATGGTGCGCGGCAACGCGGCCCGGATCTTCGGTCTCACTGTTTGATGAGCGAGAGCAGTCCCTGAGCGTTCGCTCAGCGACCGAAGAGTGGTGTGAACGCTGAAAGGGGAAGGGTTGCATTCGGAGTTGGTTGAGACAGCTAGTGGCACTATTCGTGGCGCATACGACAACGGGGTCTGGGCATTCAAGGGAGTGCCCTACGGGGCTGACACCGGCAGAGAGGGCCGGTTCCTGCCAGCGCGCCCCCCGGCGCCGTGGTCCGGCATCCGTGACTGCCTCACCTATGGCCCGTCGTGCCCACAGATGACCATCGAGCAGATGACCGGAGTGCCCATCCCCCCCGAGGTCCAGACCATGATGGGCGTGTTGACCAGCGAGCCATCGATGAGCGAAGACTGTCTGGTCTTGAACGTGTGGACGCCGACTCTGGATGCCGACGAGAAGCTGCCGGTCCTGGTCTGGCTGCACGGTGGCGGATTGAGCACGGGATCGGCGTCTTGGCCGCTCTATGATTTCACCAACCTGGTGCGCCGTGACCGGGTCGTCATGATCGGAATCAACCACCGGCTGGGGGTTCTCGGTTTCTTGGACCTGTCCCAGCTTGGGGACGAGTTTGCCGACTCGGGCAACGTCGGAATGCTCGACGTGGTAGCGGCGCTCGGTTGGGTAGGTCAAAACATCGGCGGCTTCGGCGGGGATCCCAACAACGTGACGGTCTTCGGCGAGTCCGGGGGCGGAGCAAAGACGACCGCCCTGCTGGCCATGCCAGCCGCGAGCGGACTGTTCCATAAGGCTTTTCCTATGAGCGGCTCGATGCTGGCGGCGCAATCATCGGAACAAGCGCAGTCCACCGCCGAAATGACCCTAAAGCAGCTTGGGTTCGGCGCAGATCTCGAGGCTCTTCAGGCGGTCGAGGTGGCCCGACTCGTTGAGGCAGAGTTTGCTCTGCAGGGTGCTGGGCTGGTGGGCACCGGAAGAGGGCGAACCTTCGGTCCAGTCCTAGGGCCCAGCCTTCCCCAGCATCCCGAGCATGCAATTCAGCTCGGAGCTGCGGCGAACGTTCCGCTCGTGTCCGGCTGCACGACCGACGAAATGATGGCGTTCCTCATCGGCGATCCAGAGTTCTGGTCCATCACCGAACAAGGCCTCCGGGACCGAGTCGGGATGTTTCTCGGTGAAAACACGGACCCAATCATCGCCGGCTACCGCGCTATTCGACCTGATGACACCCCGACGTCGCTCCTGATCGCGATCACCACTGACGCAACCATGCGAATCCCTCATATCCGCCTGAGCGAGGCAAAGCTCGCGGGAGGGGGCGCCTCCGTCTGGATGTACTCGTTCGCTTGGGGGCATCCCGATCCAACTGGGCGGGTGCGGTCCGGCCACGGGGGCGACATGCCCTATTTCTTCGACAACGTGGACAAGGCTTCGATCGCCGCGGGACCGCACGCCGCGCCACTCGTCACCGCCACGAGCCGTGCTCTCACTGCGTTCGCCTACAGCGGCGACCCTAATCATGACGAACTGCCCGAGTGGCCGTCATACGGCCTGGAGGACCGCTTGACCATGCGCTTCGACACGCCCTCATCGGTCGAGCACGATCCCAATGGGGCCGAACGGCTCTGCTGGGACGGAGTCTCCCTTGGAGGTTTATAGATGACCCGAGATCGTTATGAAATGGTGAAATTGTGATCGTTAAAACCGCGCAGCAGCGTACCGATCCTGCCGTGATTCTCGACGTAGTCGCCGCGTTGTTGGAGTCCAACGGATACGACAAGTGGCAGCTAGACGACGTGGCCGAGGGGGCCAGGGTGTCTTTGGCGACCATCTACAAGCACTTCCCGTCGCGAGGCGAGCTCACCGTGGCGGCACTGGAGCGTTGGATGGAGATAAATGCGTACGGCCCAATTAAGAGCCGTGCGCCAGGAGAGCCGCTGTTCGACGCGCTCATCCGGATGTTGCGGACGATCTTCGAACCCTGGGAGAAGCACCCGGAGATGCTGGACGCGTTTATGCGCGCCCGCTGGGCGGCAGGGGGAGAACGCTTGCGTGCGCAAGGCAACGCTTCCGTGGGGCCGATGATTGAGGCCTTCGACGGACTGGATCCTTCCGACGCCGCAGAACTGGACGACATTTTGAAAAACGTCACCTTTGGCGCCTTGTCGAGGTACGTCTCTGGGGAAATTCGCGTTTCGGAGATAGTGCCATCGATCGAGCGGACGCTGTCGTGGCTGAAGGAGCCCACCGAACGCATCTCTCGCGGGTCGGGCGGTACGCGGTCGAGATCGACTGGTTGAACAGAGCGCACCTGCGCTCTGAATGGACAGAATTTCGTTTAGGGGGGTCATGAGATCTCAGGCGGCAAATGATGTCATCGCCAGCCATCCGCGCACCGACGTAACCGCCCTCAATCGCTCAAGCCTTCACTCGATCGTCTCATCCGACAGGCCCGCCCGGGCGCCACGTTTCTACAAAAAGAGAACTTCGTGAGACAGTTCCAGCAGTTCAGATCGTTCTGGCTGGGGCGGTCAATTTGTGTGACACGCGCCTGCGGATTTGAGGCGTCGTGACCTCGGGCGTACTCGTTCTCGGACTCCTCAATGGGCTGATCATCGCGCTGCTGGCTGTCGGCTTTGTGCTGATCTACAAGGCGAACCGGTTCCTCAACCTGGCTGGCGCCCAGCTTGGCGTGCTCTCCGCTGTGCTGCTGCTCAAGGTGGTCAACGACTGGCACTGGAACTGGTGGGGGTCGTTCATTGGCTGCGTGGCCGTTGGGATTGTGACTGGATTGCTGGTGGAACGATTCTTCGTGGGGCCGGTGCGGCGCAAGACCAAGGCCCCCGTCCGCCTTTTGATCCTGACGATCGGTGTGAGCCAGGTCTTGTTGGCCCTCACCTACATCCCGGGCTTGGCCCCGGCGTCGCAGGCGCCGTTCCCGCAACCCTTCACATCGCACCTCCAAGTCGGCGGCGTGGTGCTGAGCGGCATGTCGGTGCTGACGATGATTCTCGTGCCCGTCCTGTTGGTGTTGTTGTGGGTGTTCTTAGAGTTCAGCTCGATCGGCAAGCAGATCCGGGCCGCGGCGGGGAATCCGGATGCGGCCCGGCTGTGCGGGATCTCGGTGAACCGGGTCAGCCTGATCACCTGGGGCATCGCCGGCGGCCTGTCGGCCTTTGCGGCGGTGTTGAACGGGCCGACCACGACATCGTTCAATGCGTCAGCCGCCGGCCCCTATCTGTTGATGTTGACCATGGGGGCGGCCGCCTTCGGCGCCTTCGTGTCGTTCCCGGTGGCGGTGGGCGGCGGGATCGGCCTGGGACTGGTCTATCAAGTCGTGGCGGCGGAGACGAACAATGCGGGCACGGCCGAGTTGGCCGTGTTCGGGGTGATCCTCTTGGCCATTTTGGTGCGGGGCCGGGCCATCGGGCGGGCCTTCGCCGTCGAAGGGGCGGCGGTGCCCGAGCGCCCCGGCTTCAGAGTGCCCGAGGTGCTCAAAAGCTCGATGTTGTTACGCCACGGGATGAAGTGGTGCATCGGTGTGTCGTTGGTGGTCGCAGTGGTGTTCCCGCTGTTGCCGTACTTCAAGTCCAATCAGTTCCTCTTGGTGCTGGTGCTGGTCTACGCGCTGGTCGGGGTCTCGTTGACCATCCTGGTGGGTTGGTCGGGACAGGTCAGCCTGGGTCATTTTGCCCTGGTGGGTGTCGCCGCCTATTTGACCGCACGCTGGGCCGGAGAAGCCGGCTGGAGCGTCGTCGAGATGTTGGTGGTCACAGGGGTGGTCGGCGCGGCGCTCATGGTGGCGATCGGGTTGCCCGCACTGCGCGTCCGGGGCCTGACCCTGGCCGTCGCCACGCTCGGCTTGGCGGTCATCGCCCCGGATTGGCTGTATCTCCAATCCTGGGTCGGTGGGGCCACGCCCTTCACCACGCCGGTGCAGGTCACAACGGTTCTTCCCGGCCTGGGCCACATCGGCTCGCAGCTCTACCTCTACTACGTGGTGTTGGTGGTGCTGGTCGTGGTCGTGGCCGCGGCGGCGACGTTGCGCCGCTCGGCCGTCGGGCGGATCGTCATAGCCGTTCGCGACAACGAGCGGGCCAGCGCGGCGTTCGGGATCAAACCGGCCACCGTCAAGCTGCGCGTCTTGGCCCTCTCGGGCTTCGTCGCCGCCACGGCCGGGGTGTTCTGGGCCCTCGACTGGCAGAGCGTGTCGCCCACCCAGTTCACCGCCGACGTCTCGATTGCCGTCCTGGCCATTCCGGTCATAGGGGGTCTCGGGTCCTTGGGCGGTGCGCTCGCCGCCTCGGTGCTCTTGTACATGGGCACCTTTTTCATCGGGCCGCATTTGAGCGGTCTGTTGGGCTCCTTCGGCCAGAACGTGGGGTTCTTGTTGTTCTTCAGCGGCATTGGCGTGGTCGGCTCGATGAACGGGTTCCCCAACGGCATGGCCGGGGCGGTCCAAGATACCTGGCAGGCCCACCTCAACCGCAGGGCAGCACGGATGACCGCGAGTGATGACGGCGCAGTGACGTCGCCGAGCATCGGGGTCGAGGGAGTATCGGCCGGTATTTCATTCGCCACCATTGCGGAGCACGAGCGGGACGGCCGCGCGCACCGGCACACAGCGGCGCCGCCCGTGGCCGGTGCACCGCCGCTGGTGGTCGAAGATGTGGCGGTTCACTTCGGTGGCATCGCGGCACTCGGCGGGGCCCACATCATGGTCGGCCCGGGCGAGATCGTGGGCCTGATCGGGCCCAACGGTGCCGGCAAGACCACCCTNNGGCCTGATCGGTCCGAACGGCGCGGGCAAGACCACGTTGATGAACGCCATCAGCGGGGTGTTGCGTCCCGATAGTGGCTCGGTGCGGCTGTTCGGCCACGAAGTGGCCGGCCGCCCCCCCGAGGTGCGGGCCCGCTACGGATTGGCGCGCAGCTTCCAAGACGCCTCCCTCTTCGCCGGATTGACCGTGACCGAGACCGTCCAAGTGGCGACGTCGCACCGCACGAAGACCTACCTGTTACCAGCCCTGCTCGGCGCGCCCTGGGTCCGCTCCGCCGAGCGGCACAGCCGTCGACGGGCCCTCGACATCGTCGACGCGTTCGGTCTCGGACCGTGGGCCGACGCGCTGACTTCCGAGCTGTCCACCGGCATGCGCCGGATCTGCGATCTCGCGGCCCAGGTGGCGTCGGAGCCGCGGCTGTTGTTGCTCGATGAGCCGACCGCCGGAGTGGCCCAGCGCGAAGCGGAGGCGTTCGGGCCCCTGGTACGCCGCATCCGCGACGAGTTGGGCTGTTCGATCTTGGTCATTGAGCACGACATGCCGGTGCTCATGGGGCTGTGCGAACGAATCTACGCCATGGACTCGGGCACCGTCATCGCCGAGGGGACCCCGGCCCAGGTCCGCGACGACCCCACGGTCATTGCCAGCTATCTGGGCACCGACGATACGGCGATCACCCGTTCTGGCCATCAGTCAGTCCACAACCCCGGCCGAGCCGGGACCGTCTCAACAAAAGGAGGAGCATCGTGACCCATTCCAACTCTCTCGGGACGTGGACGCAACGGACAGCGTCGGTTTGCGCCGCCGTGCTGATGGTGGCGACCGCCTTACTGGTCGGGTCTCCTGGCTTGGGCAGGACTGTCGTCCCACCCGCCGGAGCAGCCAGCACCGCCTACGCGAGCACTGCCAAAGGCCACTGCCCGTCCGGTTCAGCCCCGGGCATCACGTCGGGTCAAGTCGAGGTTGCGGCTTCGATTATCGACGTCTCCAGTGGGTCGCTGACCAACGCCACTGTGGGTGTTCCGTCGACCAAACACCAAGAAGCCGACTACAACCTGGTGGCGAAGAAGATCAACAGCGAAGGCGGGGCCGGATGCCGGAAGATCGTGATGAGCTTTTACGACGTGAACCCTGTCGACGCCGCGAACGCACAGCAAGCGTGCCTGAGCATTGCCGCGGCGCAGCCCTACATCGTGCTCGACAGCGGCTCCCTCACCGAGGTCGGCGCCAGCAGTTGCATCCCGCAGCATCACGTTCTGCTTGCCTCGTCGTACTTGACCCCGGACGATCTGACGGTCTACCACCCGTTCGCCCTCGATATTGGGGGAAACGCGCAAGCAGCATTCCGTACCGGGATACTGGCGCTGCACCAACTCGGATACTTCAGTGCAGCCAAGGGATTCAAGAAGCTTGGTGTCCTGTTCCACACCTGCGCCTCGGGAACCCAGAGCCTCGAGCAATCGGCCCTCACTGCGGCGAAAGTCCCCTCCAGTTCTGTGGACTACTTCAACCTGGGATGCCCCGCCGGTCAGACGGACACCCCTGCCTCCATGGAGCAGGCGGTTCTCTCGTTCAAGAACGCCAAGGTGACGGACGTGACCGAGGTGGGTCTGGGCGATTGGGGTCTCTTTACGCAGGTGGCGCAGCAACAGGGCTACACGCCCCACTACGTGTTCACGGACAGCGCGGCGGCCGCGTCGAACTTCACCGGCCCCGACGCGCCCAACCCGACCAACTTCAACGGGACGATCAATATCGTCGAGGGCGGTTACGGTGAAGCGACGACGCCGGGGTACAAGCCCACGGCGCCCACCAAGGCCTGTAATGCCATCTATGCCGCGGGCGGCCAGCCGAGCGTCTACAAGCAGCTCGATGGCTATGGCGGTGTCGTGTGCGATTACCTATGGTTCGTGCAGGCGTTGCTGAACCACGCATCGTCGGTGAAGTCCACTGCACAGATCTCGTCCATGCACAAGGTTGGAATCGTTCCGTTCTCATATCCGTTCGCGCCGATCGATTTTTCGGCGTCGCCGGCGGGATCGGCGTACGGCGTGGCCGAGTGGCGTGCCGTCTATTACCACTCTTCGTGCAAGTGCTGGCAGGTCCCTGATCCGGCCTTCAACAAATCATTGTGACGTACGCAAGCGCCCACCCGGTTGCGTTGCGAGTCCAGGACGTAGACTTCTCCTACGGGCAGCTTCAAGTTCTGTTCGGGATATCGCTACAAGTGTACGAAGGCGAGGCGCTGGCCTTGCTCGGGACCAACGGTGCGGGCAAGTCCACGCTCCTCAGGGTGATCGCCGGCTTGGAGAAGGCCTCAGGCGGGGCAGTCGACTACTTCGGTGCCGACATTACCGGCGTGCCGGCTGAACGATTGGCGGCCCAACGACTGCTGCTCGTCGTGGGCGGCCGCGGCGTGTTTACCGACATGACGGTCGACGAGAACCTCGAGATGCAGGCGCTCACCGCCAAGATGGCCAAGTCACACCTGAAGGAACGGCGCCAGGTCGTCTATGACACCTTCCCCTCGTTGGCCATACGTCGACGCCAAAAGGCAGGCACACTCTCGGGCGGTGAGCAGCAGCAGCTCGCCGTGGCCAAGGCGCTCCTGCTCGACCCCAAGGTGCTCTGCATCGACGAGTTGTCGCTCGGGCTGGCTCCGATCGTGGTCGCTCAGCTCTTACAGGTGGTCCGACGGATCCATGCCACGGGGGTCACGCTGGTGGTGGTCGAGCAGAGCCTGAACATCGCAGCGGAGCTCTGTGATCGGGCGGTGTTCTTGGAAAAGGGCCAGGTCCGCTTCGAGGGACCCACCCAAGAACTCCTAGCCCGCGATGATATTGCCCGCGCCGTATTCCTCGGATCAGCTCCTCCGGCCCAGCGCCAAAATGCCACATAGAGCGTTGCCCGCGACTCTGGGCTGACGCAAACCGGGATTGACACGGAAGAGCCAGGAACACGACGCACCACCGTCCCGTACTGAAGGGAAGCGTGATGGATCGACACAGCCGACGGGGTACGACGAAGGCGTTCTTGCGCGATGGGAGAGCACCGGGCGCCCAGACCGTCGTGGCATGCGTAGGCGACAGCATCACGGAGGGCGTGGGCAGTGCTGACTGGGTTGCAATGTTGCGTGAGCGGGTAGGAGCGGCGGACGTCCAGGTCGTGAACGCTGGCGTCGCGGGTGACTTGGCATGGAACGTGCTGCGGCGCCTCGATGCCGTTATCCAGTGCGATCCCGACATTGTCACCCTGATGGTCGGCACCAACGACGTGGCCCTCGAGCCAAAGTCATCCATGAACCGCTTCGTTTTGCGCATCAAGGGAGTCCGGCGGGCACCGACCCTCGAGTGGTATGTCGAGAGCGTTTCTGCGGTCTTGGGGCGACTCCTATCTGAGACCCACGCCAAAATCGCCGTCATCGAGATTCCAATGTTGGGCGAAGATCTGGGCAGTGAGACGAACAAGCGCGTCAAGGCCTATAACGACGCCCTGCGCACGGTTGCAGCGGAGTACGGTGTGAACTGGTTGCCACTGCACGACCAGCTAGTGGAGCTCCTGCCACCCGATCACGTCCCGCCTCGATACCAGGCGAAGGCGGGGCCGATGATGAAGGCGCAGTTCCAGCACCACGTCCGTCATCGCAGCTGGGACGCTGCTGCCGCCAGCAACGGCCTGATTCTCCTATCCGACCACACCCACCTGGGCGAGCGTGCCGCTGCGGTGGTCGCTGATCTCGTCGCTGAGTTCGTCACTGCGTCCTGAGGGCCCCCACCCCACCGTTGTCCCGGAACCGTCGGGAGCTCTTCAAAATCCCCGGCCAACGAGTTGCATGCGTACGGCAGTCACGTTTTCCGGTCGCGGGCGCGCTCGACGCCCTCCAGAGCCTCAGCCACGTGGCCCACCGGGGGGCAAGCGTGGCAGGTTTCCCCAGGACCACCCTGGAGCTGGTGAACCTACGGGCGGCGAGCCGGGTCAACGACTGTGCCGTCAGTGGCCGGACGGCTGGCGAATGGACCGCCCAGTGGCCCAACTGATCTCCGGGATCTAGGTTCGCCTATGTATGACGTCCCGGTGGACCTCCTCAGTCCAGGGGAAAGATTTCTTGGTGGCGCGTCACCCAAACGGGCCATCCCGTGCGTCATATAGGTGATGACGCACGGGGGGGATGCTGAGGTGTACGAGAAGCACGCGGAGGAGCTGCTCCGCTTTGCCACTGTGCTCGTCGGCCCGGACAATGCCCCCGACGTCCTCTCGGGAGCCGTCATCAAGGCCTACAGCTCCCGGGCCTGGCCGGGCGTCGAGAACCGACGGGCCTACTTGTTTCGTTGCGTGGCCAATGAGGCTCGAACGCACGGTCGAAGTGTGCGAAGGCGCGCAGCCGTAGAATCGCGGGCGGAGAGGCCAAGGGTCACCATCTCTCAGCTGCCCGACGTCGACGTTGTTCGAGCCCTTAAGCAGTTGAGCCCTCGGCAACGCGCGGTGGTGTACCTCAGCTACTGGGAGGACCTCGACCAACGGGCCATCGCCCAGCTCTTGGGTATTGGCACCGGGGCTGTGCATCGACATCTGGCACGAGCCAGATCCAACCTGAGGAGGATGCTCCGTGCCTGATCTCGAAGCCCTGATCCGTCAAGGGCTCGGACAACTCGTCGATTCGGCGCCGATCGCGCCGAGCTTCGAGGATGCCACCCGGCGTTCGTTCACGTCATCTCCGCGGCGCTGGATGCCGTACGAGCAGGGGTCGAAGGAACGGATCGCCCTCGTCGCGGCGGTGGTGACGGTGTTGGTCGGGGCCGGCGTGGGCTATGCGGTGGTGAGCGGTGGAGCCGGGAGCGCCCAAGCCGGCGGAGGGGCGTCGAGCATCCGTCTCGCCAGCTACACAGCGCATCTTCCCTCCGGGTATCTCGTGAGCACGGCGCCCACGCCGAACTGTCAGACGTATCCAACGTCAGCCGTTCCGTTGCCGATGGACAGCAACTCGACGTACACGGTCGCCACACCGAACGCCACGGCCTGCATCGGTTCCCTGCTGACCGCTTCGTACGGGCTGGACAGGTCGTCTCCTCCAACCACAGACCCTGTACCTCCATCTGATGCGACGCGGATCAGACTCGGTTCCTATCGCGCGGCTGTCGGATACGTCGGTGGATTCGTGAGGATCTGCGAGAACGCCCACAGCGGACCACCATGCACCTTGCAGGGAGCGGGAAAGACGTCGTCGAGCCAGAGTCCACTTGGGATCTGGGTACAGATTCCATCGACAGGCGGCGGCTATCACGACCTCATCGTCGGGAGCTGGGGACTCAGCGAGGCCAAACTCATTGCCCTGGTGCGGAGCGCACTTCCGAAGCATGTTGCCGCGGCGGACGCCGGGCATCCTCCCTGGTCGGTGATTCCGGCATGCGCACCTGGGCAAACCCCCGATCCGAACGCGTCTTCTGCAAATGCCTGCGTCGGGAACCCGTGACCGACCGCTACCGTGCTGTGGCTCAGCGGGATCGGAAATCACGTTGCTCCGCGCCTGTTCGGAGTTGCAGCCACGGATGATTTCGAAAGGACTGACGATGTGAGCAATAGGCCGGCTTGGATGGAGCGGGCGCAGTGCCGGGGTGAGGACCGAGATCTTTTCTTTCCGTCAGTCGGCACCGCCTCAACGAAGGCTCGAGTGATCTGCTCTACCTGTCCCGTACGACAGGAGTGCCTCGCCTTCGCCCTCGCGGACGGCGAACTCATGGGTGTATGGGGCGGCACGACGACGCAAGAACGAAAGAGGCTGCACTAGCCGGGCTCGGTGCGGTCAATGTCCTCTGGAGCAACGTGGGTCCGGTTCCGGCCAGCTTGACCGGATTCCGTGCGGTTGTCCGTAGCGCGACGCCGAAGGCGATCGTGGGAGGGATAACGATGCCCAGTGCTACTGGGCGTTGAGGGCAGCCGATGCGACCCTGCGGACTCGCTCGGGGTCGGCGATCACATCGATCTCGACGACCTGGTCCTGGGCCACAAGGAACGCCATCACAACGTGCGCTCGGCCATCGATCGTGATGACAACGCCGGCCGTTCCGTTGATCAACGCAGGGTGGATCTCCGCCGCAGGGTTGGCACCCAGGCGTGCTTGCCTGGCAACAGCGGCCGCCCCACGGACGACCGTGGACGCAGAAGGACGGCTGGGTCCATAATCCGCTCGGAGCACAACGTCGGGGTGAAGCAGGGCAAGTAAAGCGTCGAAGTCGCCGCCGCGGGCCGCGGCGAAGAACGCGTCGACTACAGCGCGTTGACGAGCGATATCAGGATCGGGTGAAGGGACCGCTGAGCCTTTGACCCGGCGTCGAGCCCGGCTCGCCAGTTGTCGCGCCGCGGCCGGGGATCGGCCCACCATCGGGGCAATCTCCTCGAAAGGGAGGTCGAACATGTCGTGGAGCACGAAGGCCAGGCGCTCGGCCGGAGCCAGAGCATCGAGTACGACCTGGAGCGCCAGGCCGACCGAGTCGGCAAGCAACGCTTCGTCCTCTGGTCGAAGTTCACCCTCGCGGTTGATGATCGGATCGGGGAGCAGCATCTCCAAGGAGTCTTCGCGCCGAACATCGCGCGCCCGCAGCATGTTGAGGCACACCCGGGCGACGATCGTCGTCAACCACCCGCCCAGGTTCTCCACCTCACTCGCCCCCGCGCGGCTGACTCGCTCCCACGTGTCCTGAACGGCGTCGTCGGCCTCAGCGAGTGAGCCCAGCATCCGGTAAGCGACCGCCCGAAGATGAGCCCGCTGCTCCTCGAAGCGCTCGGCCAGCCATTCGTCCTCGTCCATTTCACGCATCCTCTCCGAGGGCATACCACGATGACCCCGTGGCAGCCACCGATGTGACAAGAAAGGCGCCGGCTCGCGAGCCCTTCAAATCCCAGCCGACGAGTTGCATGCGTACGGCAGTCACGTTTTCCGGTCGCCACGCCCTCCAGAGCCTCAGCCAGGCGGCCCACCGGGCGGCCAGCGCGGCAGGTCTCCCCGGGACCACCTGGAGTTGGTGAACCTACGGGCGAGCCAGGTCAACGGCTGTGCCGTCTGCTTGGACATGCATGCCCGGCAGCCAAGCACTACGACCAGCAGGCCCTGACTGCCCTGATCGTGAGCCTCGCGGCCATAAACACTTGGAACCGACTCAACGTCATCAGTGGCCAGACGGCCGGGGAATGGACCGCCCAGTGGGCCAACTGATCTCCGGTATCTAAGGCGCCCAAGGATGACGTCCCGGTGGGCCTCGTCGAGCCCAAGGCATGTTTGGTGAAGCGGCCCCAATGTTCTAGGGTCACCACGTAGCCGGTACACGCGAGCCGCCGAACGTCGTGGTGAGGAACAGCTTTTCACCCCTGAGGCACCTGGAAGGTCGCTTGATATTCGGACGGCTGGAGGAGCTGGTGACCGAGAAGCTCGGTGGACGTGGTGTGTGGTCCTCGGAACTGCGCTCTGGAGATGCGGCGCAGATCGTCGGCGCAGCATCTGAACTCGAGGCGCTCGGGTACAGCGCTCTGTGGGTGCCCGACGTCGGAGGACCGCTGTTCGAGGACCTGAATCGCCTGTTGCAGGCGACGACCACGGTGACGATCGCGACCGGCATTCTCAATATCTGGCGACATGACCCAAACGACGTGGCGCGGTGGTTCCACGCGCTTCCGGAGGATCATCGCCGGCGGTTGCTGCTGGGAATCGGCGTCAGCCACGGCGTCGTAGTCGGTGAAAAGTGGGGTCGACCCCTCACCACGGTGACGACCTACCTCGATGGACTGGAATTGGCGGGAGTCCCGCTGCAGCAGGTCTGCCTTGCGGCACTAGGGCCCAAGATGCTGGAGCTCGCCAAGAACCGCACCGCGGGCGCGCACCCTTACCTTGTCACGCCGGAGCACACCGCCATCGCCCGTGCCGCACTCGGCGAAGGCCTCCTTGCTGTAGAGCAGGGCGTGATGCTCGACAACGACCCGGTGGCAGCCCGCGAGATCGGGCGCGCCGTCGTCAAGGGCTATGGCGGACTGCCGAACTACGCGAACAACTGGAAGCGCCTTGGTTTCACCAACGACGACATCTCATCCGGCAGTGACCGCCTCGTCGATGCCCTCATCGCACTGGATGACGTGGCAGACATCGAGCAGCGGATCGAAGCCCACCGAAGAGCCGGAGCCGACCACGTCTGCATCCAGGTCATCAATGCCCCGGGGAGCCCGCTGCCCCTCGACGCCTGGCGGAGGCTCTCGCCCCTCTGAGCCGTCCCGGTCGAGACCGGACCAGTCCGCGGTGGCGTCGAAGCCCGCGGTGCTGGTGTCCGTCGCAATGGCCCACTCTCTCCAAGGCGTTTGGGACCGGGGGACCTTTGCACGCTCATGGACCGAACGAAACGCCCGTGGTGCAAGCATCAGGCACTCCAAAAATCTCCGTGTAGAGTCGACTTGCGATGGGGGCGCTGGACGGTTTCCGAGTGGTGGAGGCCGGTCTCAATGTCCAGGGCCCGCAGGCCGCGGCTATCCTCCGAGACTGGGGCGCAGACGTCATAAAGGTCGAGCTTCCCGGGGTGGGTGACCAGAGCCGCTCGCTGCCTGCGGCGCCCGACGACGAACGCTCGGGGTACTTCATCGCCTGCAATCGAGGGAAGCGGAGCGTTACGGTGGACCTGCGCCGAGCGGCCGGATCAGAAGTGTTCCTCCGACTGACCGAACAGGCAGATGTTGTGATCGCAAACTTCAGGCCTGGAACGATGGATTCCTGGGGCTTGGGTTATGACGTTCTGGCCGGGAGGAATCCGGGATTGATCTACGGGATGGGGTCGACATTCGGACCTCGGGGGCCCGACGCCCTACGGGAAGGGACGGATCTGAGTGGTCAGGCCGCGGGTGGATTAATTTCTACAACTGGCGTTGACGGCGGCGAACCCACCCCGGTGGGTGCAACCGTCGCCGATCACATTGCGTCACTCAATCTGGCGGCAGGGGTTCTCGCCGCCCTTCTTGCCCGGCATCGGACCGGACGAGGCCAGAGGGTGGACGCGTCGTTGATCGGAGGTCAGATCTGGGCTCAGGCCAGCGAGGTCACGGCGTACCTTCTCTCCGGCACCGTTCCCGGGAGAGCGAACCACGGCAGTGCACTCGTCCCCGGGCTCTATAGCCTCTTCCCGACCGCTGACGGCTGGATCGCCATTTCCGGTGCGCGCGGCCCGCAGCGAGCGGTCTTCTTCGGCTTGCTGGGGCGTCCCGATCTGCTGGAACGGCACGGTCAGGGCCTGTACTCGAACGCCGACAAGCGGAGTATCTACTCTGAACTATCGCCTGTATTCCGGACTCGCCTCACTGCGGAATGGTGCGAGATCCTGCAAGAAGGCGGTATCCGCCACGCGGCGGTTCGTGACTACCGACAAATCGCCGACGATCCCGGGGTGTGGGAAAACGAATATTTGGTGCGGTCACCCTCAGGTCAGGCGATGGTCGGCACCCCCGTCCTCTTCAGCGAGACCCCCGGTTCGCCTGCCGCCGAGGCGCCGGAGCTCGGCCAGCACACTGAAGAGGTGCTTCTGGAGTTTGGTTACACATGGGATGAGATATCAGATTTGTCAGAAATCGGAGCGATCTAATCTCGCCGGGCAACCGACGGCAACCACCAAGCCGCCCATTCCGACGATCCGGGACTTAGCGGTCGAGTGAGGCCGTCGTACCCGGCCCGGCGAAAGCTTGAGCGATGCCAAGCCATTGTGTTGCGACCGAGCCGGTCGCCTGCACGCTGGTTCGGCTGTAATGCCGACGCTGCGTGAAGATCATCGCCACCTCGATCGCATCACCAGCAATCCGATTGCTTGCGTTCTCTGGTCCCCATAACCAATCGACGCCGTCCGGTGCCCTCACCGACAGTCGTACGGCATCGCCAGGATCGTCGATTTCGTGGGCCACGAAGGTATATGCCCTAGCCAAGTACCCGATGTGACAGACGTGACGAAGACGTGAGGTGGGAACCGTCGGTGCACCGAGCGCATCTCTTATGTCGGTACCGTGAGCCCACGCTTCCATGATTCTGGCCGTCGTCAGGCTGGCCGCACTCATCGGGAGCCGGTACCACGGCACACGGGACTTGGGCGCCACTTTCAAGATGGCCTCGATATAGGCCCTCCGGCCGCACTGCCAGCGATCGAGAAGCTCACGCGGATGGGCGATGGAACGGCCCAGCGCGATATCGGGCGTGTTTCGGGCACGGAATTCCTCATGCAACTGTCGCTTGTGGATCTCGAACATTTCCGGATCGGACGCCGCAAGTGCGGCCGTCTCGTCGAAGTAGCAGAGGTGGCTCAGGCTGTCACGTACGTCCCACCCGGCGGCGGGGGTTGGCTTTACCCAGTCTTCCTCGCGGAGATCGACAAGAAGCGAGTGAAGTGCATCGTGTTCCTCCGTCAGATCCCGGCACAACTCTTCTACGGTAGGCATCCCCTCTCCATCCACCAGCGAAGCAGGCAGTCATCCCACATCAGGTCGTTCCGGCCACCACCCGGTACACCTATTCCATCACGAAGATGGACCCTCGACCTCCACGGCTGGGCGCCGCGGAGCAGGACAGAGCCTAGGTGCGGCACGACGACGCACAAACCTTGCAAAGCATGGCGAATGTTGGGAACATATCAGCAGGTCAAAGCATTTTGTTGACGGCGACGGTCAAACCTGAAATGGACGACAACGGGCTTCTCTAGCCCGAATGTGCCGGGATCGAGACCCGGGCGGCTCACCGTGGCGGAGTGCACGTACAATTAGTCAATCTAGGGGGGAAGCACAATGACCACTTGGGACAAGTCAGTTGATCTCGCCATCGTTGGGAGCGGTGGTGGCGGTCTCATCGCCGCAATGGCGGCGATCGACGCCGGCCTCGAGCCGCTCGTTCTCGAAAAGCAGGCCGTTGTCGGCGGGTCGACCGGCTTGTCCGGCGGGATGATCTGGATGCCGAACAATCCCTTGATGCGGGCCGAGGGGATTGTGGATTCGCACGACGATGGCTTGGCGTACCTTGCAGATGTCGTGGGCGATGTCGGGCCGTGTTCGTCACCCGCAAGGCGGGACATGTTCCTCCGGGCGGGCTACGAGATGATTACCTTCATGCAGCGCAAGGGCGTCCGCTTGGTCCGGAGCGCCGGTTACAGCGACTATTACCCCAACCACAAGGGCGGTAATGCGGCTGGACGCAGTGTCGAAGGAGTGCCTTTCGACAACGCCGAGCTGGGTGGGTGGCACGACAAGTTGCAGCCGGGCTTCTCCAAGAATTTCGGGCTCGTCTTCTTGACAAACGAATTGCGCAATGTGCAGTACTTCAATCGCTCGCCCCGCTCCCTGGCCATTGCGGCGCGCGTCTTCCTCCGCTCCACCCTGGCCCGGCTCCGTCACCAGGAACTGCTCACGAACGGTGCCTCCCTGATCGGACAGATAATGAAGGTCCTGCTGGCTCAGAATGCAGCGGTATGGACTGATGCAGCCGCGGAGGATCTGATCGTCGAGGACGGCCGGGTGATCGGCGTCCGTGTCGTCAGGGATGGCTCGCCAGTGCTGATCGAAGCCCGAAAAGGCGTGCTCCTCGCGGCCGGCGGTTTTGCCCACAACGCCGCCATGCGGCGCAAGTACAGCGCGGACCAGCCGAACGAGGCTCAGTGGACGATTGCCAACTCCGGTGACACTGGAGAGGTCTTGGAGACAGCGATGCGACTTGGGGCCAAGACTGACCTCCTTGACGAGGCCTGGTGGCTTCCCTCGCCCACCATGGCGCTGGGGGCCTCGTCCTTGGGCGCCGCCCGCCAGCGTCCGGGCACGATATTCGTCGATGCGGATGGCAAGCGGTTCTGTAATGAGTCCAACTCCTATGTCGAAGTGGGCAAGGCCATGTACGCCAATGAGGCGGTGCCCTGCTGGCTGATCTTCGACGACGGCTACCGGCGCCGCTATTCCCTCACCGCGTCGTCGCTGCCGGGGCAGATGCCGTCGGAGTGGATTGACAAGGGCCTGATTCGGAAGGCCTCCTCGATCGAGGATCTCGCTCGCCAGATAGATGTGGACCCAGGGGGCTTGGCCACGACGGTCAGGCGGTTCAATGCCGACGCAGCGAAAGGCATCGATCCGGATTTCGGACGTGGCCAGTCGGCGTACAACGACTGTCTGGGCGACCCCGGCTACAAGCCGAACGCCGCTCTGGGCCCCATTGACCATGCACCCTTCTATGCCACGGAGATCTACCCCTCCGACGTGGGTACGTGTGGGGGATTGCTGACCGACGAGTTTGCCCGGGTCATCGACGAGTTCGACAAACCGATTCCGGGCCTCTATGCGACGGGCAACATCACCGCTACGGTCATGGGGCGCACGTACCCCGGTGCAGGTGCGAGCATTGCCAACACCATGGCCTTCGGCTTCGTCGCTGCGCGTCATGCCGCTGGACGCCTGGGGCCGGAGCGTCCGTACCGTGGAGCGACCTCGACATAGGGGCTCTGTCAGTCGTCGGAAAGTGCTGCAAATTCTCGCTTGGTTTGCTTGTACCAAGCCATTCCTGACAGGGGATGTCTCCACCTGCCCTTCATCTCCTTCAAGGCACCTTTGTGCACTTCATCACCCTTTGAGACGACCCCATTCAGATGCTTATCTTGTGCCTTTATGACCTCATCAGCGGTTTCTCCATGGAGCGGGAAATCGCATGGCCCTCCCAATTGTTTGCACGTCATCGTTTTCATAGATCAGGTGTCCTTTGATGGTTGCTCGGCCGGGAACCCCGCAGCATCCACGACGGTCAGGCCTGCGCAATGCGGACGAGGTTGCCCGAGGGGTCGCGGAATGCGCAGTCGCGCACTCCCCAGGGCTGGGAGGTGGGCTCCTGGAGGACCTCGGCACCCGACGCTCGAACCTTCTCGAAGGTGGTGTCGAGGTCGTCGGAGCGGAAGATCGCAGCCTGCAGCGACCCCTGCGTCACGAGTGCCAGGAGGGCGTCGCCCTCGGCTTGGGAGCGACCGCCGTGCGGCTGGGACAGAACGATGTCGACGTTCTGCCCTGGAGCGCCAACGGTGACCCAGCGGAAACCCTCGGACGCGACGTCGGCGCGCACCTTGAGCCCGAGGGCGTCCCGGTAGAAGCCCAGCGCAGCGTCGGGGTCATGGACGGGGATGAACATTGCGGAGACGGTCACGGCCATGCGTCAACCATAGAAGCACCGACCCGTCGTGTGCTTCTCCGATCCTGCTCGATGCCGGGCGGTCCGGCGTCCAGTGCGCCAAACCGTCCCGCTTCGCAGCCCGTCGGCGCAGGCCGGGAGGTCTCAGACCGTGACCGTGATACGCCGCGGTCGCGTCGCGAACATGCTCACGCACGATGGAACGACCTCGAGATCGCGGTGGTCGCGCCCCCGGTACTGCGACGGCGTCATACCGACGATTTCGGTGAAGCGCGAGCTGAACGAGCCGAGCGATGCGCAGCCGACGGTGACGCAGGTGTCGGAAACCGATCTCCCCTGCCGCAGAAGTGCCTTGGCGCGCTCGATGCGTCGCGTCATGAGATAGGAGTAAGGAGTCTCGCCATACGCCGCACGGAACTTGCGCGAGAAGTGGGCGGGCGACATGAGCGCGGTACGCGCCATGGCCGGGACATCAAGGGGCTGCGCGTAGGCGCGGTCCATAAGGTCGCGCGCCCGGCGCAGGTGCACGAGGTCGGCCATCTCCTGGGGCGTCATGCCAACGACGATACCTGACCGGTCGTCGGCCCTGGAATCAGTTCCGCTCCCTCTGGCCTCAACACTTCGAGTGGCATTCGATGCGGGCAACTTCGGGTTGCGATCACACCACGCCGCGTTCGACCAACCCATCGATATCCGTAGGGCTAAAACCCAACTCCGTCAGGATGGCGTCGCGATCTTGTCCAGGCATCGGCGCCGCCGTGGGGACCTGAGGTGGCGTTCGTGTCATGTTGACCGACTGCCGCAAGATGGCGACGGGCCCTCGCACGCTGTGGTCGACGGTGACAGCCATGCCCAGGTGCTGCACTTGAGGATCGGCGAACACCTCGTCGATCGCATAGACAGGCCCGCACGGAATATCGGCGGCGTCCAACCGGTGCCACCATTCCCTGGTCGGACGTGTCACGGTGATTGCCTCAATCCGCTCGAGGAGAGAGGCGCGATTGCGGGACCGCAGCTCTGTCGTCAGGTAGTCGGGGTCATCAAGAAGGCTGAGGTCTTCGAGCACTTGGCACAAGTGCTTCCATGTCCGGCCGCCAGGGGCCGAAATATTGATGTAGCCGTCTGAAGTCTTGAAGGCACCCATCGGGAAGTACGTGGGGTGACCGTTCCCGACCTGCCACGGAACCTCTCCGTCGATCGTCCAACGTGTGGCCTGGAAGTCGAGGAACGAGATCATCGATTCCAGCAGCGAAACGTGAACCCATTGGCCCTTGCCGCTTGTTTGGCGTTCGTGCAAGGCGACGAGGATTCCGATGGCCAGCTGATGTCCGGCGGCCAGATCTGCGATCGCGATCCCGACGCGAAGCGGCCCCTGTCCGGGGAGGCCCGTGATACTCATGAGGCCACTCATTCCTTGCACGATCTGGTCGACCGCACCCTTCTCGGCGTATGGGCCATCCTGTCCGAATCCAGAAATGCTGCCATATACCAGCTGCGGATTGCGGCGCGCGATCGTCTCGTAGTCAATGCCCAATCTCTTCTTCACTGGCGGTCGGAAGTTCTCGATCAGCACATCGGCTCGCTCCACGAGCGCGTAGAGGATGTCGCGGCCTTCTTGTTGCTTGAGATCAAGGATCAAGGCGCGCTTGTTGCGGTGGAGGTTCAGGTAGTCCGAATTGGTCGTGTTACTCGCGAAATCGTCGTCCGGACCCGGCATCGAAATTCGAATTACCGATGCGCCCCAGTCCCCGAGCTGCCTGACCGCGGTGGGGCCCGCTCGGGCGATCGTCAGGTCGAGCACATTGATATCTTCAAGCACCATCGTTTGCCACCTTTGCCGACCATAGTGAACATCCATCTCACGCCGGCAGCAAACATCCGAATACAGCAGCGTTGCAACGGCGTGCGATGGACCCGTAATTCCGAGTGCGCCGGGATCGGGCCTGCGACCCACCAGGTCAGAGGGCATGTCCCCCGGTTCGATCGATTTCATCGAGGTGCTGCGACAATATGTCTGAATGACGTCTTCTGGTCTGATCGACTCGCACACGCACACTCAGCCAACGGCTGAAGAGGGGAAGGAGTTCGTTGGCCGCTACGGCTTCCACTCAGACAGACAGGGCACAGTGGCGGAGTTGCTCGCGACAATGGCCCGAGGGAACGTCACGCGGGCGATGATCGTCCCGTGGCTACCGGCTCAAGAACTGGTGGCCGAACAGGTCGCTCGAGGTGTCGACCGTGACGGGGCCGTCGATCACGTCATACAGCAGTGGCAGCGCCTCAACCGGTGGGCCACGGACTCAGTTGCCCTTCACCCGGATCATCTTTCTTGCCTGGTCGGTGTCGATCCCGTCCTCATGGGCGACGTAGGTGTGACCAGCGAGATAGCGGAGCAAATCGGAAAGGGCGCATGCGGGATCAAAGTGGCACCAATGTTCATTCATCGTCGGCCGGATGATGAGGCGATGGAGGTGGTCTGGAGATGTGCTCGAGAACATGGAGTGTTCGTCCTGAGCCAGAGTGGTGCCTCGCGGAGCGCCGGTGACCAGGAGGCTTGGGGACACCCTGCCTACTTTGACGCGGTCTTGAGTGCGTATCCCACCGTCACGGTGCAGCTCGCCCACCTCGGAATCGGCGCAGAGGATGATGTTGCCTCGCTCACGGCGCGGTACCCGAATGTCGTAGCTGACACATCCATGCAGCTCGGCGTCATGGCACCAGATGAGATCGTCGCGACCATCAGGCGCATCGGCACCGACAGGGTCCTCTTTGGTACGAACTATCCGCTCGTGGATCAGGTCGCCTGCGCCGCGGCCTTCGAGGCGCTTCCGCTGACCGAAGAAGAACGTCACGAGATTGGTTACGCAAACGCAAGTCGCTTAGCAACTCGCCAGATGTAGGTTCTTCCACTGAGCTCGGCCCTCGGGACGGTGTCCGGGAGCGCCTCCGGGCGGCCACCGCTGTGCGGTACGCCTACTCGGTAATGCTGATAGCGCCCTCCGGACACGTCGCCACGGCCCTGCGTACGACGTCCTCCTGGCCTCGCGGAACATCGGGGGATGTGACGTAGGCGTGGCCGTCGTCCTCTCGTAGGAGGAAAATCTGGGGTGCCGCCAAGGCGCAAAGGGTATGGCCTTGACACACGTCTGGGTCGATATGGACCTGCATCTCCATACTCCTTTTCAGGCCGTGGTCGAGCCGGCGTACAGTCTTGACTCCCACTCCGCCATGACCTGCGCGAGCGGTTGCCCTTTGGGGGTCCCCGGGGAGAAGGTGGCCGGCAGGTGTTTGTAACCGTTGATGGTGCCGATGTCTTCGTAGCGAACGGCGCCGCCTTCCTCGAGGCGATAGTCCTTCAATCGTTCAAGCACGACCGACAACATGGTCTTGAATGTCATCCGGGCCAGATTGGAGCCGATGCAGCGGTGTACGCCAAGACCGAACCCGGCGTGACGGTTCGGGAATCGGTCGAGGACGATCTCATCGGGCTCCTCGAAGGCCTGAGGATCATGGTTGGCCAATCCGTATGCCATCCATACCCGATCGCCGGAGCGGAACGAGTGGCCCCCGATCTGGCAGTCTTGCGTGATAGTCCGGCCGCCACCCTGGGCCGGTGTGGCGAAGCGCACAAATTCCTCGGTTGCCGTGTCGAGCAGGTTCGGATCATCGAGGAGGGCTTGGCGTTGCTCGGGACGGCTGTCGAGCCACGTCAGGGCGTGTGCGGTCAGCGATGTCGTCGTGTCGAACCCTCCGCCGATGAGCAAGGTCAGCGTGCCCAGAATGTCCTCATCGACGAAGGATGCACCTTTGTCCTGGGCGTCGATCAACGCCTTGAGCATGCCGGGGCGGGGGTTGGTGCGCGCCCTACCCATCTCCTCGGCCAGCTTGCCCGACATCTGTATGGCCTGGTCGAGTACACGGGGAAAGTCAGGGCTGTGAGGCGGTGTGTAAACCATCGCGTGAGCCGGCTCACAGTAGATGGTCCAATCGGCGAGGGGGAAACCGAGCATGCCCATGGTGAGAACGGCCGGCACGATGTTTGCGAGGTCATCAACGAAGTCCAATCGCCCTGACCTGACGACTCCGTCGATACAGGCATGGCTGAGCTCGGCGACCATAGGCCGCCACTGCTCGATGGCGACGGGCGACAGGTAGGGGTTAAGGACGTGGCGGTACTCGAGCTGCTCCGGTGGATCCATTTCGATGAAGCCACCCCGATTCGTTCCCCCCTTGGGGGATGGGATGGCGATGCCCTCGTAGCCCCTTCGGGCGCCGGTCGGATCGTGGTCATTCGAAAGCAGATCAGGGTGCTTGGCCATTTCGCCGATCACGTCCCGGCCAGTGATCACCCAGTAGCCGCCGTAGGCCTCGGTCCACGCGACCGGGCACTGGGAGCGCAGCTCGTGGCTGATCTGAGGAAAGCCGGCTTTATATGTCAGCGAGTGTTGATCGAAATCAACCAGAGTGCGGTCGTCTGTCGCCACGAANNGTCCCGTCGTCGGGCGAGCAGCCCGGACCAGGGGGTTCTAGAATACGCCCGTCCGGCATGTGCAAAGGGGGACAGGTGAAATCACGCGCGGCACTGCTGTTCGAGTCACCGAGCCGCTGGGAGGTGTGCGAGGTCGACGTCGATCCTCCCAAGGACCAGGAGGTTCTGGTGCGCATGGTCGCGTCGGGCCTATGTCATAGCGATGTCCATTACAACGTGGGCGATCAGGTCACCGCCATGCCGATGTGCGGAGGGCACGAGGGCGCCGGGATCGTCGAGGAGGTTGGCGCTGGCGTGACCGGCCTGCGGCCCGGCGACCATGTGGTGACGTCCTTTATCCCCAGCTGCGGCCATTGCCGCTTCTGCGCCTCAGGCCGGCAGAATCTGTGCCGGGCGGGTGCGCAGCTCCAGGTCGGTCCGCAGCTTGACGGCACCTACCGCATGCATCACGAGGGGCAGGGCATCAGCCAGTTCATGCTCGTCTCGACATTCTCGGCCTGGAGCACGGTGCCCAAGAATTCAGTCGTCAAGGTTCCCGACGACGTTCCTCTCGAGACGGTATGCCTTCTCGGTTGTGGCGTCGGCACCGGATTCGGGTCGGCGATCAACGCGGCCAACGTTCGCCCTGGCGACACGGTGATCGTGATGGGGGTCGGAGGGGTCGGGATCAACGCCGTCCAGGGGGCGGCTCTGATGGGAGCCGCCTCGGTGATCGCGGTCGACCCGGTGCCATTCAAACTGGAGATGGCTGCCAAGCTCGGCGCAACACATACGTTCGCGCACATCGACGAAGCGGCGGAGTTTGCCCGGTCGATCACCGACGGCCAGGGTGCCGACAGCGCAATTGTCACCATCGATGTGGTGACCGGCGATCATGTAGCCCAAGCCTTCTATGCGGTCAGCAAGGGCGGTACGGTGGTGGTAACTGGCATGGCGAGTATCAAAGAACCGCCAGGCATCCCCATCAGCGTTCTCATGTTGGCGGGTTATCAAAAGCGAATACAAGGATGCCTCTATGGCATGGGAAGCCCGGCGGAGGACATCCTGCGAGAGGTCGCCCTCTACCGCGCTGGACACCTCAAGCTCGATGAGCTGATCACGGCGCGCTACGGAATCGACGATATCAACGTCGCCGTCGAGGACCTTGTCCAAGGCCGCAATATTCGCGGTGTGATCATGCACGAGCACTGAGCGTCCGGGCGGGCCTCTCGAACGATCGAGGTCCTACTTGCCGGCAAGGCGGTGCACGACGGGTGCGAACGCGACAGCTTGATCCTCGGGAATCGATACATACGAGATGTTGTAGACCTCACGACGTCGCTCGAGTTCGTCGCAGAGATAATCGACGGACCCGAAGAGCGCGTGCGGGTGACTCATGATCTCCGAGGTGGTCAGGCCGAATGTGGCGCCGAGCCGCTCTGCGAGCGCGAGAGGTTCTCGCGTCACGTCGGCAAAATATATGCCGATCTCGATCTCGACCTCGTCGAAGCGGTCCCCCGCTCCTTCGCGTATCCATTGGAGTTTTTGCGTTGTGTGGTTTGCATCGCCGCTTTGCACGCCCTGAGTTCCCAGCAGGCCGGATCGGTTGTCGTAGTTGAAGCTCACTATGTCGGCGACCCGGCCGGCGAGCTGCAGGACGCGACGGGCGCCACCTCCTATGGCGATCGGGGGATGCGGTAGCTGCACCGGCCGTGGAGCGCCCTCGAAGCCCTCAACGTTGAAGTGCTTGCCGTGAAACGTCACTTGACCGCCGCCGAAGAGTTCCTTCATGAGGGTGACGACCTCGTCCAAGCGTTCGATCCGCTCGCTCGCGGCCTCGAACGGAATGCCGAGTGCCTCGTACTCGCCTGCTAGCCAGCCGGCCCCCAAGCCCACCTCGAGACGCCCCTCCGACAAGAGGTCGATGGTCGCCATCTCTTTGGCCAGCACGACCGGGTGGTGGTAATCGATGCAACTCACTCGACTTCCGACACGCAATTGCGTTGTCGCTTCAGCCAACGCCATGAGGGCAGGGGCGACTGCTAGCCCACCGGGTGGATGACCCGTCCTTTCCATCGCTGCGCCCGGACCAGCAACGTGGTCGGACATGAGGAATGTGCGGTAGCCGAGATCCTCGGCACGACAGGCCATGTCACGCCATGAGATATCTGGACCGGGACGGCTCGCGCGAACCGCAAACTGGAAGGGTCGCTTCATCTTGTGAATCGTACAAGCGGCGATTTGGCCGCCGAGGTCGCTGCGTCGCAGCACAGCCGCAGTGGCCGTGCTCTCGCGGTTAGGAGTCGCTTGGAGAATGCTCGGCTGGGCGGTATGGCGCCATGTCAATACCGGGGTAACGGAGCGCTACGTCGGCCACCGTCTGCTCGTTCCAATAGTCATGGCCGGGCCGAGGAAAGCCGAAGAGATCCCGCTGCCGAACCGTGCACCGAGGAATGAACGTGGCCCAGCGCTCGGGCGACTGCTTTGGCCACGCCATCTTGCCGCCCCACGTCGTCCCCCGCGCTTGGAAGTCCACGAGAACAGAGAAGCGGGCACGCTCTTCTGCCTTGAAGTTCGAGCCCCTGTGCAAAATGTCGGAGCGGTACATCAGCAGGCTGCCAGCTGGTCCGACCATGGGTACCTCAACATCTGCCATTGCGCCTCTCTCGATATAGAGAGGGGTGAAGGGCACGTGCGCACCGTCCTCGTAGGGGACGATGCGGGTCGGGCCGTCGTCCAGCGTCACGTCGGAGAGGTAGATGAAGGTGGTCATCTGCTGGTAACGGTGGTCGAGGCGTGGGACAACGAGGCTGTGACTCCCATAGTCGCGATGGAGGGGCTGGTCGTAGTTGATGGCACCGGAGTATTTCGCCCACAACTCAACCTTGTAGAGGTGAAGTTCTGGGCTGCCGAGATAGCGCTCCGCCGCATCGACCAGATCGGGATGGACAGCCAGACGGTTGAGGTCCCATGACAAGTAGGGGAACTCTTCGACACCGGCAAACTGACTGCCGGCGTACTGGGCGTATCGTCCGGGGTCGTTGAAATAGTCTTCGGGCGTTGGGAAGTGCAGCCACAGGGCATCCTGCGCTGCCTTCAATTCGTCCGGAGCCAGGAATCCCTCCATAAGGGAGAATCCTCGCTGGCGTACCTCCTCAAGCGCGGTGTCGAGCACCCTCACGGATCCGAACTGTAGGCCAGGTTGCGGGGCCACGGCGAGCCTCCAGAGCGGCCGACCCGTGACACCGTGCGAGAACTTGCTACGTCCCGTCAGCAGGTGGCCATACTTTTGGTTCCAGGGGGCGACGGCGAAATCGGACGATTCAGGACGACGGCGCAATTCCCCGTAATCGATCTGGCTTGGAGGCTCGTTCTTTGACCGATGACGTCGAAACTCAACCTGGAGTTCCGAAGGCTGTACTGCCGATTCCACTCCACGCTCGAATGGGACTAAAGGTCCTCGCCCGTGGTCCACGCAGTGTGACGACGATGGAGCTGAGCGATGAAGTGCGCGGCGCGTTTGACGGGACTATCCACGGTGGCATTTTGGCGACGCTGGCCGACGTGACGTGCGCACTGTCGACGTGGGGCACATACGACGACGATCTGGAAGTCCCGGTCACCACGGACATGCACGTTCGCTACTATCGTCAGCCCCTGTCGGGACCACTCACCGCCGAGGCCGTGCTCGTACACGGCGGACGGCGAATCCTGACATCTGAATGCTCGATCGTTGACGGTCAGAATCGGGAGCTAGCACGCGTGACGGCAACGTTCATGCTCATCTCCCGGACCTGACGACCTCACCAGAGCCCTTTTTTTTGCTCAGAGGTGAGCGGCCAAGTCGGTGCGGCGTTTGACGCCGAGCTTCACGTAGACCTGTTGCAGATGATTGTCGACTGTTCGTACGGACACAAAGAGACGGTTCGCGATCTCTCGGCTGGTCAGATTCTGCGAGGCCAAGAGCGCTACCTCACGCTCTCGGTCGGACAATTGGGAACTTTCACTTGATCGGGGAATCCACAGGGCACTCGCCCCTTCACATTTTTGGAGCGCCCGCCTTGCCCGTGCATCAGCTGTAGAGGCGCGACGACGCAGCCCGGCGGACGACGCCAGACGACTTTCAAGAGAAAAGGCCTCCGCGGCGAAGAGGTTTGCCCCAATGGTCTCGAATTGGTTCGCCGCCGTCGCGGCGGTCTCGGGATCACTCCGGAGGGCGGCACCAGTGAACGACAGCCGCGCCTCCATGAAGGCTCCGTCGACGACATCTTGCAGATCCTCGAGACGCTCGGCGGCGGGACTGATCGCTCCCGTCCTCACAAGGTCGTGTAACGCTTCGGCTTCTGTCGCGAATTGACCCCAACTCTCGGCGAGTGCGACTGCCTCCCACAAGATATCCCGAGCTGCGCTTATTTCACCCCGTACCAATGCACTCCATGCTCGGGCGCGCAACATGTTGACGTCCTGCATGCGGACCGCTGTGGGCGCTCCACGGTCCAGATCGGCAAGCGCCTTCTCGGCCGTGGAGGAGTCCCCGAGGTATGAGCTTGCCAGGGCGATGCCGCTGAGGCCCCAGCGCCGGCCCGGATGATTGAGACTGCCAAAGAGTGACGCGGATTCGCGAAACAAGTTGGTAGCTGCGACGAGCCGCCCCTGGGCCAGATAGACGAGGCCGAGCATTGAAGCAAACCAGGCCTGACCGTCAACGTTGCTCTTCTCGACGGAGATCTGATAGCCGGCGTCGCCGATGAACTCTGCCTCTGTCAGGTGGCCAGCGTGATAATGGGCGAGCGCCTGGGCAACCCAGTAGACCCCGATGGCCGAGAGTTGCTCCTCATCGTCCAGGTCCGTCCGAGCGGATAGCGCGACGGTGGTGTGGGAAATCGCTTCGTCAGTTCGCCCGGCCAGTGCCAATCCGGCTCCAAGATCGAGCGAAGCCTGAGCAAAGGCTGGATCCCCTCCGACCTGAAGTATGGACTCGTCGAGGGCGATCGAGCCCGCAACATTGCCCGATAGCAGCAAGAAGTTTCCTCGTAACGCATGGATCTCTCGTGTGCAGCTCTCGTCACTGATGAGAGAAGCGGCCTCCTCGACGACTCGGTCCGCCCCCTCTGCGTCACCAAGCGTGCGAAACAACGCAGAGGCCCGTCGAACAGCCACGCTTGTGCGTTGCCGATCGGACTCCGCGAGTGGCGCGGCGGCACTCAAGACCCGCTCTGCCTCGCGGCTTCGCCCCAGGAAGTCGAGTGAATCGCCAAGTACTATTGCGGCAGCAACGGAATGATCCTCCTCCCACACCGAACGACTGAGTCGAGCCGCGAGCGCGTAGTTCTCTGTCCGTAGGGCAATGCTCGCGGCCTCAAGCGTCGCATCCGTGCGACCGCCTCCTCCGCCGTCGAGACGCCAGACCGCAACGCGAAGTGTGTCTCGATCGTTTACTTTGCCCCTTACTTCCGCAGCGTCGGCCAGCGCTCGGCTCAAGCGGATCTTTCGAATCGAAGGAAGGTGCGCCCTGACGACCTCTCCGTAGAGTGGGTGGTTGAGCCGCAATTCGGGACCAGATTCTTTGTCCAAGACGTCGAGCAACCCCAATGTTTCCAGTCGTTCGATGGATCGGAGATCGACCAGGTGTTCGAGCAGGTCCAGGCGGACTGGATCGCTCAAGGAAACGAGCTCGAGCGCCTCGAGTTCTGGTTCGCTCAGTCCGCTCAGTCGCTGTTCAATCAGGTCGCGAAGTCGGGGCGAGTGGGCGAGCGACCCGCGCAGACGCCAGAGGCCGAGCTCGGAGGTCAGTGCGCCGGACTCGAGCGCGCCTTGGATGAGCTCTCTCAGAAAGAGGACATTTCCACTACTGGACTCCACCAGAGATTGGAGCGTGGCGCCATCAATGGGTCCGCCGACAGCCATGACGGCCAAGGTTCGGATTTCCGAATCAGGGAGGGGACCTACTTCAATCCGGAGGATGTGTTGGTCTCTCCACCTTCCGACGACGGATTCCGCATCACCCATACCCATGCGTACGGTGAAGACGACGACAACACCCTTGTGCTCCACGAGTTGGTCCAGGAGCGCCACCGAGGCGTCGTCGAGTTCCTGAGCGTCATCGATGATCAGGGCCATCCGCCGTTCCCCCCGGTGGCGGTCGATGGCCTCCGTCAAGGATCTCAAGAGGCCTGCGTCGAGCCTCGGAGTGAGATCCAGCTCCATGAAGAGTGGAGCGAGGGCGGCGAACGGAATGGCCGCTGCGCTCTTTGTGGCCCGCAACCAGGCGTACGTCATCCCGTGATCGACGGCCAGTCGCGCGGCTTGGGCAGCCAAACAGGTCTTGCCGAACCCAGCTCCTCCGATGAGAGCCACTCCCCCGCAGTCGGGGTCTCCGAGCGCCGTTTCGAGCGTCTCCAGCTCCCCCTCCCGACCGACCACGGGCCACGGGTCGAAAGTGGAGGACTCGTTCACAGGGTCATTTTGTCAGCGCCTCCCCGGATGCGCAGAAGCCGCGCCACGAATGAGTAGTCGTTACTCATTCCTTTCTGGTTAACCAGGCAGATAGTGAGTCTCAGGGTCAACGCAGCGCAAATTTCAGGAGGGAGTAGCCGTGGGAGTTTTCAAGCAGGTAAAGGACATGAACAGGATTGCGCTCGACGCTCCCACGAGTATTGAAGAGGCCCAGAAGATGGCTTCCAAAGCGCAAACCCTCGGCCTTGCGTACGGAGCTCGCCCGGTACCCGTACCTTCGCTTGTGAGGACCGAGGGGCCCGATTTCGAGCCCATCGCGGCGGTGAGTCTCGAGCTCTACGCCCAAATATCCAAGAGTCTGGCCACGGTCGATTATGACTTGAGCAGGAGCATCCGCCTCGCGGGTGACAAGGGCGTCTCAGAAGAGAATTGGGCGATGGCCGTCGAGGGCTGGAACGCCCGGATGGCCGCCAACCCTGCCGTGGGAACCCAGTTCAGCGCCCTGTACGCAGCCAGCTGACATGGGGATTCGCGAGGAATCGCCAGGCCATCTGAGCCGAATGACGAGGGCCTTCGGGCGGACAGCCCTCTCGTAATGGGGCCGGCTCGGGCGGGTCATCCCCGGATGGAGATGGAGATACAGACGACCCCGGGAACATGGAGTGCCGTTCGCCGCGTCTTCATCTTGGCGGAGCAGTCCCGATAAGGCTGGTTGACATGAGCGATCCCCGTGCCCGAGCGCGGGGGTCGCTGGTGTCAACGACGGTTCGGCGCTGACTTGGCTCGTCGAAGAACAGTCTCCGGTGGATCGTTGCCCGCGGGAGTCCGCCTCTTTGCATTTGTGAATGCCGTATCCGGCAACCTCGTCAGACCCAGTTCAGAGGACGCGATGAGATGATGGTTCGACCGGTCGCACGTCGATATCAAGCCGGGGATCGCACTTTCATCCGTTGATTTCTCTGAAACAACGCCTGAACTGGTTCGATCTCACCGCGGAAACGTGAGGTGTGTGGGGCGCCCGTCGGATGGCCTGGATCTTCATTGCGTCCGGCCACTGAGCCAGAGCGTTCTTCGCCGACTTGTAGCCCAACGCGACGAACCCGTTCGTCACCTGGGCTTCGTTGGCCAGGTCTGTTCCGCCGCGCGTCGAGGTCCCGTCAAATCATGTCAAATATGTATAGATTGTGTTGACAGACAATAACAACCACACTAGAACGAGTGGTCCTTCGGCGGGCTGTTTCCAAAATCGCCCGACACGCCGGACGCCAAGGGGGAGATCATGTTCACATCACTGCGACTTCGCCGACTGATCGTCACGGGGTTCGCGCTGTCGCTCGCTGCAGCGGTGGCCCCGATTGTGACGGCCGGACCTGCCGGGGCCGCATCCACAATCAAGGTGGGGTTGCTGGCGGACAACACCGGCGTCTACAGCGCCGTGTTCAGCGGTGTGACAACCGGCATGGAAGCGAAGCTCAAGCAGGTCAACGCGGCGGGCGGCGTCAACGGTCACCAAATCTCCTACTCCGTCTACGACACTCAGTCTTCACCAACCCAAGCAGTGGCCGTCGCCAAGGAAGGCGTGCAAGGCGGGAACCTCGCGCTTCTCGTCGGCTCACAGTTCGCGTCCTACGCCCTTCCGTACCTGAGGCAACAGAACATTCCGATGGTGGGATGGGCGGTGAGCCCGGGGTGGAACGGTCCCAGCATGTTCGGATTCGGCGGTAGTACGGAGAACAAAGCCGGCCAGTCGGTAGGAAACGACGCCATCACGAGGTTCATCAAGAGCAAGGGCTATACCAAGATCGCCGTCCTGGCGGACTCTTCCGCCGGAAGCAGTACTGCCGGGAAGGGCGAGCTCCCCCTGGCGAAGCGTTTCGGATTGAACGTCGTCTACTCGAACACTGCCGTTCCGACATACGGCGCCGATCTTTCGCAAGTGTTGCCGGTCGCGCAAAAGGCGCAGGCGTCCGGAGCGCAGTTCATACTCTCCTTCATGGGTGTGAACTCACCCCTGATCCAGGCTGTAGCCCAATTGGGCAAGAAGATGAAGGTCATGGTCCTGACGGGATACGGACCGGGCCTCGTGCAGCAGCTCGGGTCGGATATGAACGGCGTCTACGTCCAAGCGAACGCTGCTGCGTACATAACCCAAAAGGGAGCCGGTATCACGGCCTTCCTGCAGGCCATGAAGGCCGATGGTGTGAATGGGACACCCCTCTACTACAACGAGCTCGGCTATGTCATCGCCACGCAGTTCGTTTGGGGGCTACAGCGCGCGGGAAAGAATCCCACTCAGAAATCGCTCGTCGCCGCTTTGAACACGATGAAGAACGAGACGTTGGGCGGGCTCATCCCGCCGGTCACGTACCCAGCCATGCGGTTCTCCGGCACTCCTTGTGACACGATTACGCAGGTCCAGAATGGAAAGTTCGTGGTCGTGGGGACAAAACCATGGCAGTGCGGCAAAGTGACCGTGAGCGGCTGACGGGGCCGCTGGCAAACGGCTGAATCCGCAGCGAACGAGTGCTCGCGTACATTGTCTCCGGGCTGGTCTTAGGTTCCGTATACGCCATCGCGTCGACCGGAATTGTCGTCACCTACTCGGCGACCTCGGTATTGAATTTTGCGTTTGGCGGCATCGCGTATTCGGCCGCGGTGATGTATTACACGCTTCACACCACGCATGGGTGGCCGATGCTGCTATCGGCTGCAACGACGATCGTCGTGGGCGGTCCAGCCATTGGGCTGCTTCTGTGGTGGGTGTTGTTCCGCCACGCACGTCAGATGTCTGTAGTCGTCAAGATCGTGGCCACCGTCGGGGTACTTGTCGCCCTTCCGGCGGCGGCGGTCTTGGCCTTCGTGCCACCCGCCGTGTATTCGGCGCCCGGACTTGCCAACCAGCCGCCGCATGTCTATCGACTAGGAGCAGTCACCCTCGATGCCAATGAGCTGATCGTCCTCGTGGGGGCAGCAATAGTGGCATTGTTGATGTCGTTCCTTCTGCGTGGGACGGGGTTCGGTTTAGCCATGCGGGCCGTGGTTGATCGGCCTGCAGTGGCCGAGGCTCACGGCACCCGGACGGCGCCGGTGGAGGCAGTCGCATGGATGATTGGTTGCTTCCTGGCGGCGTTCGCCGGGGTCTTGCTCGCACCCATTGTCGGGCTGGGCTCATCCAACTTCACCGGCCTCGTGATCACGTCACTCGCTGCTGCGGTTGTCGCTCGGCTCCGGAGCGTGCCTTTGGCCTTTGGCGTCGCTCTCGCCATGGGAGTCTTGCAGAGCGTCTTAGTAGACGTTGCGCCTTCAGGTGGTCTGCTGGCCACAGCGGTGCAGCCCGCGATACCCCTGATCGTATTGATCCTGTTCCTTCTTGTGGGGCCGACCATCGAGCAGACAAGCACAACGCAGGTCATCGTCGCGGGGGACCGGCCAGTTCGTAAGTCCAACACCACACTCAAAGTCCGTGGCGTCCGTCTCGTGGCCCTTGTAGGCGTCGCAATTGTTGTACCCCTCTTGCTCACCCCCTACTGGATGGCGGCTGTGGCGGCTGGCATCACGATGGGTGTCGTCTTCCTGAGCTTCGTCGTTCTGGGCTCGGGGGGTATTACGTCACTCGGTCAGGCCGCGTACGCGGGATTCGGGGGGTTCTTCGCGGCGTTCCTCATCACCTCACATGGATACCCGGCGCTCGTTGCCGTCTTGATTGGGGGAGCGTCGGCTGCGGGTCTGGGTCTCCTCGTGGGGCTGGTCACCACTCGACTGGGCGTTCTGTCACTGGCCATCATGACCGTGGCCATCGCCGGGTTCTTCGACCAATTCGCGGTGAACATGACGTGGCTGGTGCCTGGAGCGGGAGGATCCATCTACGCTCGCCCGAGACTGCCAGGACTCAATTTCAATTCAGATCGCGCGTTTGCGTACTTGATGATGGTGGTTTTCGTCATCCTCGCCGTCATCGTCGGTCGCGTTCTCCGAGGACCCACTGGTCTGGCCCTGCGCGCCGTCCGCAGCGATGAGGTGTTGAGTAAAGCGGTAGGGCTGTCTCCCCGCGCCGTCCGGCTGCTCGTATTCGCATCGAGCTCGTTCATCGCGGGTGTCGGTGGTGCACTACTCGGCATGTACCAGCTCCATTTGGGACAAGGAGACGTAGCCACTCTCGTCGGGTTCGTCTGGCTGGCGGTCATCGTGACCATCGGTTGGCGGCACCCGGCGCAGGCATTGGTGGCGGGACTCGTGTTCTATCTGATGCCGGCGGTGTTCACCCGTTGGCTGCCCGCATCCTGGAGCCAGGTTCCGACAATCCTCTTCGGCCTGGGGGCGGTGGCTCTGGCCCAAGCCCCTGATGGTGTCATCAGTATGTACGGCGGTTACCTCAAGAACGTCCGAAGCAAGTTCGGCGTTCGGGCGACCCCTTCGACCGAGAGCGCGGCGCAGGCTGTGGACGTGCGATGAGGGTTCTTTCATCGTTTCGACAGATGAATTCTGGGACGGAGGACGTATCAGAGAACTCCGACCTTCCCCTGGAGTTATGGAACGTCGGAATGCGCTTCGGCGGAACCGTGGCGCTGAATGACGTGTCGTTCCGGGTCGAGCCCGCCGAGCGCGTCGGCCTCATCGGACCCAATGGAGCAGGCAAGACCACGCTCTTGGGTGTGATTTCTGGTCTCCTGCGTCCGACGACGGGAAGTGTCCACCGTCGTGGCAGAAATGTGACTGCGCTTTCCGCAGAGGCGCGTGCACGCCTTGGAATAGGTCGAACCTTCCAACACAGCAGTCGCTTCACCGCGTTGACTGCGGCCGAGAGCATCGCCATCGCCATCCTGGCGCATCGGACGGACCACCCGTTCATGCGCGGCATCTTGGGCCGCGGGCGCCCGCTGGACGAAGCGATGGTTGAAGCTTGCACGCTTATGACCGAACTTGGGATCGAGTCCCATGCCGACGTCGCGGCCGGCGACTTGCCGCTTGGCATCGCCCGCCTCGTCGACGTGGCTCGGGCTATTTCCGGCGGACCCGACCTCTTGCTGCTTGATGAACCTTCGTCTGGCCTCGACGAAAGGGAGCGGGATCGCCTGAAGGTGTTTCTTCGCCGCCATGTGGCAGAGCGCGGAACAGCTTTCGTCTTGGTCGAGCACGATGTGGAGTTCGTGCGGTCACTCTGTGATCGCATCGTCGTGCTGGATTTCGGACACAAAATTGCAGATAGCGCGACACCGACGGTGCTTAGCGATCCCGCAGTTCGCGCCGCCTACCTGGGACATGACAGCGTGTCGGAGGAAGTGAGCGCCACGACAATTCAGGTGTCCTTGCCCGAAGAGATCCAGTCCGAACGCCTCGAGACACCGAGGGATGCAGCTCTCGAACTGCGCGACGTCTCGGCGGGTTATGGGAAAAGTCTCGCCATAAGTGGTGTGACGATGCACATGCCCCGGGGCACTGTAACTGCGGTCCTCGGTCCCAATGGCGGTGGAAAGACGACGCTCGCACGGGTGATCACTGGACAGATGGTTCCGATGTCCGGGGCCGTGCTCATTGACGGCCGAGACGTGACGGGATCTTCGGCGGCCACGATGGCGCGGCAGGGAGTGTTCCATGTTCCTGACTCACGAGCGATCTACCCCTCACTCACCGTCCGAGAGAACTTACGGATGGCGTTCCGCTACAGCGCTCCTAAGGGGGAAGTCGATGATCGGATCAACTTCGTCTTGGAGTTGTTTCCCGCGTTGAGGCGCCATGTGTCCACGCGTGCGGGCTCGCTTTCTGGCGGAGAGCAACAGATGGTGGCGCTTGCCCCTGCAATCGCAGTACCACCATCCATTTTGGTGGTCGATGAGTTATCGCATGGGCTTAGCCCGATCGTCGTTGGTCAAATGTTCGAGATCCTTGCCCGTCTCAAGGGCGAGGTGACCATTGTGGTCGTCGAACAGTTCACGGATCGAGCGCTCGCTCTGGCCGACTCCGTCTTGGCGCTCGGGCGCGGCCTCGTCGTCTTCGACGGGCCTGCAGCGACAGTCACTGATGAAGATGTGACCTCGTGGTACGCACTCGACGGTCAAAGCGGTCCGGCACCAGTGGGCGTCGTCTAAGGAGACGTGAGAAGGGTGGGCGGCTCGCCCGCTTCAAATTGGGGTTGATTCCGAGACGAGTATCTGCCGAGTTGCCAGTACACCGATCGGAAGCTCACCCCGTGAAGGCGCCATGCAACAAAAATTCGTCCTACGCTTCCTCGGGAAAGGGGAGGTGTCCATGGAGGATGAGCAGCAGTCTCCGAACGAAGCAAAGCCCCCGCGCGGTCGGTTCACCATCGTCTATCTGATCCACGAGGCCTTTCGGCGTGACCTGGCGCGATTGAGCTCAGCCTTGCGGGCGACCGGAGTCGATCAGCACAGGGCTCGACAGCTCCGCTCTCACTGGGCGTTCCTGGAAGATCAGTTGCACCACCATCACGAGGTCGAAGACGCATCTCTCTGGCCACTCGTCCGGCCAAAGCTTTCGGGCCGGCACGAGGATCTGGACGTCCTGGCCGAGATGGAGGCCCAGCATGTGGTCCTCCTGCCGCATTGTGAGGCCATCGGCCAGGGGTTCGCTGCCCTGGCGCAGCAGCCCAGTGAGCAGGCGGGTAGCCAGCTGGCGGGGGCCATCGACGAAATGGGGACCGAGCTGGGGTCACATCTCGCAGACGAGGAGCAGCGCTGCTTTCCGGTTATCGATCAAGCCCTGAGCGCCGAGGAATTCGAGTCCTTCGGTAAGGCGACGGCCAAGGCGATCGGGATGCGTGGCTCGGCCCGCTTCTTTCCATGGATTTTCGACGGTGCCGAGCCGGTGGAGCGCACGGCGGTGCTGAGCATGCCGCCACCCCCGGTGCGAGTCCTGTGCCGCACCATGTGGGAGCCGCGCTACGCGCGCACGGTGGCGACACTCTGGAGCTAAGCCGTGGCGGACGACGCCCAGATGTTGTTGCACCTCTCACAGACCTCTTGAGGGACCACTCCGAGCCGCATCAGAAGCGCGAATGCCTTGCAACCGAGGCAGAGCCCGAATACGGACTCGAGCCCCGCGGCCGTGGCAAGCAGCGCGAGGACGATTTGGGCCGCGCCCCAATATCCGAGAACCGTCAGCACCAACGCGGCGACCGAGAAAACGACCCCTATGCCCTGCGCGAATCGTTTGGGGGGCCCCGCCACGGGGCGCACCCCGAGGTGCAGGCGAGGCGTCACGATACGGGTCATGAACTGTCCCAACGGGCTGAGGGAGGGTCCCG
The DNA here is from genome assembly GCA_003160635.1 of Acidimicrobiaceae bacterium. Taxonomy (GTDB): domain Bacteria; phylum Actinomycetota; class Acidimicrobiia; order Acidimicrobiales; family RAAP-2; genus Bog-473. Next base: position 488 of record PMLV01000128.1, on the reverse strand, counting down.
TCAGGACGCGGGCGATGAAGCCGTAGGCGATGACCGCGGTGGCCCATTTGAGATTGAGGCCGATGGTCAGGAGGCTCATCACGACGACGCCGCCCGCCACCAAGCGCGCCGACACCTCATTGACCGGGTTCGGGAACGAGAAGAGTGCAGCCGCTCTCCCGGGGCTTGTCGTTGCCATTGTGTCCGTCCGACTCATGATCGTCCTCCGGGGTTGGCGCTATACCACCTAACCCCGACCAGATTAGTCGGCTTTTGGCTCGCCCGCACGGCCTGGGACCATCCCCCTTTTCAACCCAGGCTGGGCACCGGTTGGGGCGGGGGAGGTCCCACGTAGCGGGCGGAGGGTCGGATGAGGCGGTTGTGTGACGCTTGCTCCATCACGTGCGTGCACCACCCTATGGTCCGGCCGGCCGCAAAGGTCGGGGTGAACATGTGGCGCGGTATTCCACAGGTGTGCATGACCACCCCGGCGTAGAACTCGACGTTGG
>PMLV01000125.1 GCA_003160635.1 Acidimicrobiaceae bacterium | reverse complement strand
CCGCAGGGGACAGTGTCACCTCGATCACGGTCAGCCCTTCGGGCCGCCTAGTGTCGAAGACCCTGTCGTCCAAGCAGGTCGTGGTCAAGGTCCCTGCCGGCTCGGTCAGCAATGAGACCGTGGTGACCTACACCAACAAGGTACAACCGGGCAAGTTGAAGATCTGCAAGGTCTCGGCCAATTCCAACCTGGTCGGAAACCTGTTCAGCTTCACCGAGAACGGCGGGTCCGCCTTTAACATCGCGGCGGGTACCCCGGCCTCTCCGGTCTGCAGCTCCCTGACGAAGTTCGCGGTGGGGACCAGCGTCAGCCTGGCTGAGTTGGCCACGGCCAATGTTCACGTCGCCTCCATCACGGCATCTGGGAGCGGGACGCTGAGCGGTGTCAACACCCCCGCCGGCACGGCTACGGTCACGATCGCGCCAGGGACCACGGTGGTCACTTACGACAACGAGCCCAACGCGATCGCCCCAGACCCCGTTCGGTGAACGTGATCGAACCAAGGCCGGCTGAATAGCCGACCTGTTCCCGTAGAGGGTGTTTCTCGGTCCTGACCCCTCGGGAACGTGCCTGCGTAGGTTGTGTGGGGTGGCCTCGCAGAGTTGAAGGCCAACGGGGGACGTCACCTGCTCCGGACGCACGCTCTCGGTTCGAGGCGTCGGCGCGCCAATGATTGTCAAAAATGGAGCGAGCAAGAAGGAACCGAGGCGTGGGCGGCGTCGGGCTACGTACACCCGCACCACGGGCGTCCGACGCCTCATGGCCGCCAAGACTTGAACCAGGACAGGATCTACGGCCACGTGAAGTTGAAGAAGGACCGCACCACCTTCCTCGAGTTCTGCCGCTACCTGCGGACCCTCTACCCATCGTGGTTCCCCATGGTGGACCGGGTCTGGTGGGGGTGCCGCTATCTTGTTGCTGCACTTCACATCCCGATGCCCGCGATTCGGACCGCCTGGGGTTGCTGATGCCGTTGAGGCGGGGTCACCATGTTCGGGTAGACGCGGGCAACGCCAGGGCTTCTGGGCACCCCTGAGGGCAGGAGAGTTGCCGGTCGCCTACGGGGTGGTGTTCGTTCCCGCCGCAAGCGTGCGTAGTGCGATGCCTTGCGCTTCGATAATGCGCTGGCACTCCATAGGAGGGCTGCGGCGCTTCTCCTGCAGGGAATCAACGGTGATGTGGATCTGGTGAGAGTGCTGGCGGCGCCCGACGTAGCGCCATTTGGGGTGCTCGGCGGTCGGCACGTGGTGTGCGCTCGGCACCTCACATCCTCAAGTTTTGTGGCCCAATCGTGGCCCAAATCCGTGTGATTTCCACAGGGAGTATGCGATCCTCAGTCGCGAAACACCAGGCCACGTCACTCAATGGCATTCGGTGTAACTCGATAAACCCAAGAGGCTATTTCCCGCCTACGGCCGACTCACCGTCATTCATCGACCTTGAGGGTCACGGGTTCCATCGGTGGTTGCGGCGTGACCGCCACCGGTGCTCGCTTGGGCCTCCGAGAGTAGAGTGCCCTCGATTCTCAAGTCATCGTCGAGCCGGCTCCGGACAACGACGGCGGCCGATTCGGGGGGAGTGGGCATGCGCAGAGCACTTGGCGTGATGGCCGGAGTACTGACGACGACGGCCCTCGCCGGTGCCCCGATGAGCGTCGGGTCTGCCGGTGCGGCTGGCGGGAGCCATTTCACGGGCGCCCCGATCACCATCGCCTTCGTCAGCTCTACGACCGGCCTCGCTGCCCCGCTGTTCCAAGAGGCGCCTCAAGGGTTCCTGGCCCGCGTCGCTCTCCAGAACGCCCAGGGAGGGGTGAACGGCCACAAGCTGGTGCCTCTCGTCATCAACGACCAGACCAGTCCGAGCTTGGACGCCACGGGCGTTCAGTTAGCGATCTCGCGCGGCGCCATCGGTATTGTGGCCGACAGCTCCCTCTTCTTCGGCGGCTACAAGTACGCCCAGCAGGCCGGGGTACCGGTCACCGGAAGTAGCCTCGACGGTCCGGAGTGGGGCGAGCAGCCCAACACCAACATGTTCGCCTCCGACACCGGCAGCGTCGACCCCAAGTACCCGGCCAACACCGCCATCGGCGCGTTCCTCAAGGCCCATGGCGGGACGACCATAGGAACCTACGGGATCGGCATCTCGCCCTCGTCAATCCAGTCGGCAATCGGTACCGGGATCTCCTTCAACCACGCCGGTGGCAAGGTGGGGGTGCTCGACACGTCGGTGCCCTACGGCTCGGTCGACTTCACCGCCGCCGCCCTCACGGCCCGTTCCAAGAACGTCAACGCCGTGTTCACCGGCATGGGAAACAACCAGAACTTCGCTCTGGCCACCGCCTTCAAGCAAGCCGGGGTGAAGCTCAAGGCGGTGGTGTTCCCCACGGGCTATGAGGCTGATGTGATCCACACGCCGGCTTGGCAGGAGTTGCAAGGAATGTACTTCAGTGCCGAGTTCCGGCCCACCGTCCTGCCCGATGCGGGCACCCGCCAACTGGTGAGCGCCCTGCAGAAGTACCAGCACCGCTCGCCGGCCAACTTCCCCACCTACGTCGTGGACGAGGCCTGGGTGGGCGCCGACCTCATGATCAAGGGGCTGCAGTTGGCCGGTCGCAATCCCAGCCGGTCCGCGGTCATCAAGGCCATACGAGGGATCAAGACCTACAACGGCAACGGTTTGCTACCAGAGTCCATCAACTTCTCGACCATCTTCGGCCACAACCTGCCCAAGCAGTGCGCGTGGTATCTGCAGGCCCGAAAGAACGGGTTCGTGCCACTCTCCACCCAGCCGGAGTGCGGGACCTACATCGCCGGTACGGCGACGGCCCAGAGCTGACTACGAAAGAATCCGCGCCGCCCCATCGCCGTCAGGGCTAGCTCCCTAGCGGCTCGCGACCTTCTTATTCCACATCGCCGGACACGACGAGATGGCAAGCAACGACTTCCGCATCGTCGCCGGTAGATAGCGTGGGAAGATCTGATCATTCACCCCGATTAGTCCGAACTTACGGCTCCTCCGCACCCCGATTCGCCGCTTGAGCAGGAAGTCGTAGCCATTTCGGGGTCGGGAATGTAGACACGAGTATGCTCGACTTTGCGACAGTGGTGTGCGATAATTGGGTTGTGACAAGGGCTGCAGATGCGATGCATGTGGCGACGACGCGTCGTCAGCACAAGGACAAGGTCTACGAGACCCATCTGCTGCGCCGTTCCTATCGTGAGGACGGCAAGGTCAAGAACGAGACGCTGGCCAACCTCTCGTATCTCCCGCCCGAGACGATCCGCCTCATCAGAGAGTCTTTGGCGGGCAAGGCCCACGTCGTCGCCGGTGAGGACTTCGACATCGAACGCGCCCTTCCCCATGGCCATGTCGGCGCCCTGTGGGCGATGGCGAGCAAGCTCGACCTGGCGAAGCTGCTGGGGCCGTCGTGTCGTGAGCGGGATCTGGCCTTGTCGCTCATCATCGCCCGGGCGGTGAAGCCGGCCTCCAAACTTGCCACCACCAGATGGTGGGTCGACACGACCCTCGGTGTGGACCTCGCCCCCGAGAACACTTCCACCGACGACGTCTATGAGGCCATGGACTGGCTCTTGGCGCATCAGGACGCCATTCAGAGATCACTGGCGGCCCGGCATCTGTCAGCGGGATCGATGGTGCTCTATGACCTGTCGAGTTCGTGGATGGAAGGGACCCACTGCCCGCTCGCCGCCCGTGGCTATTCGCGTGACCACAAGTCCGGCAAGGCCCAGATCGAGTACGGCCTCATGACCGACCACGAGGGTCGGCCGATCTCGGTCGAGGTCTTCGCCGGCAACACCGCCGATCCGTCGGCTTTCGTTTCCGCGGTCGAGGCGGTGCGCACCCGCTTCGCGCTGCGCGAGGTCGTCATGGTGGGTGACCGGGGCATGATCACCTCCGCGCGCATCGAGGCCTTGCGCGCCCTCGGCGGCTTCTCGTGGATCACGTGCCTGCGCGCCCCGGCCATCAGGACTCTGGCCGAACAAGGAGCGCTCCAGCTCTCGCTTTTTGACGAGACGAACCTGGCCGAGATTAGCCACCCCGACTATCCGGGTGAACGGCTCGTGGCGTGTCGAAACCCTGCGTTGGCCGTCGAGCGGACGAGAAAGCGCCAAGAGCTCCTCGAGGCCACCGAGGGCGAACTCGAAAAGATCAGCGCCGCCGTCTCGCGGGACAAGCGGCCGCTCAAGGGCAAGGACAAGATCGCACTCCGGGTCGGCAGGGTGGTCAACCACTACAAGATGGCCAAGCACTTTGAGATCGTGATCGGCGAGAACAGCCTGACCTTTTCGCGTCGCCAAGCCGAGATCGATGCCGAGGCATCCCTTGACGGGATCTACGTCATCCGCACGAGCGTGAGCACCGAGGGCCTCGACGCTCCCGGTGTGGTGACGGCCTATAAGGGACTCTCGTTCGTCGAGCGTGACTTTCGCTCCATGAAAGCGATCGACTTGGACCTGCGCCCGATCTACCACTTCACCGAGGACCGGGTTCGCTCTCACGTGTTCGTCTGCATGCTCGCCGCCTACCTCGTGTGGCACCTGCGCAAGGCCTGGGCGCCGCTGTGTTTCATCGACGAGGAGCTTCCACGACGCGAAGACCCTGTCGCCCCCGCAACCCGTTCGGCCGCTGCGAAGGCTAAGGACGCAGCCAAGGTGACCCCCGACGGCGAGACGGTGCACGACCTGTCCAGCTTGCTCAACCACCTCGCCACCTTGACCCGCAACACCGTCGTGTTCCCCGGCGGGGTGCGCATCGACAAGTTGGCACTGCCGACACCGTTACAGCGCCGGGCCTTCGAACTCATCGGTGAACCGATCCCGAACAAGCTTGGGCCGCTGTAGACAGAACAATCGGTCGGGACAAGGTCGAACTTCCTGATCAAGACGGGGGTCTCTCGCCTTCAGCGACGTAAGTTGGGATTAGTGCGACGCCTTGATCCTCTCGAGCGTCAGGGCCAGCTTCGGACACACATCCACCGTGTCCCGCGCCAATCTTTCGAGATGTTCCGGCACAGCTCCCTCCTCGATTATCGGATACCCCCAGTCATCGAGCCTGATCAGCTCCGGTATGTATTCCGCACAGAGTCCCCTGCCGTCGCAGGCAATACGATTGATGCGAAGTCTGGTGGATGTTTTCATCGGGATCCCCCTTCGATCAGAAGGGGGATGGGTGTCGTGTCAGAGGCCGAGCACCAGCCTTCCAGATGTCGTTCCACCTCATGATGGAATACGTCAAGAGCAGATCGAATCTGGCGAGCTGCACCGTCAGGGTGGCTGCACGCCCCTCGACCATCGACTTCTACGAGCCAACGCGTGAGTTCATTCATTCGGGCCGGGCCCCCTTGGGCCAGTACTTCCAATTCGTGTGCGATGGCCGGTAGTCCAAACTTACACGGTCCGCATTGTCCGGCCGATTGCGTAGCCATGTATCGTGCCAGCCGCGCCGTTTCGGCCAAGCCGCAGCCACTGGCTGGGAAGGCAACGAGTAGTCCGGCACCCAGTCCGACCTTCAGACTCTGAGCGCTGAAAGGGAGTGTCATTGCGGAATCGCTGGAAATCCACCTACCGAAGTATCCGCCAATGAGAAGCGCCTGCAGCTCTGCCGAAGGACCGCCGGCAAGGGCGAGGATGTCACTCACACGTGAGCCGATAGCCACCTCGCGTACACCGACACGTTCTACAGACCCCGCAATCGTCACGAGCATTGATCCGGGTTCCCCCGGGGTGCCAATCTCTCTATACCACTCCGATCCATGGCGGCAAATGAGTGCTAAATGGGCCAGGGTCTCGACGTTCTGCACGAGAGTGGGGCGACGGCCAAGACCGCGCTCGCTCATACGTGGCGGCTTGTCCATTGGAACTGCTCTACCGCGTTCGACCCAGTTGACCACTGCGCTCGCCTCACCGGCCACGAAGCTATCGGCGGCGGTCACGACACGAACCGGAACCCGATCAATGCCCCTCTGGAGTCGTTCGTCCACGGCGGCATCGACTGCCGCGCGGACTTCCCGGTGCACGACCAAAACGATTTCTGCGGCCATAATGATGTCTGCCGCGACCGCCGCCCCGTCGAGCACCAAGTGGGGCGCTCGAGCAAGGAGGACCCGATCCTTCATGCTGGCAGGCTCCCCCTCGGTGCCATTTCCGATCACAAGGGGTTGACGGGTCCCCGCCAACACGGCTCGTAGCTTTTGAACAGTCGGAAAGGCTGCCCCGCCTCGACCAAAGAGCCCCGCGCATTCGATCTCGTGCAACACCGAATCGCGCCATTCTTTGCTGGTGTGATTCTGCGCACATGTACCATGTCGTTCCAGATGGGCGCTGAGATCCTCGGGCCCCGAACCGTCAGCGGGCAGAACCCGTGGAACGAACGATACGTCAGGGCCAGAACGTAGTGACCTGGGCAATACTCCTGTCGACGTCATCATTTACCACCAATCTGCACGACCGTACGGGGTGTGGCTGCTGGTTGTGCACGTGCATCCATCCACCTTGTCCTATTGGCACGAATCGCGAGGGAGACTCTCGTTGCGATGGCCACAATGACCGCACCGGCCGATCCCCACACAAGAGTGGCGACCCACCAAGTCTTCATATCGCCTCCCGCACTCAAAGCATGGAAGAAGGCGAGTGGCCATGACAGGTACGCCAGCCAATGCACTGCTCGCCACAATCGATGACCGACGTGTCGCCTAGCCACGCTGGTCAGCAGCACCGCAGCCCCTAGGTCGACCGCTAACGCACCCAGCCCAATTGCAACGGGACGGTAGTGAGAAGCGAACGGAAGGATTGTTGCCCACCATCCGATGGCGACATATGGATCCAAGATGGCCGTCACGACATGGAGGAGCAGCAGTGCAACGGCAAATAGGGCCAGTGTTCGATGCAACTCGGCCACTGCGAACCGGGGCATCGACCGTGAGCCGGAACCGAGCCGAGTAGAGACTCCCAATACCAACACTGACGTGAAGAGCACAAGGAGAACCAGGCCGCTGCCGCGGGAGACAAGCCACATCCAAGGAAGGTTCGTTGTAGTGGCAATGGCACTCATGACACGTTCCTCAGGGCGCGGCTTCGGGGTCCGACGGCATCGGGCACTGCAATGTCGATCAGGCCACCATCTTGAAGAGGCCATGGCCCCAACAGACGAATGGATCCGTCGTAGGCGACCAGGCGGGCCGCCAGTCCGGTCGCAAGCAGCCACTGCTCGGCTTCGTCACCCCCGACAATGAGTGCCGTGGATGCAGCATTAGCGGTGACACAGCTGGGTGCAGCTACCGTCGCTGTTCGCCACGGCCCTTCAGCGGGAGCACCTGTGCGCGGATCGATGATGTGATGGACGTCCCGTTGACCCCGCTTCCAATGCCGACACGTGACGGACGAGGTCGCCAATGCCCCGTGGATCAAACGCACATCCTGGGTTGTGGAAGCGTCTATGGAAGCAGGATTTTCGGTGACTCGGACCGGCCAGCCTCCAGCGGGGCTCTGTCCGGCGACAGCGACATCGCCTCCCAGACTGACGAGCACCCCACCTGTTCGCCCGATTGCCCGAATGGCCGATTGGGCGGCGCGATCGGATCCGAGGCCCTTGGCTGTCGCTCCGAGGTCGAGCACTGTGCCAGGAGTACGGCGCACCAGACGACCGTCTATGTGCACCGATCTGTAGCCGGGGGCAGGGCTGGGCACCGTTGAAAGCTGCCCTTGGAGTCCGAGCTCAGCGAAATCTCGGTCATAGCCCCATGTCACGAGCGCGTTCCCTACTGTCGGGTCGACCAATCCAGCTGTCCAGTGCGCTGCTGCCAATGCCATCGCGATTGCCTCGGAGAGTCCGTCGCTTAGGAAGAACACCTCCCCGTTCGACCGATTCAGCTTGGAGATCTCTGAATCCTCTCGGAATCGGCTTGCCTGTGCATCGAGGGCCATAAGTTCGCGATCGACCGCATCGAGCGCATGCTCCAGCTCCGGGGGTGGCCATACCACCACGCGAGCGGTCGTGCCGAGAGCGGCCCTCTCGGCTACGGCAACTCCGGGCTCTTCCAGCTGCAGGGATTGCCAGGCCGCCAACCCCTCCTCAGACCTCGTGAGGACCGACATTACGAATCCCCCGAACCCGCCGCAACGACACGGCTGGAACCTCCGGCGTGAGTGTTCGCCCTTGAAGCTGAAGTGGTCACGCCCGACGCGCTCGTGGTCGCAACCGGAGTGCTCACCGACGGCGCCTGCTGGGCGCCAATCGTACTCGTCACATTCCCCGAATTGGTCACGGCGGTCGCTCCGGTGGTTGCCGCCGGAACAGTTCGGGCGAGCACCCCCGTGGTGGCCCCAACGCCGACGACCAATGCGGCGAGCGACCAGTTTGACAATCGGCGGATCCGCCTGAGCCCGCTATCGCGAACCGACTCGGCCGTATTCTTATTTGACGCCAGCTTCGATCCTGGTGTCCGTGCGTCCCTCTGATGTGCCTCATCTCCGTACCTCTCCATCTGAGCTCGCTTTCTGAGTTGGTCTCACGCGTTGGCGTACCACCATGATGCGATCCGGTTGATGAGCCCACCATGAGAAAAGGATGTACATGGCTCACATAATCCGGAGCCAGGGCCGCCCGGTCCATTGCCCCGTCCGGATCGGCTCTAACCTGGGTGTGTGCGTGTGCTCGTGGTCGAAGACGACGTGCGGATGTCGAACCTCCTGAAGCGAGCCCTAGAAGAAGAGGGGCACGCGGTAGACGTGGCTCTCGATGGACCAAACGGGCTATGGATGGCCAAGGAATTCCCCTATGGTGCGATCGTCCTGGATGTCATGTTGCCCGGATTTGATGGCGTCGAACTCTGCAGGCAACTTCGTGACGCCTCTATCTGGACCCCGGTGCTCATGCTGACCGCGCGAGACGAGATCGGTGACCGGGTACGGGGCCTCGATGTGGGTGCCGATGACTACCTTGTCAAGCCGTTCAGTCTGCTTGAACTGGCAGCGCGCCTGCGCGCCGTTTCGCGACGTGACGATCGTGCTCGACCGACCATCCTTGCCGTCGGAGATCTGAAGCTCGATCCTTCAAACAAACGGGTGTGGCGGGGAGACGTCGAAGTGCAACTCTCTCCGAAGGAGATGTCCGTTCTTGAATTGTTCATGCGCCATCCTGGAGCAGTACTGACTCGGTCGGAGATCATTGACGCCGCGTGGGACTTTGCCTACGAAGGTGGATCCAATGTGGTTGACCAATACATCAAGTACCTACGAGACAAGGTCGATGCACCGTTTGGACGTCATGACATCGAGACGGTGCGGGGCATTGGATACCGTTTGCGCGTTGAGATCGATCAGTAGTTGATGTCCATACGGTTGCGGCTCGCCGTTGTCTTCGCTCTGGCCTCGGCGCTCCTTCTTGCCATCGGGGGATGGCTCTTCGTCTCCACCCTTTCCAATTCCCTCATGAGCTCGATCGACTCACAGCTTTCCGTACAGGCCAGCCACGGCTCGAGCTATCTCACTTCCAACCCGAGTATTCCGACAACACCCTCAGGTACCAACGCACCCGAGTACGTGGTTCAGGTGATCGACCAGGCCAACCAGATACGAGGCGCCAGTGCCGAAGCTGGCCAACAGCCACTGCTTTCTCCGTCACTTCTCAGCGAAGCCAGAAGTCACGCGATTCTGGTAACCGTCATGCACAATGCCGAAAGCCAGCGAGTGCTCGCCCAACCTTACTCGGGCAGAAGTGGCTGGCTCGTCATTGCGGCTGTGTCGCTCGAATCGTTCAATACCACGATCAGTCGAGTGACCAACCAGCTCGCTGTCGGATGTTCTCTCGTCGTCCTCCTGGCCGCGGTTGGTGCATATTTCCTGTCGCGGTCGGCGCTCAGACCCGTGGAGCGGCTGCGCCAGGAGGTAGCAAACCTGTCCGAGCGGCGCGTTCCCGAAGTTGTGGGGGTACCCAAGACCAACGATGAGATCGCTGCTCTGGCAACCACGATGAACGAGCTACTCATGCGCCTTCGAAGCTCACTTGAACGTGAACGAGGCCTTATCGCCGATGCGAGTCACGAGCTCAGGACGCCGTTTGCTGTTCTTCGGGGTGAACTCGAACTGGCACAGCGACCTGGCCGAAGTCACGACGAGCTGGTCGCTGCTATCGCTGCGGCCGCTGAAGAAGCTGCGCGCCTCAACAGAATCGCCGACGACCTACTCCTTCTCTCAAGGGGTGATCAGGATGAGCTACCGATGCATTTCGCTGTTACGAACGTCCATCAGCTGTTCACGATGATCTCCCGTCACGCTGAGGGCCGGATGCAACCTCGTGGGATCTCTTGCAAGGTTGAGGTCCCAATTGACCTCTATGCGAAGCTAGACGGGGACCGCGTTCGACAGGCAATCGACAATCTGGTCGAGAACGCGCTTCGCTACTCACCGTCAGGTGCGGAGATCACCCTGGCCGCACGCGCTCATGGCGAGGACCTCGAATTGGAGGTGGCAGATCACGGACCGGGGTTCCCGACAGACTTCCTTCCTTATGCCTTCGAGCGCTTTCGCCGGCCTGACTCCAGCCGATCACGCATTGAAGGGGGGGCCGGACTTGGGCTCGCGATCGCAAAGACGATCGCAGGTGCGCACGGGGGTACGGCCACGGCGGTCAATCGACTCGAGGGCGGTGCCATCGTCCGTCTCGTTCTTCCGAATGCGATTGTGGATGCCGGAGCTGACCTCCTGGCTGAGGATCTCAGTTAGCCTGCCCCGTGTGAGCGCGCTGCTTCAGCTCGAGGGACTGCGGCGGGCGTATGGAACCGTGACTGCGCTAAATGACCTTTCCTTCGATGTGCCGGCCGGAGAGGTCGTCGGCTTCCTTGGGCCAAACGGTGCGGGAAAGACGACGACAATGCGGGCCATCTTCGGCCTCACCGAGCTCGATGCTGGAACGGTCCGATGGAAAGGCGCACCCGTGGGCCAAGCGGAGCGCCGCCGCTTTGGGTACATGCCAGAAGAACGCGGGCTCTACCCTGGCATGCTCGTCGGTGAGCAGATTGAGTATTTGGGCCGGCTGCACGGATTCAGCACACCACAGGCAGCTGCCGCGACCAACACCTGGCTCGAACGGCTCGACATCAGCGACCGCAGAAACTCCAAGGTCGAGACGCTGTCCCACGGGAATCAACAGCGGGTACAGCTGATGGCGGCCCTCGTGCACAAACCCGAGTTGCTCGTCCTCGATGAACCGCTGTCAGGGCTGGACCCCACTGGTATCGACGCGATCGGCCAGGTGCTGGTGGACCAGGCGCGGGCCGGGTGCTGCGTCCTCTTCAGCAGCCACCAGCTCGACCAGGTGGAGGACCTCTGCGAGCGGGTGATGATCATCGACCACGGCCGTCTGGTCGTATCGGGAACCGTGGACGAACTGGCAACCAGTGGACCCCGGCGGCTCGTGGTCCGCGTGGAAGGTGACCGGTCCGCCGCCTGGACCCGACAATTGCCCAGCGTCACGGTGTCCGAAATCGACGGTGGTGCCGCCCGGCTGATCTTGGAGGACTCCCTCGACAGTGACGACGTGCTCCGTGCCGCGATGCGAGCGGGGCGGGTCACCCAATTCTCTTTCGAGCGTCGCCGTCTCTCTGAGGTTTTTCGCGAGGCACTCGTGTGAAGTATCTCTATATCGTCCTCATCGCTGCGGTGATCATCCCGCTCCGTTTGTGGATGTCCAGGAAACGACGAAGCCGCAGGGCCGAGAAGTATCCGACGGCCGATGGCACGAAGAGCGCCGATCCGATCGAGAGTACGGAGCCCGGTCCCACCGCAAGCCGACCGTCGAGATTTCTCTCCCTCGAAGGCGCTCTCGGCGACGTCGGGATCGTTGCGATGCGCGAGATCAAAGAGCGCGTGCGGGGACGGATCCTCAGGTTCGGAACGCTCATCATTCTCATCGTTGTCGCCGCGGCAATCATCATCCCGACCCTGCACAGCGGCAGCGGACCCACCATCCAGACAGTGGGAGTTGTCGGCGATCTTTCGCCCGAGGCCAGGCAGGCCGTGGACATCGCAGGGACGCAGAACCAAGACTCCGTCAANNGGCGACAGGGTGGTGCTCAACAAACCGGCGAGCTCGAGCAGTTCGCCGGCCGATCCAGGCCTCGTCCAGGCCGTTGCTGACTACCTGGGCGTGTTAAAGACGTATCAAGCCGCCGGGCTCACTCCGACCCAAGCCACTGAGGTGAGCCAGGCAAAGCCGGTCCCCGTACAGACCCTCGAGCCGAGTTCAAAGGGCACCACGCAGACGACATCGGTCATCGGGCTCGTGCTCTTGTTCACGATGCTGACGCAGTACAACACCTGGATCCTCATCGGCGTCATGCAGGAGAAGTCGAGCAGGGTGGTGGAGGTCTTGCTGGCGACGGTTCGACCGATTCAGTTGCTCGGCGGCAAGGTACTGGGTATCGGGCTGGTGGCTCTGGCCCAGGCCACTCTCATCGTCAGCTTTGCCCTTATCGTCGGAGCAGCAGTGGGTTCGGACCTCTTGCACGGTTCGGCCCCGTTGGTGCTCGTAAGTCAGCTTCTCTGGCTTGTTCTCGGTTACGCCTTCTACTGTTGGGTGTACGCCGCGGGCGGCTCGACGGCGGAGCGCCAGGACCAGGTGCAGACCCTTGCCCTACCGCTCAGCATCCCGATTCTCTTAGGCTACATCTTCTCCATCACCGTGGTGAGCTCGGGACACGCCGACCTCTTCTACAAGATCCTTGCGTACCTGCCCCCGACGGCGCCGTTTTGCATGCCCGTCCTCGTCGGGCTGAACCAGGTCACATGGTGGCAGTTCCTCGCCTCCGTGCTGATCACCATCGCGGGGACGTTCGGCATGGCGATCTTCGCCGCCCGTATCTACCGCCGGGCCGTGCTAAGGACGGGGGGACGTGTGCGAATGCGCGAGCTCATCGCACGCCGTGCCCACTAGTCCGGCGATGACCGCCCCTCTTCAGACTCAGATATGCCACTTCTCGCTCCGTGTTGGGCTTCTTGGAAGAGGTCCGACATCGTGCCTCGTGCGGACTCGATCACACTCTGGCCGTGTCTCGGTGGAGCTGCCAGACGGCGGCGAGCACGAATGCCGCCAACCACACGACGAGGTTGAGAACCCAGACCCACTCGAAGTGGCTGCTGACGAGTGGGTAATGCGCGAGTTCGTTGAGCCCGTACAGGGGCGTGAACCTCGCCAAGAGGGCGTAGGTGTGCGGGAAGTGGCTGACGGGAATGAAGAGGCCGCCTGCGAAACTACACGCCATCAAGACGAGCGAGATGATCTGCGTGATGTTTTCGGAGGGAAGTAGATAGCCGATCAACAGTCCGAGGGCGGAGAACAAGAGCGATCCGATCCACACGCAGACACCGGTGACGACCCACAGATAGGTCGGCATCGATGCCTCATTGGTGGCGGCACCGACCAGATAGACGGCACCCACGGCTGCTGCGGCCAGGGTCAGTGATGTCAACATTTTGATCGCGATGTACGCCGTGGCCGAAAGCGGCGTCACCCGAAGTTGCCTGCTCCATCCCAGTGCCCGCTCGATGGAGACCATGGCGCCACCGCTCGCGGTGGCGAACACGGCACCGAACAGCGCAATGCTGATCATCTCGAATGCCGTCACATTGCCCCGCCCAATGATCTGATGCACGTAGGCGCTGTTGCGTCCGAAGGTCAGAAAGAAGAGCACCGGCATGGCGATGGCGAGGATCATTGTCCGGCGGTTGCGCAGGAGGCGGCGCACTTCCAACTGCAAGACCGCAGGACTGAAGCCGCCCATCGGAGGCGTTGGGCGCTCCAAGGCGTCCGCCAGGCTGGATTGAGGGGTCACTGCGCCACCTTCCGATCGGTTGGTTGGTCCGTGTCTTCGCTGGTGAGGGCGATGAATGCATCTTCGAGCCCTCGTGAGGTGATCTCAAGATCGTGGGCCGCCGTCTCGTTCAAGAGTCGTCGGGCCACGGCATCGGTGTCACCCGAATGGATGAGGATGGTTTCGCCACGGATCTCAACGTCGTCCACTCCCGGAATGGCCCGTAGCAAGACCTCGACTGCCCGTGGCAACGTCGCGCGAATAGTCCGCCCGGAAGCCAGGGCTTTCACCTCGGTGGCCGTTCCGTCGGCGACGATCCGGCCCTTGCTGATGAACACGACCCGGTCGGCGTAGGCGTCCGCTTCCTCGAGATAGTGCGTGGCGAAAACGATCGTCCGGCCCCGGGCGGCGTCGTCGCGGATCGCCTGCCAGAAGTCCCGTCTGCCCTCGACATCCATACCTTGGGTCGGCTCGTCGAGAAGTAGCAGCTCGGGGTCGGGCAACAGCGCCATGGCGAAGCGGAGGCGCTGCTGCTCTCCTCCTGAGCACTTCCCAACCAAGCGGTCCGCGACGCGTGCGATGCCCGCACGCTCCATAACCTCGCCGACTGGGCGACTGACGGCGAACAGCTTGGAGGTGTACTGGACCGTCTCTTTCACCGTGAGGTCCTTGAGCAGCCCGCCGGTCTGCATGACGGCAGAAACCAGGCCCTTGACAATGGCGCGGCGTGGCGTCATGCCATAGACCTCGACTTCGCCCGAGGTCGGTTGGGACAGACCCAAGATGATGTCGATGGTCGACGTCTTCCCCGCCCCGTTGGGGCCCAGGAACGCCAGGACCTCTCCGGAGGGAACAGTCAAGTCGATACCGCGTACAGCTTCGACCGTACCAAAGGACTTGTGCACGTCTCGAAGGTTGACGGCGGCGACTTCTGAGTGACGATCGCACAATGCGAGGCGCTCCGTATCAACGAAAGTCATTGCCACCCCGTCCATCGGCCTCGGTGTTCGGAGCGTCTCTCTTGGCACTCCATCTTAAAAAGCTGCCCCGGTGTAGCTTGGCCCCGATGCTCAGGGCGAGGGCAGCGATGATAACGAACAGGACGATGCTCATACCGAAACCTCGTGGGTCGTAAAACTTTTTTGAGTTGTCATGACGCCACTGTGCTCCGGTGGCGCCACAATCGCCTCGCCATTGAGACAGATTCTCCAGGCGTTCGGAGGACAGAGATCCGCCGAACGACCTCTATCTCATGGGGGACGAGGCCGAAACGGGCTCGACCACCTCCCCGCATCCGGAAAGGTGGTCGAGCAACCTGCGATGTAGACGAGGGTGTGTGCGCAGATCCCTTAGGAGACGTCTCGTCTCATCGTGAACCGCGTTCCTCCAACCGCGAAGAGCACTCCGTAGCCGACCAGGAGCAGCGCGCCGGCCCACATGGGAAGCAGCACATTGCTCGCCGCTCGGTTCGCCGCTCCGGTGAGGGCCGCTGCTGCGCCACCGGGGATCCACTTTCCCACCTCGGGAACGAAACCTACGAGCAGGCTTTCGACAACCAGCACCCATGCCAGTGCAACGAACACAGCTGCCGTCTGGTTACGGATCAACGATCCCAGACCCACGCCGACCGCGCCGTAGATCGCCATGGCGGCGATGCCGCCGAGCAGCACCACTCCGACATTGTGGCTGAGGATGTGGACGTGGATATGTTTGCTCGCCAGCCACGGCACTGAAATCGCCAACGTGAGTGCGGCCGCTACTATGGCGATCCCGGCTCCGACCAGCACCGATGCGACGATCTTGGCGCTGACAACCCTCCCACGTTTGGGAGACACGAGAAACGTCGAGGTCACAGTGCTGTGACGAAACTCCGCAGCCATGATCAAGATGCCGATGATCAGGACGATGATGGTGCCCGACGATCCTGCGGACATGACGTTGCGTACTCCTTCGCCCGTGCTCAATGCCGGAGCGCCGCCAGACTTCCCAGCGGTGCTCATGGCGCTGATCACATTGATGGCAGCGAAGGCCAGTGCGGCGGCCGCCAAGCCATAGAACAACCGAGTGGTACGCAGCTTCAACAGCTCGGCACGAATGAGGTTCTTCATCGTAAGGCTCCTTTGGTGATCGGGTCGGTGGTTGCGGCGGTGAGCTCGAGGAAATACTCCTCAAGGTCGAAGTGCTTGGAGGTCATCTCGAAGATCACGACACCTGCGCCCGCGGCAACGATGCCGACGGTCTCGGTCGTGGTCTCGAGTGCCATCACGGTTTCTGAAGTCGTGAGTTCTGCGGCGATGCCCTTGGCCGTGAGTGCATCGCGCAGTGCTTCGGCCTGTGGCGTTCGCACCCATACACCTGGCTTCGTCCGATCAGCCAGATCGGCAAGCGAGGACTGAGTGACGAAACGACCCTTCGCAATGATGACGACGTCGTCGACGGTCTGGGCCATCTCGGCAAGGAGGTGACTGGATACGAGCACGCTTCGTCCCTGATCCGCATAGGTGCGTAAGAATTTCCGCAACCAGTGCACGCCCTCGGGGTCGAGGCCATTCGCAGGCTCGTCGAGGATGAGAACCTCGGGTTCACCCAAGAGCGCGGCAGCCAGACCAAGGCGCTGACGCATGCCGAGCGAGAAGCCCTTCACACGACGATCGCCGACGTCGGTGAGGCCGACCTCGTCGAGGACTTCGTCCGCGCGGGTGACCGGAAGGCCGGCTGCAGTGCACAGGACGCGAAGGTGGTCACGCGCCCGGCGGCCGGGGTGGAAACTGGTGGACTCGAGCACCGCCCCGACGTGGCGGAATGGATCGACAAGCTCCTGATACGGCTTGCCCGTGATCGTCGAGCTGCCCGCCGTTGGAGCGATGAGGCCGAGCAGCATTCGCAGGGTAGTGGTCTTGCCCGCGCCGTTTGGTCCGAGGAACCCCGTGACGCTGCCTTGCGCAACCTCGAAGCTGAGATTGTCGACAGCGACGACATTTCCGAATCGTTTGGTCAGGCCGTTTATCTGTATAGATGTCATGACGCCACTGTGCGCTGGTGGCGTCGCAATCGCCTCGCCATTCAGACAGGTTCGCCACTCCGTCCTAAGACGGGGATGGAACCATCCGATCTCTGTCTCATGGGGGAGGGGGCCGAGATCCACCTCGATTACGATCGACCCATGGGAACTGCGCTCGACCTGGCCAAACGCGCTCAGGCGTTGAACCGGCGCTACCCGCTTGCAGCAGACACCCTGCTTGCCGTCGCCCTGGCGGCGGCAGCCCTTGTCTCACTCGCGGCCACCTATGACGAGCTACCCGCGACTGACCCCATGTTCAGTCATGGGTTCACACTCGCCGTTGTGGTCTCGATGCTGGCCCTCACCCTCCCGTTGGCATTGCGACGACGATTTCCGTTCTCTGTCGCCGTCGTGGTAGTTATCGCGTTCCTGGTCGCCCGGATCATCGTTCACGTGCCCGAGGCAAACGTTTCGCTGCTCGCGGCATGGTTGATGATCTACAGCGTCGCTGTCCACGGCCAACGACGATTTCGGA
>PMLV01000073.1:51099-51397 GCA_003160635.1 Acidimicrobiaceae bacterium | reverse complement strand
GCGGGAGTGGGGGCGGGCGTCGTGGTGGGGGCGGGCGTCGCTACGGGCGCCCCGGCCGCTGCTGGCGCCGCCGCCGGGGCGGATGTCGGGGCGTCCGATCGGATGGGCCGGGACACCACGCGTGGCGCCGCCGGGGCCGATGTTCCGGCCGGTGCGGTCGGCGACCCGGTCGGCCGGCTACTGATGAGCCGAGGTGCCCGGGCCTCGCCGCTGGTCGACCTCGCTGTCGCCGGAGAAGACGACGAGATGGTCCTGCCAGCCGCCCTCTTGTCGGGAGCGGGCGTCGGGGGCGCCGGCG
>PMLV01000073.1:0-51039 GCA_003160635.1 Acidimicrobiaceae bacterium | reverse complement strand
CGCAGCCCTCTATCCTCGCACATCGGCTGCATCCTGCTTCGACGCGCCTTTCAGGCTCGCCCGCAGATGATCGATGGCAATGGTCTCAACTGGTGCCCGGAATGCCCTGTCGAAGGCACGTCGCCGCGCCGCCTCCTGCAGGCAGCTCAACGACCCTCGACACAGCCACGCACCCCGGCCTGGACCGGTTCGGTCCGCCCTCAGCCGGCCGTCGGCCTGCCGCACGACTCGGAACAGCACGTCGGACGGGCGTGCCTTGCGGCATCCGACGCAGGTCCGTGTCGATACTATGCCTCGGCTCCCGTCGTCGGGGCCGACGCCTCGTCTGCGGAGGGGGCGGATGGGCCGGTGGGGTCGGAGGTCTCCGCGGCGGGTGTGGCCGGCTCGTCACCCNNTCGCCGCCTTCGGCCGGCTTCCAGACCATTTCACCCGACTCGTCCTCGACCCATTCACCCTCGGCCCACTCTTGGTCGCCGTAGCCTGCTTCCTCCTCGGCCAGCTGGGTCTCGCTCTTGATGTCGATCCGCCAGCCGGTGAGGCGGGCCGCCAGACGCGCGTTCTGGCCTTCCTTGCCGATGGCCAGGGAGAGCTGGAAGTCGCTCACCACCACCGTTGCCGTCCCGGTCTCTTCGTCGAGCCGGACCTCGCGGACGCGTGCCGGAGCGAGGGCATTCTGGATCAGGTCGACCGGATCATCGGAGAACGGCACCACGTCGACGCGCTCACCGCGCAACTCGTTGGTCACCATGCGCACCCGCGAGCCGCGCGCGCCGACGCAGGCCCCCACGGGGTCGACATTGGGATCGTTCGACCACACGGCGATCTTCGTCCGGTGGCCCGGCTCACGTGCCGCCGCCTTGATCTCGACCACGCCGGAGGAGATCTCGGGTACTTCGAGCTCGAAGAGCCGCTTGATGAGGCCGGGATGCGTGCGACTCACCACGATCTGCGGGCCCTTGCTGGTCTTGCGCACCTCGACGATGTACGCCTTGAGGCGCGTGCCGTGCTCGTAGCGCTCGTAGGAGACCTGCTCCGCCTGCGGCAACAACGCCTCCACCTTGCCGAGGTCCAACAGGGTGTACCGGTTGTCCGTCTGCTGCACGATGCCGGTCACGATGTCCCCCTCGCGCCCGGCGTACTCCTCGTACTTCATGTCCCGCTCGACTTCACGGATGCGCTGGAGGATGACCTGCTTCGCCGTCTGCGCGGCAATGCGCCCGAAGTCGTCCGGGGTGTCATCCCACTCACGGATGACTTCCCCGTCTTCATCCAGCTCCTGGCCGTACACCCTGATCTCGCCCGAATCGGGATCGATGGTGACGACAGCTTCCTCGGCCGCGTCGGGGCGCCGCTTGTACGCCGCCACCAATGCGTTGGCCAGCGCATCGAGCAATGTCTCGACGGAGATCCCCTTGTCTCGGGCGATCTGCCCCAATGCGTCCAAAAATTCGAAATTGGTCTTACTCATGACCTGCTCACCCTCTTACTCTCTTCGGCTGGGGACCCCATTCAAAAATGGTGCGGGCGCGCTCGACCTCGCTGTACGCGATGCGCATCGAACCATCGGGTATGTCAGATCCGACCAGAGTGAATCCGGTCTCGTCGGCGGACTCCACGGTTCCCCTGACACGACGCACGT
Organism: Acidimicrobiaceae bacterium; assembly: GCA_003160635.1. Lineage (GTDB taxonomy): Bacteria > Actinomycetota > Acidimicrobiia > Acidimicrobiales > RAAP-2 > Bog-473. Next base: position 49,400 of record PMLV01000073.1, on the reverse strand, counting down.
CAGATGTCCCCCCGTGCACACGCACGGTCACGGCCTCCCCGACCGCCCTCACGAAGTGGGCGGGAGTCCGCAGGCGCCGCTCCAGGCCGGGGCTGGAGACCGACAGGGTGTAGCGCCCGGGAAGTGGGTCGAGCTCGTCGAGCGTGTCCGATACGGCGCGGGTGGCCTCGCCGAGTGTGTCGAGATCCACCCCGCCTTCACGGTCGACGAAGATGGTCAGCTCGGAACCGTGGAGCTCGACGTCGACCAGGTCCAGCCCACGGGCTTCGAGGAGGGGCGACAGCGCGTCGACCAGGTCGTTCGTGCTCCTCGCCATCACTGTCACCTCCTCTCGACGGTCACCATCACCTTCTGCTGCCTTCAGCACGAGCCCCGGAAAGCGAAAGCGTGGGCCGCAGCCCACGCTCCAACGAGGTACTGATACTCAAACTGGACAGCGCCAGGGATTATAGCAATCAGAGGGATTGGTGCGACCGCCCTTTTTCTCCTGCCGCCGGAGCGGCCTGCCGGCCGGTACTGGCGGGGCTCAGTACGACCGGGCGACCACGGCGGTCAGATCGGCCTCGTCGTCCCCGATTTCGGCCAGGCTCCCGTCGGAACGCTGGAGGCAACGAATCGACAGCGCCCGGGCGGCCAGCCTGTCCTCGCCGTCGATCCCCAGCGCACCGGCCCGGATCCGGGCGAAACCCGCACTCCCTGCCTCAATGGCCTCGTCCAGGCCGGCCACATCCACGGTTCGTGCCTGCCGGCTCGCCGTGGCTTCGGCCAGCAGCTCGGGACCGACCCGCGCCAGGATCTCCGTGACCGCCTGACGTACGCCGGGCAACGGCAACGTCTCCTTCTGGCGGGTATGCCGGGTCACCACGGTGACGTTCCCCTCGACCAGATCCCGGGGGCCGACCTCCACCCTGACCGGAACACCCTTGAGCTCCCAGTCCACGCTCCGACGCCCGAAGCTGGTTCCGGTCCGGTCGTCGAGCCGCACCCGATGCCCGTCGGCCCGCAGTTCGGCCACCAGTGCCTCTGCGGCGGACCGAACCCCCTCTTCCTCTTTGACCAGGAGCACCACCACTTGGCTGGGCGCGAGCGCCGGCGGCAGCCGTAGCCCGAAGTCGTCGCCGTGTCCCATGACCAGGGCACCGATGAGACGGGTCGACACACCCCACGAGGTCTGCCAGACATACTCGAGCACGCCTTCGGCGGTCGTAAAGGTGATATCGAACGCCCGGGCGAAGTTCTGGCCCAGCTCATGGCTGGTCCCCATCTGGAGCGCCTTGCCGTCCCCCATCATCCCCTCACAGGTCCACGTGCGCGTGGCGCCCGCAAAGCGCTCCCGAGCCGTCTTGTGGCCGGTGAGCACGGGCAACGCCGCCACATCGACCATGGTGGCCAGATAGACGTCACGCAGGATCAAGAGGGCATAGGCCCGGGCGTCGGCCTCCGTGGCATGGGCGGTGTGCCCCTCCTGCCACAAGAACTCGGTCGTGCGGAGGAACAGACGGGGCCGGAGCTCCCACCGCACCACATTCGCCCACTGGTTGATGAGCAGGGGCAGGTCGCGGTGGCTCTGGATCCATTTGGCGAAGAAGCTGTTGATGACGGTCTCGCTCGTGGGACGCACCACCACCGGCTCCTCGAGCTTCTTGCCCCCACCGTGGGTCACCACGGCCAATTCGGGGCTGAAGCCCTCGACGTGCTCGGCTTCGAGGCTCAGGTACGACTCGGGGATGAAGAGCGGGAAGTAGGCGTTCTCGGCTCCGGCCTCCTTGATACGCCGATCGAGCTCAGCCTGGAGCAGCTCCCAGATCCCATACCCCCAGGGACGGATGACCATTGTCCCGCGCACCGGCCCGTTGTCGGCCATCTCGGCCCGGGCGATCACCTCTTGGTACCAACGGGGAAAGTCCTCGGCCCGGGACACGAGCGCGCCCTTGCTCATGGGTGCGCAGGTTAGTGGGGTCACGAAGGGCTCTCGACGAACCTCGGTCCGACGATCCCCCGGAAGGGGAAGTGTGGCGAGGGGAAAGTGGTGAAGGGGAAAGCGGTGCGGGGGAAAGCGGTGCGGGGCCCTCAGTCGGAGGAGGCGGTGCGGCGATGAATCGTCTCGATCTTGGCCGACGTGTGGTTCGGGTCCACTCCGGTCGACTCGAGGAGCTCCCGGCGATCGGCCTCGGCTTCGGCCTCCGCCCCGGCATCTGCTGCGGCGATCCGGGCCTCGACACCGTCGGCCACCAGGCGTTCGGCCTCTTCGACCAAGGCCTGGACCATGCCGTCCTCGGGCACGACGCGGACGATCTTGCCCCGGATGAACAGGTGCCCCTTGTTCTTGCCCGCCGCAATGCCGATGTCGGCTTCCCGCGCCTCGCCGGGGCCGTTGACGACGCAGCCCATGACGGCGACCTGGATCGGGAGATTGAGCTTCTCGAGCGCCTCCTGAGCTTCCTTGGCCACGGCGATCACGTCCACCTGGGCCCGCCCGCACGAGGGACACGCGATCAGGTCGAGGCCCTTGCGCTCGCGCAGGCCGAGGGACTCCAACAACTGCCGCCCGGCGCGGGCCTCCTCGACCGGATCGGCCGTGAGGGAGTAGCGGATGGTGTCCCCGATGCCCTCGGCCAGGAGGGTGGCGATACCGGCCGTCCCCTTCACCAGCCCTCCAGGCGGCGGCCCCGCCTCGGTGACACCGAGGTGCAGGGGGTGGTCGAAGGTTTCCGAGGCCAACCGGTAGGCCGCGATCATCAGCGCCACAGAGGAGGCTTTCACCGAGATCTTGACATCGTTGAAGTCGACCTCCTCGAAATAGGCCAGCTCGTTGCGGGCCGACTCGACGAGTGCCTCCGGGGTGGCGCCGCCATATTTGGCGTAGATGTCGGGATGCAGTGACCCGGCGTTGACGCCGATGCGGATCGGCACGCCACGGTCGCGCGCCTCAGCGGCCACTTGCTTGATCTCAGCCTCCTTGCGGAGGTTCCCGGGGTTCAGGCGCAACCCCTGGACCCCCGCCTCGAGGGCGGCCAGCGCCATCTCGTGATGGAAGTGGATGTCGGCCACGATCGGCACGGGGGAACGCGGGACGATCTGCGCCAACCCGATGGCGGCCGCCTCTTCGTTGCAGGTGCAGCGGACGATATCTGCTCCGGCGGCGGCCAGCGCGTAGATCTGGGCCAGCGTGCCGTCGACATCGGCTGTCTTGGTCGTGGTCATGGATTGGACCGTGACAGGCGCCCCGTCACCGATCGGCACGCCGCCCAAGGTGATACGTCGAGTGGGCCGACGGGGTGTGATGAGAGAGGAGGAGAGATCCATGGTTCCGATCAGGGGAAGACGTTCTGGACAGGATGGGCAATATCGAGGAAGAGGACCGAGATGGCGAACAGCGCCAGGAAGGCGAGGAAAGGCGCAAGATATGGGATCAGCTTTTTGATGTCCGCTTGATAGTAGGGCTGTCCCCTCTTCGTCCTGATCCATTCGTAGACCGCCACCGCCACATGGCCACCGTCGAACGGCATGATCGGCAACATGTTCAACATGGCGAATGCGATGTTGATCACGATGAGAAGGGCCAGCAGGGACTCGATGCCCTGGTGCAGGGCCTGCACACCGATGTTCCCGGCGCCTATGAGCGAGACCGGTCGTTGCGAGGTGGCCGGGTTGTCAGCTGCCTGGGTGGCGTCGTGCGCATTGGTCACCTGGTGGTAGATCGAGCTCACGCCGCTCGGGGAGAAGACGTGGACCAAGGCCGAGAACTCGGCAGACGTCGCCTGGCCCAGATCGGATGCCGCATTGCCGATGGCGTGTAGCGGGTTCACCGAGGCCGACGCGGGCCCTTCGCTGATCCCGATGTATCCCTGCGGATTCTTGTCGCTGGCCGGCGCCAGTGTGAGGTTGCCGACCTTCACCCCTCGCCCGTCCCGCGGCGTCACGACGACATTGTGCAGATGACCGTTGCTCTCCACGCCGAGGGTGACGGGGATCCCGACCGAGTGGTTGACGACGCCCTGGATGGTGATGGCGCCGTTCAACGCGTGGCCGTTCACGGAGACGATGGTGTCGCCCGCCTTGAGGCCGGCTTGCTGCGCCGGTGTCTGTGCCACCCCGGTCCAGTGCTCCAGCGAGATGACTTGGACGTTGTCGGTCGTCACCCCGAACGCAAGAACGCTGATGAGCGCCAGGACGAAGGCGATCACGAAATGCATGATGGAGCCGGCCGAGCCGACGATGATCCGCTTCCAGAAAGCCTGCTGGCGGTACGCGCGCGCCTCATCCTCCGGGGCCACGTCTTCGAGCACGGTGAAACCCGTGATGCGGACGTACCCTCCGGCCGGGATGGCCTTCACCCCGTACTCGGTCTCCCCTCGCCGCACCGACCAGAGCCGGGGCCCGAAGCCGACGAAGTACTCGGTGACCTTCATCCCCGACCACTTCGCGGTGGCGAAGTGACCGAATTCGTGCAGCATCACGATCAGGACGATGATCACGACGAACAGCAGGATGTCGCCCAAACCGGCTATGAGGAAGATCGCTGTGATCAGGGCCAGGGCAACCAGCAGCCGCGCCACCTGGCCCGAATTGCCGGTCTCGGCCGCGGGGGACGGGGGAACAACGTGATCGGGGGGCGCGGCCACAGCGGTCGACGCTGCGGATGGCTCCTTGGCAATGAGCGTCATACCAAGGGTAAGGCTACCTCCGCGGTGCCTGAATCGTACGGCAACGGCGGCTCACCACCGCCCGTGCCCGGACTCGAGCCTCCTCGTCGGCGGCCAGAACCGATTCCACCTCTTCAACGGGCTCGTCCCGCCACCCTTCGAGCGTCTCGGCCACCACGTCGGCGATGCCACTCCAGGTCATCCGCCCGGCCAGAAACGCCTCGACGGCGATCTCGTTGGCCGCGCTCAGCCAGGCCGGCGCTGAGCCACCGCTGATCCCGGCGTCATAGGCCAGATCGATGCAACGGAACACCTCCCGGTCGGGCGGTTCGAAGGTCAGCGTCGTCGGGCTGGTCCAGTCCAGAGCCCCGAAGGGGATCGCCGAACGCGTGGGCCAGCCCAGCGCGTACCCGATGGGGAGCCGCATGTCAGGGTTGGACAACTGGGCCAGCGTCGAGCCGTCCCGCAACTCCACCATCGAGTGGACGATCGACTGGGGGTGCACGACGATGTCGATGCGGTCGTACGGGATGCCGAACAACTCGTGGGCCTCGATCACCTCGAGGCCCTTGTTCATGAGGGTGGACGAATCGATCGTGATCTTGGGTCCCATGCTCCAGGTGGGGTGAGCCAGAGCGTCCGCCACGGTGACCATCTGCAGCTCCGCCGGGCTGCGGCCCCGGAACGGCCCCCCCGAGGCGGTGAGGAGGAGGCGCGCCACCGCCGTGAGGTCGTCGACCGCAGCCAGGCACTGATGGACGGCGCAGTGCTCGGAGTCCACCGGCACGATCTCGGCACCCGGCGTGCGCCGCGCCTTTTGCACCACCGGTGCACCGGCGATCAGCGACTCCTTGTTGGCCAGGGCGAGACGCTTCCCGGCCTCGAGGGCGGCCATGGTGACCGGAAGTCCGGCGAAGCCAACGACGGCGTTGAGGACGACGTCGGCGCACGCGGCGGCGGCCACCAGGCCCGGGATGCCCACGAGGACCTCCGTGCCGGGCGGGACCCCGTCCCGGACCACTCCGTAGAGCGATTCGTCACCGATGACGACGATCTCAGGTCGCAACACTGCCGCCTGCGAGAGCAGTACCTCGGTCGAGCTCTGGGCCGCCAGCGCGACCACCCGGAATCGATCGGGCTCACCGAGCAGCACATCCACGGCCTGGGTGCCGATGGAGCCCGTCGAACCCAGGAGACTGACCGAACGCATCAACTCACCCGAGGTGGAACGCTTTGACCACGAAGTACGTCGCAGGAAGGACGAAGAGGAGGCCGTCCACACGATCGAGGATCCCTCCGTGGCCCGGCATCAACCGTCCCATGTCCTTCACCCCGAGATGCCGCTTGATCATCGACTGGCTGAGATCTCCCAGCGGTGCGACCACCGCCACCACGATGCCGAGGACGAGCGCCTTGCTCACCGTCCACGGATGGATGAAGTGGACCACGATCACCGCCACCAAGATGGACGCCAGCGCACCACCGAGGAATCCCTCCCAACTCTTGTTCGGACTGATCGATGGCGCCATCAGATGACGCCCGAAGGCCGATCCCACGAGCAGTGATGCCACATCTCCCGCCACAGTGGTGATGACCGCCCCCAAGAGGAAGGCGACGCCGTGGCGGTGCGGGAACAGCGTCGGGTTGAGCAGGAGTGCCCCGAACGAACCGAAGCCGCCGATCCAGGCCACGATGAAGATGGTCGAGGACATGCCGGCCACCGGATCCGCCGCTGGTTCCACGCGGGCCAAGAACCATAGGAAGGTGGCCGCCACCAGCATCACGAGGACAAGGGGCAGGGCAGCGACACCCTTGTTGTAGGTCTCGATCAGCAGCGACAGGATCGCCACCAGCCCCAAGAGGGTCGCCGGGTGGTACCTGGCGGTGCGGAAGGCGGCAAACCCCTCGGCCGCGGCGAACAGCACGACCACCGAGATGATGACCATGGAGGACAGGCTCCCGAAGTGGGCGCAGAGGAGCGCCGCCACACCGAGCAGAAGACCTGACCCCCAGGCCAGCTGCATGTTCCGCCCAGCTGTGCCTCTGGTGTTGCCGTTCGGCGCCTCGTCGCTCAGGCGGCTCGTACGCGGCGCCCGCACGCGTGGTGGCGGAGATATCGGAGGGGACAAGCGGGACTCGGCGCTGCCGACCGCAGCCGGCACCGAGGCCGGGGCGGCATCAGGGGAAGCCGGCACCGACACTCCGAAAGGCGCCGCCGGGGCCACGCGGATCGGGACCGGGTCGGGCTCCAGATCCACCTCCATCACCAGCGTCTCGTCGTCGGGAAGGTCGATGGCATCGAAGTGCCAGGGCTGTCGCACCACGTCGACCTGGTCGTTGTTGTCGTTCATCATGGAGCCCACTGCGGGGAGCTCGTCGGAGAGCATGGATGGCTCGAACAGTTCTTCGTGCGCGGCCCAATCCGTATCCTCTTCGCGCCAGCTGGGGGGCGCCAGGGCCTGCTCGTCCCCGTTCCCCCGGTCGAGGACGGCAGGGACCTGCCCGGTCGGCGCATCGTTCCAGTGGGGCATGTCCGGGTTCGCTTCGACAACCGGTCCGGTCACCTCGTGGACGGCATTCCCCGCGGGCTCGGCTCCGATAATCCGAACTCGGCCCGAGCGATAACTTGGCGGGTCCTCATCGACACCGGTGGGCACGTCGCGTTCCCCGTGGCCCTCGTCGTCGAATACGTCTGTGTCGTCGGCCATGTCTATGCCCCCCTCAAACCTGCAGGAGCTCGCGCTCTTTTTGCGCCAACAACTGATCGATGGCGCTCACCTGCTCGTGAGTGATTTTGTCCAGATCCTTCTCGACGCGCTCCTGCTCGTCGGCCGAAAGTGACCCGTCCTTCTGCAACGCATCGAGCTCGTGACGCCCCGACCGACGCAGGTTGCGCACCGCCACCTTGGCCTCCTCGGCCTTGTGCCGCACCACTTTGACCAGCTCCTTGCGCCGCTCTTCGGTGAGCGGTGGGAATGCCAGCCTGATCACGTTGCCGTCGTTGGTTGGGTTGATGCCCAGGTCCGAGGTCATGATCGCCTTCTCGATGGCGCCCAGTGAGCTCTTGTCGTAGGGCGTGACCACCAGCAGCATGGCGTCGGGCACGCTGAACCCTGCCAGCTGGCGCAACGCGGTCGAGGTCCCGTAGTAGTCGACCATGAGGGGCTCGAGGAGGGCTGATGAGGCACGCCCGGTGCGGACGTTGCTCATCTCGGAACGCACGTGGTCGATGGCCTTGTGCATCTTCTCCCGGGTGTCCTCGAGAACCAGGCCGGCCAGATCGTCGTCCATTAGCGGACCAGCGTACCGATCCGCTCACCGCTGAGTGCGCGTGGGATGTTCCCGGGGATCATCAGGTTGAAAACCCGGATGGGGAGGTTGTTGTCCTTGCAGAAGGTGATGGCGGTGAGATCCATGACCCGGAGGTCACGATTGATCACCTCCATGAAGGAGATCTCGTCGTAGCGAGTGGCCTCCGGATCGAGCTTGGGGTCGGCCGAGTACACCCCGTCGACACCGGAGTGGGTCCCCTTGCAGAGCAGCTCGGCTCCGATTTCGGCCGCCCGCAACGCCGCCGGGGTGTCGGTGGTGAAGAAGGGGTTCCCCATGCCGGCGGCGAACACCACGATGCGACCTTTTTCGAGATGCCGGATGGCTCGGCGCCGTATGTAGGGCTCGGCCACCTCGGCCATGTCGAGCGCGCTGAGGACACGCGTGGGCTGGCCCTGTTGCTCGAGGGCATCCTGCAAGGCCAGGGCATTGATCACGGTCCCCAGCATGCCCATGGTGTCCGACGTGGCCCGGTCCATGCCGCCGCTCTCGCCGGTGGTGCCGCGCCAGATGTTGCCGCCACCGACGACCACCGCCAACTCGAGGTCGCCGCCCTCCATGGCCCGGCTCATCTCCTTGGCCATACGCTCCACGGTGGCGGCATCGATGGTCTCGTCGGATGCGGACGAGGCCAACGCTTCTCCCGACATCTTGAGGACGATCCGCCGCGGCTCTCCCACTTTTGCTGTAAGCCTCAGGCGCCGATGACGACCTGCGCGAAGGCAAGGATGCGAGCCGACCCGAGCATGCCCGCGATCGTCTGCTTCTCATCCCTCACGTAGGCCTGGTCCAACAGGACACGATCCTTGAACCAGCCATTCATTCGACCGTCGACAATCTTGTCGAGGGCGGCTTCGGGCTTCCCCTCATTGCGGCTGATCTCGGCCACGGTGGCCCGCTCCGCCGCCACGTCCGCTTCGGGCACGTCGTCCCGGCTGAGGTAGGCAGGCTTGGTGAAGGCGATGTGCACCGCGATGTTGTGCGCCAGCTCCTCGTCGCCACCATCGATGACCACTGCCACCGCGTTGACCCCGCGACCGGCCTGCTGATGCAGGTAGGTGTCCACCACTTGGCCATCCTCGGCCACGAGGCGCCGCACCCGCCCGATCGAGATGTTCTCCTTGAGGGTGACGCGCAGCCGATCGATCTCCTCGTTGAGCTCGCTCGCCGCATCCTCACCCTTTGCCGCCACCAAGGCACCGAGCTCGTCGGTCAGCGCGACAAACTCGTCGGCCTTGGCCACGAAGTCGGTCTCGCAGCGCAACTCGACGACAGCCGCGGCGTCACCGTTACGGACCGCCGTGACCGCGCCTTGTGAAGCCTCACGCTCTTCGCGCTTGGCCGCTCCGGCCAGGCCGTTCACACGCAGGTACTGCGCCGCCGCATCCATGTCGCCGTCGCTCTCCTCAAGGGCCTTCTTGGCATCGAGCATGCCGGCGCCGGTGGCCTGTCGCAGGGCCTGCACGTCCTTCGCAGTGAAGTTGGGCATGATCAGGCCTCGGCCCCCGTCGTCACTTCGGCCAGCTCCGCCTCCGCCGTTGGTGCGTCGATCGACGCTTCGGCGGGCACTGGTGTCTCGGCCTGGGCTGCCTCGGTCTGGGCTGCCTCGGCCTGGGCTGCCTCGGTCTGGGCTGCCTCGGCCGGTGCTGTCTCGGCCGGGGCTGTCTCGGCCGGGGTCGCGGCGGGTGCGGGCGGGGGCGGCACGCGGCGCGCCCGTGGCGACGGACCAGTGTTCACTTCTTCGGCCGCTGCGGGCGCATTCTTGCGCCGGTGCTCGGCGATGAAGCGGCCCTCGACGACGGCGTCTGCCAGCACGCGGCACATCAGGGAGCCGGAGCGTATGGCGTCGTCGTTGCCCGGGATGACGTAGTCGATGATGTCGGGGTCACAGTTGGTGTCCACGACCGCCACCACGGGGAGTCCGAGCTTGCGGGCTTCGGTGACGGCAATGTGCTCTTTCTTCGTGTCGATGACGAAGACGGCGTTGGGCAGGCGCTCCAAGTTGGCGATGCCGCTCAGGTTCCGGCTCAGCTTCTCCAGTTCACGGGAGTGCGACAGCGCCTCACGCTTGGGCATGCCCTCGAAGTCCCCGGCCGCCTGCATGGTACGCAGCTCCTGCATACGCTTGACCCGGCCCGACACGGTCTGGAAGTTGGTCAACATGCCACCCAGCCAACGCTGGTTGACGAAGGGCATGCCACAGGCCTCGGCGTACTCCGCCACGGGACCTTGGGTCTGCTTCTTTGTCCCGACGAAGAGAATAGTCCCCCCTCCGGCGACAAGGTCGCGGACGTACGAGTAGGCGGCTTCGACCCCTACCAGGGTCTTGCGTAGATCGATGAGATAGATCCCGTTGCGCTCACCAAGAATGAAGCGCTTCATCTTCGGGTTCCATCGGCGCGTCTGNNAGAGGGGCGACCGTGGATCGCGCCAAGGTGCGTGTTGGTCGGTAGTTACTGCCCACCGCTCGGTGAGCCATTCCATGATAGCCGCTCACAGCTGGCTCTGGTCAGGCCCGGGGATGCGTCCCCTCATAGACGGAACGCAGCCGCTCCTTGCTCACATGGGTGTAGATCTGGGTGGTGGCCAGGCTGGCGTGCCCCAGAAGTTCCTGGACCACGCGGAGGTCGGCACCGCCGTCGAGCAGATGGGTGGCGAAGGTATGCCGCAGGGCATGGGGGTGGGTCGGGGACAGGGCGAGGCGGTCGAGGATTCGGCGCACGTCGCGCGGTCCCAGCCGCGAACCTCGTTGGTTCACGAAGACCGCCTGCGCCGGACCCGGCATGGTCGTACGCCCTTCACGCAGCCACTCCTGCAGCGCCACCGCCGCCCGTTCATGGATCGGGACGCGACGTTCCTTTCCGCCCTTTCCGAGCACAGTGACCGTGCGCCCGTGCAGATCGACACCGCGTCGATCCAGCCCGCAGAGCTCAGAGACCCGCAGGCCGGCGGCGTAGAGCAGCTCGAGCGCCGCCGCATCTCGCTGATCGATCGCCGATGCACCCGGTCTATCGAGGAGTGCCCCGATCTCCCCCTCGGACAACACACGCGGCAGTCGGCCCTTGCCTGTCGGGGCCCGCAAGCTCCGGGACGGGTCCGAGACGAGACGACCTTGGCGGACGGACCAGGCGAAATAGCACCGAAGCGCCGCCGCCTTGCGCGCCACGGTCGCCCGGGCCAGGCGGCGCGTCCCCAAGGAGGCCAAGTAGCGGCGGAGATGCAGGCGATCGACGCCGGCCGGTGCATCGACGCCACTGCGGCTCATCCACTCGGCAAGGGCGCCGAGATCGCTCAGGTACGCCCGGCGCGTCGCCTCGGCCCGCCCGCTCAACCAATCGCCGAAACCCGGGAGATCCCATCCGGGCGCAGGGTCGCCCTCCGGCACACTCTCCCTGTTCCCCGACATAATTCCAGGGTACCGGGCCGCGGTGGGTGCGGAAGGGCACTATCGTCCCCAGCACCCAACGAGGAGTCGGCTGGGGAAAGTTCCACGCGGTGAGGCAAGATGTCGGTGAGGGGAGGAGGGTCCATGGGAATGCCATTCAACCGCCGGACGCTGCTCGTCCGTGGCGCCGCGACCGCAGCCAGCATCGCTGGTGCCTCTGCCCTCGGCCTCGACCTGGCCGGCATCGCCGGCGCCACCACCAATGGGCCCGGCCGCAATGGCATCTCCAAGGCCAAGCCCAAGAAGGGCGGCTCGCTCGTGTTCGGCGTGGATGCCGAGGAGTCGGGCTTCAATCCCTCCACCGCCCGCTTCGACGAAGTCGGCGTCATGTACGCACGGACGGTCTTCGACCCCCTGACCATCATCGACGCCAAAGGTGCCTGGCAGCCCTACTTGGCCGAATCGGTGACACCGAATGCCGCCAACACGGCCTGGACGATCACGGTCCGCCCGAACGTCGTGTTCCACGACGGCACCGCGTGCGACGGCGCCGCGCTGCTGGCCAACTTCAAGGCACAGCAAGCGTCCCTTCTCCAAGGGTTGATCCTGAATCCCATCGTCGATTCGGTCACCCAATCGGGCCCGCTCTCGGTGACCTTGAACCTGAAGTCCCCCTGGGTCTCGCTCCCGCTGTACCTGGCCGGGGGTATCGGGGGCCAATTCGCGTACACGTGCGCCCCAGCGATGCTGGGGGCGCCGAACGGCGGGACCTCCCAACCCTTGGGCACCGGGCCGTTCGTCTTCAAGCAGTGGGTGCCCAACAGCCACTTCACCGCGACCGCAAATCCGCACTATTGGCGGCCGGGCCTGCCCCACCTCGACGAGATCACCTTCAAGCCGATCGTCGACGCCGAGGCCCGGGCCGAGGCCCTCAAGTCAGGGACCATCGACATCCTGGTCACCGACACGCCGCAGATCATCACCCAGTTCCGGGGCAACAAGAGCTACGCCTACATCGATGACAGCACCCATCTGGTGGGCGAGCCCGACATGAACTGCGTGCTCCTCAACTTGGCCGCGGTGCCCTTCAACAACCCCTCGATCCGCCGCGCCGCGGCCATGGCGATCAATCGGCCCCAGTACGCCCAGGAGATCGACGAGAACGTGCTCCCGGTGAGCAACGGCTTGTTCACCCCGGGCTCGCCCTACAACTCCAAGACGTCGTACCCCGCCTACAACCCGACCGAAGCCAAGAAGTTGGTCAAGCAAGTGGCGAAGAACACCGGGAAACCGGTGTCGTTCACCTGGGGCTCTACGAACTCTCCGACCGCGGAACGCGAGCAGCAGTACCTCCAACAGGCCTGGCAGAACGTGGGCTTCGTGGTCAAGAACGACATCGTCGAGCAGAACGACCTGATCAACCAGGCGCTGGCCGGCCAGTTCCAGGCCCTCGAGTGGCGCCAGTTCGGCGCCGTCGACCCTGACCTCAACTACATCTTCTGGAGCAACACGACGATCCTGTCGAGTTCGCTCTCCGTCAACATGGCGCGTAACAACGACCCCCAGCTCCAGACCGCATTGGAGCTCGGCCGAACCAGCGCCGCCAAGTCCGCTCGCGCCAAGGCGTACCAGACCGTGAACAAGCGCCTCGCCATCGACCTCCCCTATCTGTGGCTGGACCGCGCCGTGTGGGCCGTGGTCAGCACACCCAAGGTCCAGAACTGGAACAACCCGACGACGTCGGCCGGTGCCGCCGCCTATGGGATGATCGGTGGCTCCATCTGGCCGACAGAGATCTGGTTGAGCTGATTCGAATGAGCGGACGCATTCTTGTAGTCGAGGACGACGAGCGCATCCGTTCGTCGATGCGCCTCGCCCTCGAAGGTGAGGGATACGACGTGAAGGACGTCGCCAGCGGGGAGGAAGCTCTCGACGTGTTTGCGGACGCGCCCACGGATGTCGCCCTGATCGACATCATGCTGCCGGGCATGGACGGCTTCGAATGCTGCCGCGCCCTGCGACGTCAGAGCGCGGTGCCCATCATCATCGTGACGGCGCGTGCCGATACACACGACGTCGTGGCCGGGCTCGAGGCGGGCGCCGACGACTACGTGACGAAGCCGTTCGTGGCCAAGGAGCTCGCGGCCCGCATCCGGGCACTCCTGCGGCGGGCGCGGCCGACGGAGGAGGACCCTGGCGCCCTCTCGTTCGGCACGATGCAACTCCTGCCCGAACAAGGTGTCCTCCGGAAGGCCGACGGGACCGAGGTGCACTGCACCCGGACCGAGTTCCGCCTGTTGTGCGAGCTGGCAGCGAGCCCGAACAAGGTGCTGAGCCGCGAGCAGTTGCTCGACCGCGTCTGGGGTTACGACTACTTCGGCGATGGCCGGCTGGTCGACGTGCACATCAGGCGCTTGCGGACCAAGGTCGAAGCCGACCCGGCGCTCCCTCAGCACATTCTCACCGTGAGGGGTATGGGCTACAAGCTGGTGCCCTAGTTGGGCATCGGGGCCCGCATCACTGCGATCTTCGGGCTGGGGGCCCTCCTGCTCTCGTTCAGCATGGGTGGGTTGTCGTACTTCACCACCCGTCACTTCCTCCTCGCCGAGAGGGAATCCGCCGCTCAAAGTCAGGCCTTTGCCAACGCCCTCTTCGTCCGCAGTTCGCTCGCATCGGGATACACCCGCTACGCCTCCATGCTCGCCTCCCTCGACGGAGCCTCGGGCTCCAACTCGATCCTCGTTCGCAAGTCAAAGGCGTATTACCCGTCGTCCTCCATCACCGAGGCTTCCATCCCCGCTGCGTTGCGGCGTGAAGTCTTCCAAGGGAACGCAGCAACGCAGACGTACATCTCGCAAGCCCACGGCCATCAGCCCCAGATCGTGGTCGGCGTGCCCATTCCCTCCGTCGATGCCGAATACTTCGAGGTGTTCTCGTTGGCCGACCTCGGTCACACCTTGCGTGTGCTGGGAGTGACACTTCTTGGCACTGGCGTCGTCACAACGTTGCTCGGTCTGGCGCTCGGCCGGTTCGCCAGTCGACGATCGCTGCGCCCACTGTCTGCAGTATCCCGAGCGGCGGTCGCCATCGCGGGGGGACGGCTCGACACCCGCTTGGGGGCCGAAGCGGCGGACCCGGACCTCGAGGGCCTGACGAGCTCGTTCAACACCATGGTCGACCAGCTCCAGGCGCGGATCCAGCGCGAGGCGCGGTTCAATTCTGACGTCAGCCACGAGCTCCGCTCGCCCCTCACCACGCTTTCGGCCTCGCTCGAGGTCCTCGAGGCAGACCGCGACAACCTTCCCCCACGCGCCCAACGAGCCCTCCAGCTGTTAGGGGACGACCTGCGCCGATTCCAGCGCATGGTGGGCGACCTCTTGGAGATGTCCCGCGCCGATGCCGGTTCGGCAGATGTGTTCCTCGAAGAGGTCAACGTCAGCGAGCTGGTCGAGCGGGCCGTCGAGGCGGGGGTCCGCGGCCTTGGAGAGACGGGGTCCACCCCGCAGATGGTCATGGGGCCCGAGGTGCAGTCCCTCCACGTCGGTGTCGACAAGCGGCGATTCGAACGGGTCATGGCCAATCTCTTGGAGAACGCCGCGAACTACGGCGGCGGGGCGACCGTGATCTCGGTCACGACGGTCGGTCCCGATGGATCGACCGTGTCGGCCAATGGCGAAGACAAGGGCGACAAGGCGGAGAAAGCCGACCGGGCCGACCGGGCCGACGGGGCCGACCGGGCCGACCGGGCGGATCGTGCGCGCCACAACACATCCACGGTCGTCGAGATCGCCGTTGAAGATGCCGGACCGGGAATCAGCGCCATCGAGCGCACCAAAGTCTTCGATCGCTTCTACCGTGGATCGGCCGCCGGACGACGCGGTACCGGCACGGGCACCGGATTAGGCCTGGCGTTGGTCGCCGAGCACATGCGTCTCATGGACGGAGAGACCTGGGTCGAGTCATCGCCATCGGGCGGAGCCCGTTTCGTCATCAGCCTCCCGGTACTCGAGGGCGACGAGGGGCCGGTGTGGTGACCCGGGCGCGTGTGCTGTGCGCGGTGGTCGCCGGGATCGCAGTCGCCGGCTGTGCCATCCCGACCCAACGGGTCCCGAGCGCCATCCCACCCAGCCGCGTCCCCTTCGGGCTTCTGGACCATCACCTTCCGACAACCACCACGACCGTACCGGCCTCGGTGCCCGTGAAGGTCTATCTCTTGGGAGCCAACCGCAAGCTGGTTGCGGAATCGAGGGTGGTGTCCATTCCAGCGCCGCTGAAATTGGTCATCGCCTCTCTCTTGGGGGGCCTGACCAAGAAAGAGGAGGATGCGGGAATCAAGACCGCCATTCCCAGCGACGTCCAAGTGATCTCCGCCACCATCTCCAAGACACCGGCTCTGGCCACGGTGAACTTCAATCAGGCGTTTGGCGAGATCTTGGGATCGTCAACCGAGCTCGCCGTGGCGCAGGTGCTCCTCACCGTGGTGGCGCAGACCAGCCTGGACACCGGTGTGATCTTTCAGATCGAGGGCCAGACGATCAGCGTGCCTGTTGCAAACGGAACCCAGTGGTCTGGACCCGTGTACTTGTCGCAATACCTGCTGAATCTGGCCAGCTGAAGCCGTAAGGCGCTTCGGTTCGCGCCGCCGTGACGACCACGGCGGTGTACTGCATGGTGAAGCTTCCTCCCACCGTGTCGATGGCCGCCCCGATACCCGCAAGCAGCTCGTGCAGCTTGGCCGGCGGGAATTGGCTGTGGCCGCCGAACGTCGGGAGCTGGTACAGCCACTCATCCCGGCTATAGGACCGTTCCCAGTGGAATCGCCACTGCTCCGGGTCGCTGAACGCGCCGACGGCTCGTATCCCGTCGGCCGCCTTGGTGAAGAACGTGGCGTACCCTTGGACGACCGAGTCCGTACCGCGGCTGAATATCGAGTCAGGCAGGACGTGGCGGTACACCGCGGAGAATGCTTCACCCACGTCGGGCGCAGGCTGGAACACGTTCCAGAACACAGCCAGCCGGCCTCCGGATCGCAACGCCCTTGCCGCCGACGCCGCGCCGGCGACGGGGTCCACCCAGTGCCAAGCCTGCCCTGAGATGGCGTCGGGGTAGCCGGGTCGCGCCCGGTCGTAGCGTTCGGCGTCCGAGCCGAACGACTCGGCTATCTGTCGGGCCCGATGTGGCTCGCCCGCGGAGAGGAGCGCGCGCTCGAGAGGCGGCCCGGGCATGCGTCCACTCTAAATGGGCTGATGCCCGGTTCTCGGTGCATCGGAACGAGGAGCGAGAAGGACTAGCCGGCGTGCTTGACGGCGCCTCGCCATTCCACGCGCGGTGCACCCGACCAGAGGTGCTCGAGGTCGTAGTACTCCCGCGTCTCCTGGAGGAAGACGTGCACGATGAAGTCGCCGTAGTCCATGAGGACCCATGTAGCATCTTGGAGGCCTTCGACACGTACGGGCGCGACTTGATGCGATTCCTTGACGCTCCGTTCGATCTCTTCGACCAATGTGCGCACATGCCGGCTGTTCGGCGCACTGGTGATGACGAACGCGTCGACGACCCCGAAGAGTTCCGTCATGGCCAGCACCACCGTGTCCAGCCCCAGCTTTGCGTCGGCCGTTTCGGCGGCCGTGGCAGCGGCAGGTGGGAGGTGGACCTGGACGTCCAACCCTGGGCTCAATGGAGCACGTCCAGAATTCCCACAGCGAGGCCGAAGGAACAAAGGAAGATAGTGATGCAAAACGCAGCCCAACGCCTCCGGGTTCTGCGTGCCGCCGCCTGCTCGGCTCGCCGCTCCGCCCGGAGCTTGGAGCCTGGGGGCGCAGGACGCGGACCGACGCGGGCCGGGGATGCCTCGGTGATCTCGGCCGGCAGGGCGCTCATCTGCCGACAGCGTACAGATTGCGGCGGCGAATGCAATGCATCACTTCGGCCGGCACCACACCATCGACGGAACCACCCCTCTCGAGCACGTCCCGTACGGCCGAGCTGGAGACCTCCACCAGCGGGCCATCCACCCTCTCCACCCGCCAGCCCGGCGGGGGGATCGGGGTCGGCTGGGCCTTCCCGGACACCGCTCCGGCTGTCGAGGCCACGGGAGGCCTCGAGACCACGGCGAGGGTGACCAACCCCTTCAAATCCTCCGACCGCTCCCATGTTCCCAGCTCAGACACGAGGTCTGCCCCCACAACCAGATAGATCGCCGGTGGGGCCTGACCCGCCTCGGCGGCTTCGGCCAAGAGCGCCTCCGCCGTCATGACCGTGTAGCTCGGTCCGCCCCTGTCGATCTCCATCCGACTGGCCTCGGCTCCCGGGATCTCCTTGGCCAGGGCCTCGGCCATGGCGAAGCGGTCCTCGGCCGGGGTGATGGCGCGCCTCGGCGACTTTTGCCACGGGTCGTTCGCCACCACGAGGAGGAGGCGATCGAGGTCGAGAGCATCCTGCACGGCGCGTCCTGCGGCGACGTGTCCCATATGGGGCGGGTCGAACGTCCCACCGAATATGCCAATCCGTTCGGATCGCGGCATCGGGCTAGATGTCGGCAGGCTCAGCGAACGCGATCTCGGGCCCCCACCGGCCACCCATACGGCCGGTCGGGGGCGGGGTGGAAGAACCCCTATCCTCGACGTTCCGCGCCAATTGCGTCCGTGCGACCGGCGCTGCGGTGGGAGCTGCAGCGGGGGATGCAGAACCCGAGCTGCGCCTCGCAAATCGGACGGTCGCCATAAATGGCGATCCTACGGCGTTAACCTTGTGAGATGGCGAGCGATTCGGACACCTCTTCGTGGAGCGCCGCGTCATGGCGACGGTTCCCGGCGGCGCAGCAACCCGAGTGGCCCGACGCCGATGCCCTCAAGAAAGCTGAGGCCCAGCTCTCCACGCTTCCTCCCCTTGTTTTCGCCGGTGAGGCCCGGCGCTTGACCTCTCAGTTGGCCGACGTCGCGAACGGCCGGGCGTTCCTCCTCCAGGCGGGAGACTGCGCCGAATCGTTCGCCGATTTCTCGGCCGATTCCATCCGCGACAAGTTGAAGATCATCCTGCAGATGGCGGTGGCACTCACGTACGCCGCCGGTGTGCCGGTGGTCAAGGTGGGGCGTATCGCAGGCCAGTTCGCCAAGCCACGCTCGTCACCCACCGAGCGCATCGGCACCGTCGAGTTCGACTCGTTCCGGGGTCACATGGTGAACGATGAGGCGTTCGACGAAGACGCACGGCGACCCGACCCGGCGCGCCTCGTTGCGGCGTATCAGCAGTCGGCCTCCACGCTCAACCTCTTGCGAGCTTTCACCAAGGGTGGATTCGCCGACCTCTCCCAAGTGCACCTGTGGAACCAGCAGTTCGTGGCGTCCTCGGCCGAGGGGCTGCGCTATGAGCGTGTCGCGTCGGAAATCGATCGGGCTTTGCGGTTCATGGCCGCCTGCGGCATCGACCTGGGCGCCGAAGCGGGACTGCATCAGGTTGACTTCTGGACGAGCCACGAGGCACTGATCCTTCCGTACGAGGAGTGCCTGACCCGGATGGACTCGCTGACCGGCGACTGGTTCGACTGCTCGGCGCACATGGTGTGGGTGGGCGATCGCACCCGTCAACTGGACGGCGCGCACCTTGAGTTCCTCTCGGGTGTTCGCAACCCCGTCGGTTGCAAGATCGGCCCGAGCTCTTCGCCTGAGAACGCAGTGGCATTGTGCGAGCGCCTCAACCCTGAACGCACGCCTGGGCGCCTCACCCTGATCACCCGCTTCGGAACCGACAAGATCGAAGAACACCTCCCGCCGCTGATTCGGGCCGTCGAGGCGGCAGGCCATCCGGTCGTGTGGACCTGTGACCCGATGCACGGCAACACCTTCACCAGCGATGGGGGTCGCAAGACTCGGCGCTTCGATGACATCCTCTCCGAGTTGCGCTCCTTCTTCGCGGTGCATCGTGACGCCGGCAGTTGGCCCGGCGGCGTCCACGTCGAACTCACGGGTGACGACGTGACCGAGTGCCTCGGCGGCGCCGAAGAGATCTTCGAGGGCGACCTCGGAGCCCGGTACACCACCACCTGCGACCCCCGGCTCAACGCCCGACAATCCCTCGACCTCGCCTTCCGCGTGGCGGAGTTCCTTCGGGCCTGATGCGTTTGCACAAACTCCGGAAACTCCGGCACGTTGCCCTCATGGCCTTTATGGGGCTGACCATGGGGCTGCCCACCGCCCTGATCTCGACGAGCACCGCTTCGGCGACGACAACAACAACGTCCCCGACAACCCCGACGACCCCGACGACCCCGACGACCCCGACAACGGTGCCAGCGGCGCCGTCGGGGCCGACCGCCGGAAGCACCGTCACCCCTGACGCACAGGCCACCACGTCGTCGGTCCCGGCCTACTGGTTGGTGTCTGCGAACGGCGGCGTCTACAGCTTCGGGGGCGCACCGTTCTATGGCTCGGCGGGCAACCTCGCCCTCCAGAAGCCCATCGTCGGGATGGCGGCGACGCCCGATGGCCACGGGTACTGGCTGGTCGCTTCCGACGGCGGGATCTTCACCTTCGGCGACGCCAACTTCTACGGCTCGACGGGAGCGATGACGCTCAACAAGCCCATCATCGGCATGATCGCAGGTCCGGCCGGCTCCGGCTACGTACTGGTGGCTTCCGATGGCGGCACCTTCACCTTCGGGACCGCCCCCTTCTACGGCTCATTGGGAGGCGTTCCGCTGAATGCACCCATATCCGCCGCGGCGACGACTCCGGGGGACACCGGTTACTGGTTCAGCGATGTGAAGGGCGAAGTCTCGGCGTTCGGCCGGGCGAGCTACTACGGCTCTGCCCCGGCACAAATCGGCTCACCCATTGTGGGGATGGTCAACGCCATCGGCAACGGCACCTTTGTCGGGGCGGCCTACCCCTCGGGCTCGTACGGCTATGACGTGAGCAAGTTCAACATGAACTCGCCGACGTGCACCACCGGCCTCCCCCCCGGCGAGCACAACATCAGCATCGTCGAGGTCGACGGCTCCTCCGGCACTGCCCCCAATCCCTGTCTGGCCGCCGAGGCGACCTGGGCAGGTGCGGGGCTCAACCTCTACACGTTCCTCACCAACAACGGCCTGTGCTCAACCCCCATCGGCTGCTTCCAGCAGGGTGAGGCGGCCGGGATCCAAGCCTTCCAGGACGCGCAGGCGGCGGGGATCAACGTCAACGTCGCGTGGTGGATCGACGTCGAGGGGGCTGGACAGTACTGGTCCTCCTCGACGGCCAACAACGCGCAGACCGTGGCCGGCGCCATCGCCGCCCTCCACAACACCGAGGGCATCCCTGACGTCGGCGTCTATGCCAGTCCCGGCACGTGGAACTCCATCGTCGGCAACTACCAGCCCGCCGTCCCCTACTGGATGGCCAACTGGCTGAGCCCCCCCAGCGGTCCGGCCACATGCGCCATGGTTCCCAGTTGGCAATCCAAGGAGCAACTCCCCACCGGGCCGGTGCTGATCGTCCAGTACGGCGACAACATCAACGGGGCCGACGGGGACTACGCCTGCTGACCAGAGAGCCAGTGGGGGATGCTTTTTCAATTACTATACCGATGAGCCTACTTATTGAAAAGCATGTGCCCCCCGGGCGTGGCCTCTAGGCCGTGGGTACTCCGCACGCATCGTTGAAGCGGAGGAGGATCCATCGCCGCTGCGACGGCACCCACTCCCACTCGGTCATGGATGCATGCACGATGCGCGTCCAGCCTCGCCGCGATGTGGCCAGCGGGATGGCCAGGTTTGCGAGCATGGCGGACTCGATGACCCCGGCGTGCACAGCGGCCACCACCTGCTCGCCCGGGTGTCGCTCGGCCAGCGCGCCCACGGTCTCCGAGGCGCGGCGCACGAATCGGGACCAACTCTCTCCCCCGGGCGCGATCACCATCTCGGGGTCGGTGTCCCATTCGGGCACCCCGAAACGATCGACCACCTCCTGCCAACCCAGTCCATCGGCTGCGCCGGGATGGAGTTCGCTCAATTCGTAGTCCTGCACGATCTCGAGCGCGCCGTGCCCGACCACCGGCTGCAGGAGCGCTGCCGTCTCCACAGCCCGGGGCAGGGTCGAGGCGTAGAGGGCGGTGGCCCCTTCGAGCTCACCGGTCCGGGAGAGCCGCTCGGCCAGAGCGACCACCTGGCGGCGTCCGAGGTCGGTCAGACCGGTGCATCCGCGCGCGCCGCCGACGATGCCGTTGACGTTGCACACCGCTTCACCGTGACGGATGAGCACGATCCGGGTGCTGCCGTCGGTCGGGGCGAAGACCCGGCGGATGCCGCTGGGGACACCGAACGACGTGCGGAGCGCCTCTGCCTCGCCGATCTCGCTCCCGCCGTTGTCCCCTGTCGACTCCCCGGTCATGCCAGGTTGCCGACGAAGTGCTCCAGCTGGCGCAGGGTCCTGCACTCGACCACCTCGTCGCAGTGTGCGGCGTACTCCCCGACGATGGAATCGCCCGAGCCCCAGTAGTCACGCGGCTCGGGATTGAGCCAGTACACGTGACGGGCCCGGCGCTGCAGGTCCTCGACGACCCATGATTGCGAGGCGTGATAGTTGTTGCGCGCATCGCCCAGCAACAAGACGCTCGAACGAGCCGTCACTTGATCGCCCCAACGCCGATGGAATTCGGTCAGGGCATGCCCGTAGTCCGAGTGGCCGTCCACCCAGATCACATCCGCCTCCTGGTTGATACGAGCCACGGCATCGGCCGGATCGACCACCCCTTCGAAGAAGCGCGTCACCTCGTCGATGCCGTCCACGAAGACGAAGCTGCGCACCTTCGAAAACTGTGCGCTGATGGCATAGACGAGGTGCAGCGTGAAACGGGCGAACGAAGCCACAGAGCCGGAGATATCGGCGATGACGAAGATCTCGGGCTTGCTCGGGCGGGGATGGCGGAAGCGGGGCTCAATGGGGACCCCTCCGGTCGAAAGTGATCGGCGCACCGTGGCCCGGAAATCGAGAGGCCCTTTGTGCCCGTGACGGCGTTTACGGGCCAGCCGCACGGCCAGCTTGCGCGACAACGGCTGAAGCACGCGCTGGAGCACCGCCAGCTCCTCCCGCGTGGCGTGCATCACGTCGATGTCCTCGGGCAATGGCTTGCGCACGGAGCGAGCCAGCGCCTCCGCCCCCCGGTCCTCGACCAGCCGGCGTCTGATCTCGGTTTCGACCGCCCGCCGGAACTTCTCGATACGGGCCTTGTACTCGTCCGCGGCTAGCCGCTCCTCCAGGTCGGTCAGCGCACCCCCGACCGCTCCCGCTTGGGCCTGTGCCATCAGCTTCGCCAGCACCCCGTCGAGGTCGAGGTTCCGCAGCGTGCGGTAGAGGTAGTACGTGCCCCCGACCGGCCGCCCGGGTTCCATGCCCGCGTAACGATCGACCGCGCCACGCGCCACCGCGTTCATCAGTCCGTGGTCGGACGACATGAGTGACTTGAAGAGCATCTCGGCCAGCTCTTCGGCCGACATGCCCTCACCACCACCCGAGCCCTTGCCCCGTCCCTTCTGGCCGCCTTTGCCGGTACCGGCGGCGTCACCCTCACCGTCGTTGTCGATCTCGTTCCCGTCGGCGTCCAGCTCGAGCCCGTCCATCCCCTTGGTCCGCACGGCAAAGAACACCTCGAAGGCGGTCTCGAACGCGTGCCAGTGCGACGAGGACTTGACCAACGTGGCCGCCAGGGCGTACTTCAACCCCTCCCGGTCCTCCAGGGGGATGTGGTGCACGGCCTCTGCCGCGTCCAGGTGCTCGGTCAACGACACGGGAAGGCCGGCCTTGCGGAGCTCGGTGACGAATCCCGACAAGAGATCGAGCATCAGCTCACCGAGAGCAGTTCCTTGGCAGCCCGATCGATGTCGGTCTGGTACTTCAACAAGATGTGCAGCGTGTCCCGGGCTCCGGCCGCATCGATGGTCTCGGTGCCCAGGATCACCAGGGTGCGCGCCCAATCAAGGGTCTCGGAGACCGACGGGGCCTNNGAGGTCAAGAAGACCATGGGCAGGCGGGTGGCCCGCACCGTCCCGAGCTCGGGGATCGAGACCTGGTACTCGCTGAGGATCTCGAGCAACAGCGCCTCGGTCTCCAGCTCGACCCTGTCCACCTCGTCGATGAGCAGCACGACGGGGTCGGTCGAGCGGATCGCCTCGAGGAGGGGCCGGGTCAGGAGGAACTCCTCAGAGAAGATGTCCTCCTCCAGCTCCTTCCACGACGGTCCCCGGTGTCCGTTCCCGCCCGCGCCGGCTGTTGCGCCCGCGCCCCCACTCTCGATCTCGCCCGGCCCGCCGGCCTGGATACGCAGGAGCTGCTTGCGGTAGTTCCATTCGTAGAGTGCCTTGGACTCATCGAGCCCCTCGTAACACTGGAGGCGTATGAGCCGGGCGCCGGTGAGCTCGGCCACCGACTTGGCCAACTGTGTCTTGCCCGTCCCGGCCGGCCCCTCCACCAGGACGGGCTTCGCCAGGCGGTCGGCCAGATAGACGACGCCGCTGATGGAGTCGTCGGCCAGGTAGCCCACGTCCCCCAGCCCGCTGCGCACGGCGTCAAGTGAGGCGAACCTCGGCGGCCCGACGTCGGGCAGGCCCAATTTGGCCGCCGTCCGTGCATCCCCCGCTGCGCTCACTCCCGCACCTGCCCGTCGCCTCGTACAACCCATTTCACGCTCGTCAACTCCCGTACTCCCATCGGTCCTCGTGCATGCAGCTTTTGCGTTGAAATTCCCACTTCTGCTCCCAATCCCAGCTCCTCACCATCGATGAACCGGGTAGAGGCGTTCACCAGCACCGCAGCCGCATCGACCTCGGCCACGAATCGGTCCGCCGCCCGTACCTCGGTCGTCACGATCGCCTCGGAGTGGCCCGAGCTATAGCGGGTGATGTGCTCGATCGCACCGTCCAGGTCGTCGACGACACCCACCGCCACGATCGGAGCCAGGAATTCGGTTGCGAAGTCAGTCTCCTCGGCCACTGCCGTTCCGGGCAAGATGGCCCGGACACGCTCGTCCCCGCGGAGCTCGACACCGGCGCCCGTCAGGGCCGACGCCATCGTCGGGAGGAACGCCTCCGCCACCGCGGCGTGCACCAGGATCGTCTCCGCCGCGTTGCAGACGCCGAACCGGTGCGTCTTGGCGTTGACCACGATGTCGAGTGCCATGGAGAGATCGGCCGTCGCGTCCACATAGACGTGGCAATTGCCGTCGCCGTCGAGCACGTAGGGCACGGTGGCGTGCTCCAGGAGCGAGGCGATCAGCGACGGGCCCCCGCGCGGGATGAGGCAGTCGACGAGTCCCCGCAGCCGCATGAAGGCGACCGCCGTCTCGTGAGAGGTGTCCTCCACGAGGGCGACCGCATCCTCGGGCAGCCCGGCCTTGCTGGCCGCCCGCCGCAGGAGCGCCACAATGGCCCGGTTCGAGTCGAGCGCAGAGGCCGAGCCTCTCAAGAACGCGGCGTTCCCGGCCTTGAGGCAGAGCCCGGCGGCGTCACTCGTCACGTTGGGCCTGTTCTCGTAGATCACGCCGACCACGCCGAGCGGCACCCTCACCCTGGACACCCGCAGCCCGTTCGGCCGCACCCAGCCGTCGAGCACCTCGCCCACCGGGTCGGCCAGCCGGGCCACGCCCCTCAGGCCGGCCGCCATGGCCCGCACCCTCGCCTCGGTCAGCCGCAGGCGATCCTGGGCCGACGCCGCCATACCGGCGGACTCGGCACGGGCGAGGTCACCCCGGTTGACATCGACCAGCGCCGACCACTCCTCTTCGAGCAGGTCGGCCGCCATGCGCAGGGCGTCGTCACGGACCGGGCCCGACGCGCGGGCGACCACGCGGGAAGCCGCCCGGACGCGGCGCGCCAACTCCTCCAGTTCCGGCGTGGTCACCGAATTAGCGTACAAGCACCAGATCGTCTCGATGGACGACCAGGTGAGACATGTCCTCGGGGAGCTGGTCCGTCCGCCGTCCGATCCATTCCGCCGAGCGGGCGGCCCCCAACCGGACCAGGCCCTTGGCGAACACCTTGCCGTCGGGGCCCACGATCTCCACGGCGTCGTCGAGCCCGAAATCTCCCTCGGCCGCCACCACGCCCGCCGGCAACAGGGAACGGCCACCCTCGGCCAGGGCCACCTGGGCCCCGTGGTCCACGATGAGGCGCCCGGAGGCCCCCAACGCGAAGGCGATCCACAGCTTGCGGGCCGACAGGCGCTGGGGGCGGGCCCGGAAGACGGTGCCCACGCCGGACTCCCCCGCCACGGCGGCCGCCAGGACGCCGGGCCTGGTGGCGTCGGCGATGATCGTCTCCACGCCGGACCAGGTCGCAATCTTGGCCGCCGCGACCTTGGAGGCCATGCCGCCACTTCCGACGGCGCTCCCGGCTCCTCCGGCCATCTGTTCGAGGCGGTGATCGATCTCCACCACCTCGTCGATGAGGAAGGCCTCGGCCACCAGGCGGGGGTCGGCCGTCAGCAATCCCGGCGCGTCGGTGAGCAGCAGCAGCAGCTGGGCCTGCACCAGGTGCGCCACCAGCGCCGCCAGGCGGTCGTTGTCCCCGAAGCGGATCTCCTCGTCGGCCACGGCGTCGTTCTCGTTGACCACCGGGACCACGCCCAGCTCGATCAGGTGTGCCAGGGTCCCCCGGGCGTGCAGGTACTGCGTGCGGTGCACGAAGTCCAGTGGGGCCAGGAGCACCTGCCCGGCCAGGAGCCCGTGCGGATCGAGCCCGTCCTGCCACGTGCGCATGAGCCGGTGCTGGCCCACCGCCGACACCGCCTGGAGAACCGCCGGGTCCGCGGGACGTTTCTCGCCCCGCCCGAGCGCCGTCCACCCGGCCGCGATGGCACCCGACGTCACGACTACGACGGTGTGGCCGGCGCTGCGCACCTGTGCGATCTCGCTGCACAACCGGTCCACCGTCGCTGGAGTGACCGAGGATGAGCCCACCTTGACCACCACGGACCGTGGTGCGACGCCGGCCCGGGAATTATCGGTCGAGCTCACCGGNNGGGTGGGTCACGGATCCCCCCAGGTGAAGGTCATGCTGCCGACGGTGACGTCGTCGCCGTCACGGACCCCGGCGCGCGACAGGGCGCGATCCACGCCGAGACGCCGCAGTCGCTTGACCGCTTCATCGAGCGCGCCCACATCGTTCAGATCCGAGAAGGCCACCGCACGTTCGGCCACGCGGCCCACCACGCGCCAGGCGCCTGGGCCGAGCCGTTGCACGTCGACGCCTTCGGGCACCGGGCGGTGGATCACGATCGCGCTGGTGCTCTCGATCACGGCGGCGGCTCTCACCTCTTGGACGAGGGCCGCCAGCTTCTCCACCAAGGGCTGCACGCCGGCCCCGGTCGCGGCAGAAAGAACCAGTTCACACATGGTGGCGTCAGGGGCGGCGGTGGCGTCGGCGTCAGGGGCGGCATTGGCGTCGACGCCGGAAGACAGGAGATCGTGCTTGCTCCCGACCACCAGCCGGGGCCGTTGGAGCAGCGCGGGCTGGTAGTCGCCGAGCTCCCCCAACAAGATGCGCAGCTGGTCGGCCGGGCCGTGCAACGCATGCGGATCGAGGTCGAGGAGGACGACCAGCACCCGGGCTCGCTCGATGTGGCGCAGGAAGCGGTGGCCGAGGCCCTTGCCCTCGGCGGCACCCTCGACCAGTCCGGGGATGTCAGCCATGACGAACTCGGTGCCGTCGCGCACGCCACCCACTCGCACCACGCCCAGATGCGGCTCCAGCGTCGTAAACGGGTAGTCCGCGATCTTCGGTTTGGCCGCCGACACCGTCGAAATGAGGGTGGACTTGCCGGCATTGGGAAAGCCGACCAGGGCCACGTCCGCCATGAGCTTGAGCTCCATGTCGAGCCAGCGCTCCTGGCCCTTCTCTCCCTGCTCCGCAAAGGCCGGAGCCCGGCGCCGGTTCGAGAGAAAGCGTGCGTTGCCCCGGCCTCCCTGACCACCTTCGGCGATCAGGAACCGGTCACCATCGCCCGACAGGTCGCACTGGACCGCACCGGCATTGTCGCTCACCACGGTCCCGACGGGAACCGGGACCACGGTGTCCTTGCCCCGGGCCCCGTGCTTCTTCTGACCCGACCCGTGACCACCATCGGTGGCCCGGCGGAAGGGATGGTCACGGAAGCCCAGGAGCGATGACTGATTGACCGACGCCACGAGCCACACATCGCCCCCGTGGCCGCCGTCCCCGCCGTCGGGTCCCCCGCGGTCGACATGCGCTTCGCGTCGCCACGACACCGCACCGGCTCCCCCGTCGCCGGCGCGCGCGTGGAGTTGAGCCTGATCGACGAAACCTGCCATATCAGTGCAGCTTAAAGGGCGAAAAGGCGTTGGGCTCGCTGCCCCACTTCGGCACGGGCGCGCGCACTGTCGATCTGCACACACTCGCTCTCCACAACGACAGGTGCACCCCCCACCCAGACATCGGTCACGAGATAGCCCGCCCCAGCCCACACGAGGTGCCCGAGCAGTTCTGCCTCGTTGGTGGCCGGTACGAATCGGGCGTCGTCGGTGCGCAGGCGGATGATGTCCGCCGGACGGCCCTCCTCGAGGGCCCCGACGGGAAGGCCCAGAGCCTCGCCCCCGCCTCTGGTGGCCAGTCGGAGCGCCGCCGCCGAGCTGATGGCCGCCGGATCCGCCGCGGTGGCCCGAGCCAGAATGGCCGCCAGGCGCATCTCGTCCCACAGATGCAGGTCGTCGTTGGAGGCGGGCCCGTCGGTCCCCAGGCCGACCCGGATCCCCCGGGCCCGCAACTCGGCCAGCTTGGCCACGCCCGAGCCCAGCTTCCCGTTGCTCCCGGGGCAGTGCGCCACGGCGACGTCGTACTCCGCCATGACCTCCATGTCGGCCTCGTCGAGCCAGACGGCGTGGGCGGCCAGGACCGGACCGTCGAGGACGCCCAGCGAGGCCAGGAACGCCGGGGCGCGCATGCCGTAACGCTCCTCCACCACGTGCCCCTCGGCCTCGGTCTCGGCCAGGTGGATCTGGATCATGGCGCCGCGCCGCTGCGCCTCCTCTGCCACCGCCGAAAGTCCGGCCGGGGACAAGCTGTACGCGGCGTGAGGGCCGAACCCCACGTGGAGCCGGCCCGAGCGACCATCCATTTCGTCGAAGACCCGGCTCGCCTCGACCAGGTGCTCCTTCCACGTGCCCTCTGGATCGATCCCCGGCATGTCGAAGACGCCCGGGGTGAGCACGCACCGGATGCCCGATGCCAGCGCGGCGTCGGCGACCGCGGCGGGGTGGAGGTACTGCTCGCACGTCGTCGTGATCCCGTTCAACAGCATCTCGCTCGCTCCCAGCGTCATCCCCCAGAAGACGTCGTCATCGCCGTGCAGCGCCTCCCGGGGCCACACCGCTTCCGAGAGCCAACGGTCGAGCGGCAGCCCGTCGCCCGCGCTCCGGACCAACGTCATCGGCGAGTGGCCGTGACAGTTGACCAGTCCCGGCATCAGCAATCCGCCCAGCTGCTGCACGTCCGTCCCGGCGCCCGCCGGGGTCAGTTCCGGATCACCCACCCAGGTGATGCGTCCACCATCGATCTCGACGGCTCCCGGTCGCCACACCGTGTCCTCGGCATCGACCGTGAAGACCGCGTCGGCGACGAGCCGAACGGTCACGCAGAGCCGACGAAAAGGCGGTCGGTGAGCTCCGACGAGAGATGGAGGGTCTCGTCCTCCCCCTCCACCCGTACCTCGAGGTTGTCATCCCCGTCGCGGTTGCCGACCATGGCCACGACGCCGGGGATGAATCCGCCCTCCCCCAGGATCGTCAACGACCCCAAGTTGAGCTCCACTTCCTCGCTGATCCGCACCAGGCGGACGCGCTCGCCCGATCCAACCTCGGTCAGGCGGCGGGTGTTCACCTTGGTCACCACCGAACCCGAACCCGGGATCGGGTTCCCGTGGGGGCACGTGGCAGGGTCGCCGAGCAATTCGACGAGCCGCGCCTCGACATCGTCGGAGATCACGTGCTCCCAGCGTCCAGCTTCGCGGTGCACCTTGTGCCATTCGAGGCCGATCACATCGACCAGCAGGCGCTCGGCCAGGCGGTGCTTGCGCACCACCTTCTCGGCCAGCGTGCGCCCACTCTCGGTCAGGTCCAGGCGCCGCCCTTGCCGGGAGACGTAACCCTCCTCGATCAGGCGTTCGAGCATTTCGGAGACCGACGGGGCGGAGCGCCCGAGGCGTTCGGCGATGCGCGCCTGAATGACCGGGACGCCTTCTTCGGCCAGCGCCAGCATCGTCTCGAGGTACTCCTCCACCGGTGGGTGGAACTCCTGGGGTGCCTGACCCCGTTCAGGCGCCATGACAGTGGCCTTCCCCGTCGGACGTCGGAGGCACGTCGAGAGCGGGATTGCGGTCGAAGAAGCCGACGGGAAGGAGGCTGAACCCGGTGTACTCCACGGGCATGACGGGCCAGTCCTCGGGGCGTGGAATGTGGGTGACCCCGAACGAATGCCAGAGCACGATGTCGGTGTCCACGATCGACCGGTCCTGCGCCGTCCAGGCCGGGAGGCCGGCGCCGCCACTGTGCTGGTTCGGGTAGTCACCAGCTGCACGGCGCTCATCTTCCGCAAACGGCGTCACCCACAAATTATGCGCGGCGAATGTGGCGCGGCGACCCACGTTCGACGTCGGATCGGCCAGCAATGTCGGCGTCGACGTCGGGACGAGCTTGTATGCAGTGGGCTGGCCCACCGCGTTCACCTTCGATCGATTGGTGATCTTCCACGAACGGCTCCGCAAAGGGTCGACGCCGCGGCGGGCCTCCAACTCCGTCTCCAGCAATGTGGCCACCGGTGCGAAGGCATTTCCCCACGGATTGTCGTCGCCGAGCGGCGAGCGCAGCGTGTCCACTTCGAAGACGGCATTGTCCGTGCCGTCGACCTCCACGTCGAGACGGACGTTGAACAGGTGCTGGTGGTAGGGCGCGGCCAGGCCTGGGGCCACCATGCTGGCGTGGGCGTCACCGACGCCATCTGCCACACCCATGGTCGACATGATCCCGGTCAGCTTCACCTCGAATTGCAGGGAGCCGTCGAGATAGAAGTACCAGTAGAAGCCGTATTCGTAATTGCCGACGGTGGCAATGGAGCTCACGACGAGACGGCGTGAGCGCCGGACCTCCGTCCGGCCCGAGGTCATGTCCACGTGCTTCCAGAGGATCCCGTAGTCCTCCTCATGGATGCAGATTGCGTTGGGCCTCGTGTGCGCGTGGCCGCGTTCGTCGGAGAACACATCGTCGAAGTACGTAATCTCGCCCAGGCAGTCGCAGCCCAACGTGAGGGAGTTGGCCATGCGACCGAGCCCCCACTCGCCGGCATCGAAGGCGTTCTTCCATGAGTGCATCGGGCCGGGATCACCGTAGGGGACGACCATCTCGCTGACCGAGGCCCGGAACAGCAGCGGGCGCACACTTCCCCCATCGTCATAGCCGACGGTGTGGAGGACCAAGCCTTCGAGGGGGTCCATGCCGACCCGGAGCGACCACTTCTGCCACGACAGCAGATTCCCGTCGACGGTGAAGCTCACGCCCTCGGGTTGCGCGATGGCCAGCGGGCGCAGATCCGTCCGCAGTGGCCCGTTGTCCTCGGGGTAGTAGCTCCCGCCTTGGGGCGGAAAGGGCACCACGCCGATGTCGACGACTTCGAGCACGGTGCCCCGGCCCATGTCGACGTACGCCATGAGCCCCTCGAGCGGACGGGCGTACCCGTTGTCATCGGGCGAGTCGCGCAGGTAGGCCAACGCCTTCGTGATGCGCCTGTTCTTCTCGTGGTGCGATCCGAATGCGCCCGCGGGCCAAGGATCGATCTGCACCAACGAAGTGTCGACGATCCCTCTGCGCTCGAGTGCGGCGTTCCAATCCGGATCGGCGCGCAGCGCAGCGATGACCTTCATGGCCTCTTCGAATTGCAAATTGGGGCGGACGTCCGTGACCTCCACCCAGCTGTCGACGATTCCGCGGGTGACGGACACGATGGCCTCGACCACGGTGGCTTCGGGCCCCTGCAGGAGCACCGCGCGCACCCGTCGGTCGACCACCACGTCCTCGCCCCGGTCATGGGCATGGACAAGCGCCTTCGGGGGATCGCACAGGCCCATGTAGGCGAAGCGGACGTCTTCTCGAGGAATTGTCACCCGCCCGCTGTCCAACACGATGGTGCGCGCTGCGTTGATGTCGTCCCCGTCGAGCGGGGCCAGTGGGTGGCGGGTGGAGGTAGTCATTCCCGGCCAATGATACGCGGGCGGTGACTACAACCCCCTACTGTGGCCGGATGGGTGAGGCTCCCGACCATGCGGCACGCACCGCACGGGAGCTGGCCCGGCGTACCGGCGTCGACCATCACGACGTCCTGGTGATCCTCGGTACCGGCCTGGCGCCCGCGGCCGGGCAGCTCGGCGCGGCGGGACCTTCCATCCCCCTGGCCACCCTCCCGTTCTTCCCGCGCTATACCGCAACCGGCCACCACGCCCAGGGGTGGTCGGTCCCCATGGGCGACAAGATGGTCCTCGTCTTCGCTGGCCGGTGCCACGCCTACGAGGGCATCGAGCTGAGCGAGGTGGTCCATCCCCTCCGGACCGGGATTGCCGCCGGGTGTGCCACCGTGATCCTCACCGCTACCGTGGGCGGAATCCGGGACGACCTGCACACCGGTTCGATCGTCGTCGTCTCCGACCACCTCAACCTCACCGGCCGCTCTCCCCTCAGCGGTCCGGAGTTCGTCGACATGGTGGGTGCCTATTCACCCGAGCTGCGCGCCCTCGCCCTTTCCACGGCGGGCGTACCCGCCCTCTCCTCCGGCATCTACGCCCACGTGATGGGGCCCCAGTTCGAGACACCGGCCGAAATCCGCATGATGCGCGCCCTGGGGGCGGATGTGGTCGGCATGTCCATGGCTTTCGAAACGATCGCGGCCCGCCATGCCGGAGCCGCCGTCCTCGGTCTCGCCGTCGTCACCAACGACGTCGCCGGCACCGTTTCGGACGTCGCGGCCGTGGCCGACGTGGGCCACATGGGCGCCGCCGGTGCTGTGGCGGCCCCTGCGGTGGCCGAGATCATTCGTCACGTCGTAATGTCGCTCCCATGACTGTGACTCCCACCGGTGTCGACCATGTGGCCCTCAACGTCCCCGATGTCCCCGCGGCCGTCGACTTCTACACGAAGGTCCTCGGACTCGTGCAGAACTTCGAGCGCCCCGAGTTCGGATTCGCCGGCGCCTGGCTCGATGCGGGCGGGCAGCAGGTGCACCTGCTCGGGCTCCCGGCACCACCCAATATGGGACAGCATTTCGCCCTGCTCTACGACGACCTCAACGCGGTGGTCGAGGAGTTGCGGGCCCAGGGTCTCAAAGTGACGGACCCTGTGCCGAGCGGGCCCAACCGTCATCAGGCGTTCTTGTCCGATCCGTGGGGCAACGGCATCGAGCTGCATCAGCACCCACTGGGCGAGGCCGGGTAAGCGGCGCCCTTTTTGTGGTTTTTGAGGCTTTTCGGCGCTTTTTTCGGCGCTTTTTGGCTTCTGGGCTTGTGGGCTTGTGGGCGCGTGCTGCTTCCGCCGACCACAGGCGTCGGCGTTTCTGGCTGTGCCGCCCATTGGGCGTGATACACCCTCATGATTCAATTGTGAGGTGCCACTTGATGGAGTGAGCGACAACGAAGCGGTCGTTCCAACCGGTTCGTTTGCCTCAACTGAACTACTGCAATTCGTCGGAGCGATCGATCAGCTGATGCGCACCGATCCCACCGAGGTTTCGGACTTGGAGTCGATCGCCGAACTCGAACGCCACCTAGAACGTTTCGAATACTTCGTCACCAAGGCCGTGGCAAGTTTCGCAACCAAGGGCGATTGGGCCGTCGACGGGGCCAAGACGCCGGCGGCCTGGCTCCTCACCCGCTGTCATCTTCCGGAGGTCGTCGCGCGGCGCCAAGTGCGCCGAGGCCGTGCCCTGGACCAGTTGCCCCTCTGTGCCGAAGCATGGTCCGAAGGCAGCATCGGGGGCGCCCACATCGACGCCCTGGCCAAGGTGCGCACCGAGATGACCGGGGAGGCGCTGGCCCGCGACGAGGCCCTTTTGGTCAGTCACGCCAAGGAGATGAAGTTCACTCCCTTTTGCGGCGTACTGGCGTACTGGGAGCAGTTGGCCAATCCCGACGGCGCCGAGGAATCGGACATGGCCCGCCAGGCGCGCCGCGACGTCTATCTGTCGCCGACCGTCAACCGCATGTTCCTGGGCGGCATGAAACTCGACCCCGTCACTGGAGTCATCGTCTCGGACGAGCTCAAGCGCCTCGAGCGCGAACTCTTCGAAGGGGACTGGGCCAAGGCCAGGGACGAGCTCGGACGCGAGCCCAAAATAAGCGAGCTGTGCCGAACCTCGGCCCAACGCCGGGCCGACGCCTTGAAGGAGATGGCCATCCGCTCGAAGGCCATGCCAGCTGATGCCCGGCGCCCCGAGCCCCTCTTCACGATCTTGGTCGGCTACGAGACGCTCCACGGACGTATTTGCGAACTGTCGGGAGGACATGTCCTCTCCCCCGGTTCGCTGATGGAGTGGATGGATGGCGGCTGGTTCGAACGCATCGTCTTTTCCCCGGGCAAACGGATCGAATGCTCACCCCACTCGCGCTTTTTCACCGGAGCAACCCGACGGGCCGTTGAGGTACGAGACCAGGCGTGCACCCACGAGTTCTGCGACGTTCCGGCCGAGGACTGCCAAATCGACCACATCGTGCCCTGGGCCCAAGGCGGCCCGACCACCCAGGAGAATGCCAGACTCCTCTGCGGCTTCCACAACCGTCTGCGCAATCAGCGACCGCCGCCCGGGGATCAGCTTCCCCCTCCTGACGATTAGGGCGAGCTGCCCGGATTGACGAATTGTGAAGAACCCCGACCGTGCCAAACGGCGAAATGGCCGTTGACCCTGTCGCGGCTCGCAATCGGTGCGAGGGGCGCCTCAGTGCGCTTCGGGAGGCCCTCGGCGCGCTAGCCGGTGACGATGTCGATGTGCTTGCGGCCTCGGCGAGCGCCGAACTTGACCACACCGTCAGCCGTGGCGAAGAGGGTGTCGTCGCCACCTCGTCCGACATTCTGTCCCGGATAGAACTTGGTGCCCCGTTGGCGCACCAGGATGGAGCCGGCGGTCACCGTGGTGCCGTNNGAACCGCCACCCTTGGTCTTTGACATGCTGAGCTCCTTGGACCTTGCGCCGTCAGCCGGCGGAAGTGATGGCGGTTATCTCGAGCGTGGCGTAGTGCTGCCGATGGCCCCAACGACGACGCTGGTTGGACTTGTTCTTGTAGGTCATGGCGTTGATCTTCGGACCCTTTTCCTCGCCCACCACCTTGGCGGTGACCGTGGCACCCGCCAGCTGGGCCGGGGTGGCCAGGACCGTGTCGCCATCGACGACGAGGACCGGCTGCAGCGATACCTCCGTCCCGACGGGCTCACCGAGCAACTCGACGCGGACACGCTGGCCCTCGGCCACACGCTCTTGCTTTCCACCGGACTTGATGACTGCGTACATGAGGGCGAAACCTTACCGCAGAACCGAGTCGTCCAATGTCACGCCCCGCCCTCCGCAGACGGCGCATTCGGTCGAGAGCGTCTCCAAAAGACCCTCTGAGATGCGCTTTCTCGTCATTTCGACCAGGCCGAGCTCGGAGATGTCGAACACCTGCGTGCGGGTCTTGTCCCGGGCCAGGGCGTTGCGGAGGGCCGCCGCCACCTTGTCCCGATTCTCCCGGATCTCCATGTCGATGAAGTCGATGACGATAATGCCGCCGATATCCCGCAACCGGAGCTGGCGCGCCACTTCCTCGGCCGCCTCCAGGTTGTTGCGGTAGACGGTCTCCTCGAGGTTGGTCTTGCCCACGTTCTTGCCGGTGTTGACGTCGATCACCGTCAACGCCTCGGTCCGCTCGATGATGAGCGAACCACCCGACGGCAGCCACACCTTGCGGTCCAGCGCCTTGTGGAGTTGTTCGTGCACGTGATAGCGCTCGAAGATCGGCAACCCCTCTTCGACCGGGTCGTAGTACTCCACGCGGTCGGAGAGCTCGGGGCTCACGGCACGGACGTAGTCGCGCACCTGCTCGAACAGGGCCCGGTCGTCGATCACGACCCCTCGATACTCGGCGTTGAGCTCCTCGCGCAGGATGCGCACCGAGAGCTCAGGCTCCCGGTACAGGAGCCCGGGAGCATCCGATTTCTTGGAGGCAGCCTCTATGGCCTTCCACTGCTCGAGCAGGGTCTCGACGTCACGCTGGAGCTCATCGGCCGAGACACCCTCGGCCGCGGTGCGGACGATCATCCCGTGACCAGCGGGTTTCACCTCATCGATGATGCGGCGCAGACGACGGCGCTCGTTGTCCCCCAATCGCTTGGAGATGCCGAACGCACTGCTGTTGGGGACCAGCACGGCGAACCGGCCGGGCAGGGAGACCTCCTGCGTCAGGCGAGCTCCTTTGGCGCCGATCGGGTTCTTGGTCACCTGGCACAGGATGGTCTGACCTGCCTTGAGCACATCTTCGATCCGCGGCTGCGCGGCCGAGGACCCTCCGCCGCCGCCCTCGATGTCATCCCGGTCGTAGCGCACATCGCCTCGATAGAGGACGGCATTCTTCGGTATCCCGATGTCGACGAACGCCGCCTCCATACCAGGAAGGACGTTCTGGACCCGGCCCCGGTAGACGTTGCCGTCGATCTGGTTGGTGTCGTCAGCGGCCCGAGAGACGTAGTGCTCCACGAGGGAGCGCCCCTCCAACATGGCGATCTGCGTCATGGCGGGTTGGACGTGCACGCAGACGAGATATCGCCCAACCTGCTTGCCCTTCCGGTCGCGGCCCGACCGCCGGCGACTACGCGTCCGCTTCCCGTTCGAGGATCCGTCATCGTCGCCCACCTCGTCGGACGGGTCGGCGGCGGCGGCGTCACCTCCGGCGTCGGCCGCCCCGGCAAAGGCCGGAGGGCGGATGATGGGTGCCACCGCCGGTACGGCAGGTGCGGGGGCCGCGGCGGCTCCGCCGGAGGCCGCAGGCGCAAACGACGCCGGGGCTACGGCGGGCGCAGCGGGTGCCGGCCTGGTGTCCCCTATCTGTGGTCGTGCTGGTGCTGGCTGGGGTGATGGCGAGGGTGATGGCGGCGCCTCGGGTGGGCTAGCGCCCCCCGTGACCTCCGCGCTCGGACCCTCGTGGGTCTGGCTGATCTCCGACTCGGACATGAGGGAGAGCCCTCCTTGCGTCGTTCATGAGGCACGCCCTGCGGCGTGTACCACGACGGGGTCGGCCCCGAGTCCGCTCACCGAAAGCGGCTCGAACCGTGCGCCGTCGCGCTCGATCCATTGATGCGTTCTACAAGCACGCGCCAGCACCACATCGGTGCCGAACGCCGAAATCAGGTCGCCAGGGCGCACCCCACGCGGATGCGTCGCCAATTCGGCCCGCAGGCGACCAATCGGGTGTTCCCCCTGCTCCAGGTCATTTTCCTGGGTCATGGTAAGCGTCAAAATTGCTGGGCGGATGTCGTCTTCGGTCTGACGACCCTTCCGCTCACGATGGATGGTGAGGCTTGGAGCAGCGAGCATCCGCTCAACCCGCTCCTGCAATTCCTGACCACCCACGCCGTACACCTCCAACTCCCAATCACACGATGCTACCTCTTGCTGTAGCGAACCCTCCGCCATGCCGATGAGGCCGGCGGCCTGGACGACCACCCCGTCGGGCAACAGCGGCGTCAAAAGCGCAGGCAGCTCGCTGTAGGAGAGCTCGTCCGCCCCCGAATCCTCGAGGAGTCGCGCATCGAGGTACTCACCCTGCGACTCACATCCGGTCGGGAGCGCCAAGCCGAAGCTCAGGAGGGGATGGGGCGAGAACCCCTGCGAGAGCGCCACGGGCAGCCGGCTGCGGCGCAAGGCCCGCTCCCACATGCGGGCGACGTCACGGTGGCTGGTAAAGCGAATCTTGCCCATCTTGGAGAAACGGAGCCGCACCCGGCGGGTACCTGGCGGCCCAGCCGGCCCTGGCGGCCCAGCCGACTCTGGGGTCCCCGACAACTCAGCCCGTTCCGGCGACGGACCGCACGCCGCCGACGAGGCGAACAGGGATCCGGCCGCCCACCGAGAGGTCCTGACCCGTCCCCTGGCTCCCGCCCGCCGGAGGAATGGGCGAGGCGACCACGTGCTCGAGCCCGAGTCCGGTACAGGCTCCACAGTCGTAGCAGGGCGTCCACCGGCAATCCTCGACCACCGCTTCGGCCAGCGCGTCCTGCCAGTCGGTCCAGAGAAAGTCTCTGTGCAGCCCGGCCGAGATGTGATCCCACGGCAACGGTTCCTGCCCGTCACGGTCGCGATGGGCCACTTCGTGCAGGCTCAGTCCCTCCGCGGCAAGTGCCTCCTCCCACAGGGCCAGGTCGAAGCGCTCCGACCACTCCTGAAAGGTCCCTCCGGCCCGCCAGACGCGCTCGATGACGGCGCCCATACGTCGGTCTCCCCGACTCGCCAGCCCCTCGGCCGCCGACGCGGCAGGCTCGTGCCACCGGATGGTGAGGCCACGGGTGGATCGGGCGTGCTCCCGCAACAGGTTGACCTTGCGTTGCAGCTCGTCGACGGTGTCCTGGCCGAACCATTGGAAGGGGGTATGGGGCTTGGGGACGAATCCACCGACCGAGGCGACCACCGTCACCGATTTCGAATGGCGCCGCCCGATCTCGACGCAGTGCTTGCCGAGCTCGGCGATGCCGATGACGTCCTCGTCCCGCTCGGTGGGAAGCCCGATCAGGAAGTACAGCTTGACTCGCCGCCAGCCTTGGCTGAAGGCGGCGTCGACCGCGCTGTAGAGGTCTTCTTCCGTGATCAGCTTGTTGATGACCTGTCGCATGCGCCAGGTCCCGCCCTCCGGGGCAAAGGTCAGGCCCGTGCGACGGACCTTCTGGATCTGCGCAGCCGTCCCGACGGTGAAGGCGTCGACCCGGAGCGAGGGCAGGCTGACCGACACCCGTCCCCGGTGAACGGGGTCATCGATGATGTCGCGCACGGTGTCCTCGATACCCGAGAAGTCCGCCGTCGACAGCGACGTCAGCGTGACCTCGTCGTGGCCGCTCCAGGCCAGGCCCTTGCTCACCATCTCTTTGACCTGTTGCGCCGGGCGCTCGCGGACGGGCCGGGTGATCATGCCGGCCTGGCAGAAACGGCAGCCGCGGGTGCAGCCCCGGAAGACCTCGACGTTCAAGCGGTCGTGGACGACCTCGGTCAGCGGCACCAGCGGTCGAGCCGGGTAGGGCCAATCGGCCAGGTCGTTCACCGTCCGTTTGGCGACTTCGGCCGGCACCCCGGGGCGGTTGGGTGCCGTGGCCACCAGGCGGCCGTTCCCGTACGTCGAGGTGTACAGGGCGGGGACGTATGCCCCGTCGATCCCGGCCAGAGTGAGGCGCAAATCGTCACGACTCCGGTCGGGCGGGGGGGCGGCCAGCCAGTCACGTAGGGCTGCGTTGATCTCGCCGACGATCTCCTCCCCGTCGCCCAGTGCGAAGACGTCGACGAAGTCCGCCAGTGGCTCGGGATTGAACGCGCAGTGACCACCTGCGATGACCCAGGGGTCGTCGGTGCCCCGATCGGCGGCGTGGAGGGGCACATCGGCCAGGTCGAGCAGGTTGAGGACGTTGGTGTAGACGAGCTCGGCCGAGAGGTTGAAGGCCATCACGTCGAAGTCGCGGGCTGCGACGTGCTGTTCCACGCTGAAGAGAGGCACTCCGGCCGCCCGCATGGCTGCCTCCATGTCCACCCAGGGCGCATATGCACGCTCGGCCACGGCATCGTCACGCTCGTTGAGGATCTCGTAGAGGATCTGCAACCCCTGGTTGGGGAGACCTATCTCGTACGTGTCGGGGTACAGGAGCAGCCATGCCACCTTGCCCGGGCCGTGGACGGGGTATTGCGCTCCCTGCTCACCCCCGATGTAGCGCGCCGGTTTGGAAACGCCGAGCAGCAGTCGTTCCACCTGTGGCCAAAGGGTCTCCATTACCGATCAACCCTACGGGACTGCTAGCCGCCCGCCTGCGACGTGGTGGTTGCGGTGGTCGGAGTGGCGGCGTGCGTCGTGGTCGTGGTGGTCGTGGTGGTCGGTGTGCCAAATGGTGGGTTACTCGCCGGCATGGTGGACGTCGGAGGGCTCTTGAGGGTGGGAGTCTTCACGGCGCCGATCGGGTTGGCCACGATGTAGTCGAATATCGAGCGGACCAATGGCGCCGCCGCTTCAGCGCCGTACCCACCTTCGTCGATGACGGCCAGCACGACGTATTGCGGGTTGGGGTTGGGCCCGAAGGCCACGAACCAACTGTTGGGCTCCTTGGCACCGGGGTTGGTGGCCGTACCGGTCTTCCCGGCGAGGTTCCAGCTCGTCGGGAAGCCCTGGAACACGCCGTAGGCGGTGCCCTTCTGACTCGCGATGACGCCTTCGAGCCCCTGGAGGATGGGCCCGGACACGCTGGCGGGAAGGTTCACGTGCCCGGTCACCTTCGGTGCGAACTGGGTCACCACCTTCCCGGTGGTCGGATTGACGATCTCGGCCGCCACCTCGGGTGCGTAACGCGTCCCCCCGTTGGCAAAGGTGGCGTACGCCACCGCTTGCTCGATCGGCGTCAGCGCGGTTGCACCCTGGCCGAATGCCATTTCGACGTTGTCGCCCGTGTACCAGGTCGTGTTGGGATACGCCGCCGGGTTTTCCCGGTGGAGTTTCTCGCGTTCTGATTGGCTGTCGACCCGCCCCTCGACCTCATTGGGAAGGTCGATGCCCGTGCTCACCCCTTCCCCGTACTGCGCCGCCACGTTCTGGATGGCATTGGCCCCGTAGGTCGCCCTGCCCTCCCAGAACAACTCCCCGAGGTTGTAGAAGTACGAGTCACTCGACACCGTCAGTGCCGTTGCGAGGTCGTACTCCCCGCCGCTGTCCCCGGGGTTGTCCGTGAAGTTGCACGTGCCACCGGTGCAGTTCTGCACCTTGAAGGTCCCCGTGTCGTTGTAGTAGTGCGCCGGGCTGTACACCCCGTCCTGCAAGTCCGCGGTGGCGGTGATCAGTTTGAAGGTCGAGCCCGGCGTGTACTCGCCCTGAATGGCCCAGTTGTTCTCCGCCCCGTTCGCCAGCAGGGCGGCGAAATTCGCAGTCGAAATACCGCCGACCCACTGATTGAGGTCGTAGGTGGGATACGAGGCCATGGCGAGGACCTGGCCGTTCTGCGGGTTGAGGACGATGGCCGCGCCGTTGATGGCGGGCGGGAGCTTGTTGTTGTCCGCTGCGTCCGGCGTGCGGCGGTCCTTGAGGATCTGGTTTGCCAGGTCGGTCTGCACCGCCTGCTGGAGGCCGGTGTCGATGTTGAGGACGACCGTGCCGCCGATCTGGGGCGCGGTGCGCGAGAGCGTGCCGACCACGTCTCCGGACGCATTCACCGAGAGTGCCTGCCTCCCGTTGACGCCGCGCAGGAACGGCTCGTACTGCGCCTCGATTCCCGACTGCCCCACCAGGCTGCCCTGGTTGTAGCCGGCCTTGGGATTCGCCGCGAGTTGCTGCGAGGTGATGTCGCCCGAGTACCCGAGCACGTGGGTGGCCGTGGTCCCACCCTGGGGATACGTGCGTTGCGTGATGGTCTGCACGCTGACGCCGGGATAGTCCGACTGGTGGGTCTGCAGGTACTGCACCGTGGCCGCCGACACGTTGGTGACGACCGGCACCGGTTCGTAGGGGCTGTAGCGCACGTTCTTCACCGCGTCGTTGACCTGTGCCGGCGTTTCGCCAATGAGCGCGGCGACCTTGCCGATGATGGAAGGGTCCTGTGTCGCGCTGACGCGCGAGAGCAGCACCTCTTGCTCGGGGACGTTGGAGACCAGGACCGTATCGTTGCGATCGACGATCTGACCACGCGGCGCCGCGATGTTCACCACACGGACCTGATTGCGGTTGACCGCCGCGGCGTAGGATCTGCCGTCGATGATCTGCAGCGTCCACAGCCGGAGTCCGAGGACGAGGAAGAGGACGAGGAAGAGGATCCCCACCACGCGCAGACGCAGGCTCGGGCGAGATGGTTCGTCTTCGGGCGAGCCGACGAGAGAGGCGACATTGAGGCTCTTGCGCGGTCGCATGCGCGGCTGGCGCGCCTCGCGGTTCCACGTCGACTTGCGAGGTTGGCGTGACGAGGGTTTGGGATGGAGGCGATCTCCCCGGATGGGGTGGCGCAGCGTCCGCTTCACCAAATACCGCCCTCGGGTGAGTGGGCTGACACCAGCGTGCGCCGGTTCCCTTCTGCGAAGAAGGCCCACCGCATCAGGCGATTGACCGGCAGCACCAAGAGTGCGCTCGACACTGCGACGATGACGAAGAGTGACAAGAAGTCGACCTGCACCATCTGTTGTTGGCCGAAGATGGCTCCGAGCACGGAGAACAGCATGTCAGCTGCGACGCTTCCGATGACCGCGGCCACGGGCTTCAACCACACCGCGCGCTTGTCGACCGCTGCCGTGGCGGCGCCGATGGAGTAACCCAGCAGGGACCCCACCAGGGCACCGAGACCGAATGGCGTCGGGAGCACCAGGTCGAAGGCCAAGCCGGACCAGAAACCGACGATCGCACCCGTCTCGGGCCCCGCAAGGAGGGCGGCCGTGATCGGCAGGAGCCACAGGATGTCCGGGTGTGTGCTTCCGATCCGTATCGACAAGATCACCGTCGACTGGAGGAGCAGCAACAGGAGCGTCACCAGCGCGACGCGGAGTGTGGCGCGCCCACTCATGCCGGTGGCTCCCAGAGGACGACGTCGACGTATGCCAATTGGCTGAGGTTGGCCGCCGGCATGACGGCGATGGCCACCTGGCTGGCCCCGGCGCTGGTGTGGAACGACGCCACCTTCGCCACCGGGATACCCGGAGGAAAGGCCGCGGCGTTGAAACCACTCGTGTACATGACCTCGTTCTTGTGCAAGGGCGTGTGCGGCGGCACCAGATCGGCAGTCATGGAAGCGTCCGGACCCTGGCCGTCGACCGTCGCCGTGTGCGATTGGGTCTGGCCGAACGTCACGCCCACCTTCGATTGGCCGTCGTTGACCAACCGCACGACCGAGGTGTGGTGAAACGACTGGATCACCTGCCCCACCAGTCCGCCCGCGCCGACGACGGGCATCCCGACATCGACCCCGTCGGATCGCCCCTTGTCGATGGTGATCGTCATGGTGAAGTTCGAACTGTCCAGCTCTTGTGTCTGCGCCACGACGGTGGGCAGCGAATCGAGAAACGGCAAGTCGTTCAACGCCATCAGCTGGCGCAACTGGTTCTTCTCAAAGGCGTTCTCGGCTTGCGCCTGGTGCAGGCTGCCGACGGTGGCNNCCGATCGGGCTGAGAATGTCGGTGACCGCGTGGCGCAGCGGCGAGAACACTCCGTTCGCCACCGACTTCACACCCGAGGTGACGCTGTGCGTACGCCCGTTCAGGTCGAGCGAAACGATGGAAAGCGACAGCACGACCAAGACGACCACCGTCAACGTGCGGCGCGACCGCCGAGACCTCGCCACCCCGGTGAGACCGGACGATCCGTCAGCGCGTAGACGTGGTGATCAGCACCCGCTTGAGCGCTTCGAACTCTTCCAGACATTGACCGGCACCGACGGCCACGCAGTTCAGCGGGTCCCGGGCGACGACGATGGGCATTCCTGTCTCGTTCTGCAGGCGAGCCTCGAGGCCGTGCAGCATCGCACCCCCTCCGGTGAGGACGATCCCCTGCTCCATGATGTCGGCCGCCAGCTCGGGCGGCGTGCGGTCGAGGGTGACCTTCACGGCATCGACGATGGCGGACACGGGCTCTTCGATTGCTCGCCGGATCTCTTCGGTCGACACGACAATGGTCTTGGGCAGGCCGCTCACGAGGTCCCGACCACGTATCTCCGCGTGGAGTTCTTGCTCCAACTCGTAGGCCGAGCCGAGGGTGATCTTGATCTCCTCTGCCGTGCGCTCGCCGAGGGCCAGACTGAATTCCTTCTTCACGAATGCGATGATCGCTTCATCGAGCTCGTCGCCGCCGATGCGCACCGACTGGCTCGTCACGATGCCGCCCAAGGAAATGACCGCGACCTCCGTGGTGCCTCCGCCGATGTCGACCACCATGTTGCCGGTCGGCTCGTGCACGGGAAGGCCGGCTCCGATGGCGGCGGCCATCGGCTCTTCGATGATGTACGCCCGCCGTGCGCCGGCGTATTCCGCCGCTTCCATCACAGCCCGCCGTTCGACGCCCGTGATACCCGACGGCACGCAGATCACCATGCGCGGCTTGGCGAAGCGGCGTTGATGCACGCGATGGATGAAGTACCGCAGCATCTTCTCGCAGATCTCGAAATCTGCGATCACGCCGTCTTTGAGCGGGCGGATCGCTTGGATGTTCGACGGTGTCCGGCCGATCATCCGTTTCGCCTCGGCCCCTACGGCCAACGGGCGACCGTCTTTGACGTCGACCGCGACCACGGAGGGCTCGTTCAGGACGATGCCGCGACCGCGCACGTAGACGAGGGTGTTGGCGGTACCCAAGTCGACGGCCATGTCACGACCAAGGAGGGAAAGGCGGTTGTCGGCCATGAAGGACTTTCTCCCGGTGTATGCGGGACGAGCACCGGAAGGAATCCGGTACCTGTAGGTGAGGTACCAGGTTAGGGGACGGCTCGGTCCACCA
The DNA here is from genome assembly GCA_003160635.1 of Acidimicrobiaceae bacterium. Taxonomy (GTDB): domain Bacteria; phylum Actinomycetota; class Acidimicrobiia; order Acidimicrobiales; family RAAP-2; genus Bog-473. The sequence goes on along the minus strand of PMLV01000073.1, from coordinate 5,346 downwards.
CAAGGCAACCTGCGCCAGGGTCCGGCGAACGGGGGTTACGAAGAGGCGAGTTCTGGGAAGAAAAGGGCGATTTCCCTTGCGGCCGACTCGTGGGAGTCAGAGCCGTGCACCAAATTCTCGGTCGTCTCGATGCCGAGGTCGCCACGGATCGTTCCCGGGGCCGCTTCGGCCGGGTTGGTGACCCCCATCATGGTGCGCACGACGGCGTAGGTGTCCTTCGGGCCCTCGATCACCATCAGCAGGACGGGCGAGCGGGTGAAGAATTCCACCAGGTCAGGGAAGAACGGGCGCTCGGCGTGCTCGGCGTAGTGCGCCTGCGCCAACTCCGTGGTGACGGTTCGCAGCTCGGCGGCCACCAGGCGCAGGTTCTTGCGCTCCAACCGTCCGATGATCTCGCCGATCAGTCCGCGTTCGACGCCGTCTGGCTTCACAATCACAAGGGTTCGATCCACGAGCGGAGGACAGTAGCAGCAGCACAGGTATGCAATGCCGCACACGACTCCGCCTGGGCACTCTTAGTTCCTCATCCGTGTCGGCTGTCCTCGCAGGTGGCACGAACCCTCAACCAAAAACTCTCAACCTCAAGTCGAGACAAACGTCCCGGCCGCACCGCCATCGCCCTCCGCCAAAACCCTCAATGAGTGGTTAAGGGATTGGCGCATTCCTGCGCCCGCCAGTCGGCTCATCCGGCCGGGCGGGTGCACTCAGCGGCCGGCGTCCTCCCAGCGCACAGCGCCAGCCAGGATCTCCCCGCGGGCGGTGCCCACCGTGTACAGCGAACCCGTCACCACGACGAGCCCACGGGCATTGACGAGTCCACGTGCGAGAGCCAAGGCGTCGAGCACGGAGGGCTTCACGTGCACGGTCAAACCCAGGGCCCGGGCGGCGTCCGCCACGTCGCCGGCCGGCAGAGCCCGGGGCGAGTCGGGTTGACAGGCCACGACGGTGGTCACGCCCGCTGGAGCCAGGGCCGCCACCATGGCCGAAGGATCCCGGCCCGACAGCATTCCGATCACGGCAACGCTGTTGCCGTCGACGGCGAACTCTTCAGCGAGGGCGAGCCCGAGGGCGGTCATGCCGGCCACGTTGTGCGCTCCATCGACCAACAGCAATGGTCGGCGGCCCAGCACTTCGAGCCGACCCGGTACCCGTACGATCCCGAAGCCTTCTTGGACGACCTCGGGGTCAAGGGGACGGCCAAAGAAGGCCTCTGCGGCGGCCAGGGCACAGGCCGCGTTGCGTCCCTGATGCGCGCCGTGGAGGGGTACCAAGACATCCTCGTACCGTCCACCCGGCGTCCACAGGGTGACGAGGCGACCCCCGACGGCCACCCGGTTCTCCTCGCAGCCGAAGTCTCGGTCGGCCGCCCATACCCCGGCCGCACCCACCCGGGCCGCGTGCCCTTCGACGATCGCCACCAGGTCGGCCCGCGTCTCACCCACCACCACCATGCTTCCGGCTTCGATGATCCCCGCTTTGTCCTCCGCGATGCCTTCGAGCGTCGGACCGAGAACATCGGTGTGGTCGTAACTGAAATTGGTCAAGACGGCCACGTCACCGTGCAGGACATTCGTGCTGTCCCACCTGCCGCCCAACCCCACCTCGACCACCATGGCGTCGACGGCATCATCGGCGAACCACGAAAGCGCAGCAGCCGTGAGGAGTTCGAAGCGGGTGGGGCGCTCGGGAATCAACGCCTCGAGCGAGGCCAGTTCGGAGAGCACACCGAGAAATGCCTCGTCGTCGATCGGCTCGCCGTTGTGCGCCAATCGCTCCGAGACGCAGTGCAGGTTCGGACTCGTATAGGTCCCCACGCTCAGGCCCTGCGCCATCATCAAGGCGGACACCATGGCCGATGTGGAGCCCTTGCCGTTGGTCCCGGTCACGTGGACCGAGGGAATCGATTCGTGAGGGTCGCCGAGGACCGCCATGAGCGACTTCATGCGATCGAGCGTGGGCCAGGTGCGGCGACTTGGCATGTTCGACTCGAAATCGATGTGATCGTCCAGCCACTCCAGGGCGGCGTCAAGATCCACAAACGGCGGGCCGACCGAAGGTACCTCCGCCAGTGACGAATCCGTCCGGCGAGGATCCGTCCCTGAAGGATCCGTCCCCTCCCCTGCCACCAGCGCGCGGCTGACTACGAAGCGGCGCGCCGGGTGCGGGTCGACTTGACCGGGACACCGCCCACGGGAACCAAGGTCGGAGCGACCCGGTCCAGCACCACGGCGCGGTCAACGACGCACTTGCCGACGTCAGAACGGCTCGGGAGGTCGTACATCACGTCCAAGAGGACTTCTTCGAGAATGGCGCGCAGGCCGCGGGCGCCCGTGCCGCGCAGCATGGCCTGCTCCGCCACTGCCTCCAGCGCGTCGGGCGTGAACTCGAGCTCCACGTTGTCCAGGGCGAAGACACGCTCGTACTGGCGGGACAGCGCATTCTTGGGCTCGACCAGAATCTGCACCAGGGCGTCCTTGAACAACGGGGAGACGGCGCTCACCACGGGCAAGCGACCGATGAACTCGGGGATCAGGCCGAACTTGATGAGGTCTTCGGGCAGCACGTGTCGCAAGATCTCTCCGTCATCGCGCTCACGGCGGTGCACCTCGGCCCGGAAGCCAATGCCCCGCTTGCCGATGCGGCCCTCGATCAACCGGTCCAGTCCCGCAAAGGCACCGCCGCAGATGAACAGGATGTNNGTGGTGTCGATCTGGATGAACTCCTGATGAGGGTGCTTGCGGCCACCTTGGGGAGGAACCGACGCCGTCGTGCCCTCCAGGATCTTCAACAGTGCCTGCTGGACACCCTCGCCCGACACGTCCCGGGTGATGGACGGGTTCTCGCTCTTGCGGGCGATCNNCGACGTAGCCGGCCTCGGTCAACGCCGTGGCATCGGCAATGGCGAAGGGTACGTTGAGCATGCGGGCCAGTGTCTGGGCCAGCAGCGTCTTGCCGCACCCCGTCGGACCCAACAGCAGGATGTTGGACTTGGCCAATTCGACCCCGTCATCTGGCACCGGTCCGGCCTGCACCCGCTTGTAGTGGTTGTACACCGCGACCGAAAGGATCTTCTTGGCGTACTCCTGACCGACGACGTAGTCGTTCAGGAAGGTGAAGATCTCCTTTGGCTTGGGCAGATCCTCGAACGAGAGTTCGGCCGTCTCATCGCGCTCCTCGGCGATGATGTCGTTGCACAGATCGATGCACTCGTCGCAGATATAGACACCGGGCCCGGCTATCAGCTTCTTGACCTGCTTCTGTGTCTTTCCGCAGAAACTGCACTTGACCAGATCCCCACCTTCGCCGAACTTCGCCACCGAATCCCCTCTCCCCGTTACTCTCGCCGAGACGTTCTAGAAGGCCTATGCAGCGCCGATAGCTTCGAGCGGGGCGACCGTGCGGGAGGTGATGATCTCGTCGATCACGCCATACGTCACGGCCTCATCCGCCGTCATGATGAAGTCACGATCCGTGTCCTTGGTGACCTTCTCATGAGTCTGGCCCGTGTCCTCGGCCAGCATGCTGGTCAACAGGTCGCGCATGCGGAGGATCTCCCTGGCCTGGAGCTCGATGTCGCTCGCTTGACCCTCGACACCGCCCCAGGGCTGATGTAGCAGGATCCGGGCGTGCGGGAGGGCGAATCGCTTCCCGGGCGCGCCAGCCGCCAGGAGCACGGCCGCAGCGGACGCGGCTTGGCCGTAGCAGAACGTGGAGACATCGGGCTTGATGAACTTCAGCGTGTCGTAAATGGCGAACAGCGCCGTGATGTCGCCCCCGGGCGAGTTGATGTAGAGGTGGATTTCCTTGTCCGGCTCCTCGGACTCCAAGAAGAGCATCTGGGCGCAGACCAGGTTGGCCACCGTGTCATCGACCGGAGTGCCGAGAAAGATGATGCGCTCACGCAAGAGGCGCGAATAGAGGTCGTAGGCCCGCTCGCCCCGGTTGGACGACTCGATGACTGTGGGAACGAGATAGTTGTTCGCCCTGTACCGATCAGCTCCGAACTGATCACCTTCGTTCTTCATCATCACTCGTTCTCCTCGTTCTCCTTGGCCGCGTCGGTCTTCAGGTCATCCCGCGACATCGGGTTGCCCTCCTCGTCGAAGAGCCCCACGTGGTCCAGCAGCCACTGCAGCGCCTTGCCCTTTCGTAGCTCCGAGCGTACCGCGCCCGTTCGTCCGGCCGTGTCGAGCTGCCGGCGCAGCTCGGCCGGGGTGGTCTCCATCCGCTCGGCCATGGTCGCGATTTCGTCGTCCAGCTCCTCGTCGCTCAAACCCAGCTCTTCGGCCTCGGCCAGGGCCCGGAGAGCCAAATCGGCCTTGACCGCCCGCTGCGCTTCGACCCGCACGGCAGCCAGCAGATCGTCGGGCGTACGGCCGGTGGCCTGGAGGTATTCCCCCAAACCCAGTTTCTGCGCCTCGAGCCGGTGTTGGAGGTCATGCAGTCGCTCGCTCACCTCGGAATCAACCAGCACCTCGGGAACATCGCCCTCATCCACCAGGCCGGCGATGGCTTCGAAGGTCTTTTCCCGCAGGGCCATCTGGCTCTGCACCAGCTTGACCCGGGCGACGCGCTCGGAGATGTCCGCCCGCAGCTCGGCCAGGGTGGCGAACTCCGAGCTCTCGTCCGCCCACGCATCCGTCGGCTCCGGCAATTTCTTGACCTTGACATCCTTGACGAGGACCCTGAACGAAATGACCTCGTCCCCGTCGCCCGGAGCCGCCGAGGTGAAGGCCAAGATGTCACCGGCCTTGGCACCACGCAATTGCTCGTCGAGCTCAACGGTGACGGTGCCACTGCCCACTTCGTAGAGATAGTCGTCCACGCCGACCACTTCGGCTCCGCTCTCGTCGTTCCCGTGGAGGTCGATGGTGACCAGGTCGCCGTCGATAGCGGGGCGTCCGACCAGCTCGAGCTCGGCATCGTTCTCCCGCAGGCGATCGATCTGCCGGTCGATATCCTCATCCTTGACGACGATGCCGGGCAGGGTCACCTGGAGGCCGTCGTAGCCGGGAATCGATACGGTCGGACGGACCTGGACGACAGCGTCGAAGCTGATCGCGCCGCCGTCCTCGCCGGAGGTGATGTCGATATCTGGTGAGGCAATCGGATCGATTTCCGAGTCGATCACCGCGCGGGCGTAGAAGTCCGGCAACGCTTCCCGGAGAGCTTCGGCACGCAGCGCACCGGCTCCGCCCATTCGGGCCTCCAGCACCTTGCGCGGCACTTTGCCGGGGCGGAATCCCGGCACGCGGATCTGTGAGGCCAGCGTCTTGACGACGTCTACCAGAGCTTTGTCGAACTCTGGCTCGTCGATCTCGACGCTCAGGCGGACGAGGTTTCCCT
>PMLV01000223.1 GCA_003160635.1 Acidimicrobiaceae bacterium | reverse complement strand
TCAAAGGCCTTGACAGGTTCCGCTCCGCCGACACTTACCCACGCTTACCCACTACACCTTCGGTGCGTGTCTGTTCGGGCCCGCATAATAGAAGATGGAAAAGAGTCCAGAAATGGCGACGAGACTTATTGACCATCTCACGATCGTCCACACCACGAGGAACATGGCCCCGTGGAGAGGCACGTGGCCCTCGATCCCGGCACCTATCGGCGCGCCAAGTACTACCAGCGCCGCCCCGGAGCCACCGAGCACGAGGGTCGCTGCCATGAGGGGGAGGGAGCGACCCCATCGAGCGAAGAACTTACGATCGACGGGTACCTCATAGGCAACGTCGAGCGCCTGTTGAAGGGCGGACATACCCGCCGAAGCGCTCCAAATCGAGACCACGAGCCCGATGATGACAGCTACCACTGAGCCCGATTCCCTGTTCGTCGCCGCCTTCACGGCGCTGCTGAAGACGCCCGCAACGCCCGACGGTAGCGCCTTCTCGGTGGCGTGAGTCAGGCTCGTCACGCCGTGCGCGTCAATGTGCACAAGCGCGAGAAGCCCAAGAATCGCGATAACCGCCGGGAACATCGACATGAACCAGTGGTAGGCAAGACTTCCGGCTGACATCGAGACCCTATCGCGGACAAGTTTCTTGGCGGTGTTCTTGAACGTCGCTCGCCAACTGGCCTTGCCGATCGGCTCGACACACTTCTGATCTGCAGAGGTGCTGCCCGGATGCCTGACGGCTGTTTCGCTTGCTGGTCCGTCCGTCTCAGTCATGCAATTGTCGGCAGATCGACGAGGACGGTGGACGTGCAGTACTGGAGTCGAGGCATGGTCTAACCACTTTGGGCGCCCCAGCCAATCGCTGGCGTTCGGCTTGGTCGGGGACACCTTCGAGCGGTGTCCTGGAAAATGGGCGGGAATACGCGAGACGTGCAGGGCGACACGGACCAGTGACGTCTACCCTGGTGATGACGAGCAACAGGGCAATGAGCGCCAGTTTCCAGCCAATGGCGGTCACACGATCCCTATACCCTCGCCACCCCGGACTCACTCTTTCTGGAACTGACAGCGGTCATGAGGGACTTCCCCACCTAGAAATTGGAATAGACAAGACCTCCAAAGACTGGAAACGGGGACCTCAATTCTCACTCTCGAGGGGCCCCAATGGATCGATGACTGGTAGAACTCATTGGAATGTCCCTTGTATTCGCAAGTCGTCGCCAAAAGATCGGGTTGCCATGACCACGCGGGCCTATGACCTCGTCATCGTCGGAGCGGGAAGCGGAAATATGTTGCCGACCAAGGAGCTTGCCGGCTGGCGCATCGCCGTGGTCGACGCTGACCGCCTCGGCGGCACGTGGTTGAATCGAGGCTGCATCCCCTCCAAGATGTTGGTACATACGGCCAACCTCGCCCATACGGTTCCGCGATGCCGAGAGGTTCGGCATAAGGGCAACATGGGCTGCGGCTGACTGGCCGGCCATCCGTGACCGGATCTTTGGTCGTATCGATCCCAAACACGATGAGGCGGTCACCTATCGTCGGGACCACGGCATCGATGTTTTCGATCCTCATCCAACCGCTTCTCCAGGCCATGTGCCTCGGCAACACCGTCAAACAACTCGCCAATGCGGTGCTCTATATTCATCCTTCGCTCTCTGAGGTCGTCGCACAGGCTCTGCTCGCTCTGTGAGCGACGATACGGGACAGAAAGGAGATCTTCCGAGGCGCCTCCTGCGTTGTAGCCCGAAACGGACCCTCGGTGGGATCAGGCTGGGGAACTCGATGGGGTTGGTTCTTGAGGAATAGGTGGCGGCTCCATCCGAAACTCATTGGATGTCGAGAGCATGAAGCCACTCGACGCTGCTCAGCTTCTAGTTGAAGTCGCAACATGTGCGATCTGGCCGAGTGAACGCGACGGGATTGAGGAGTTCGCGGCGGAGCACCATTGGAGGGATCAGGTTCGCATCCATACCCTCTTTCGATGAAAAGCTGGCGATGATGTGCCGCAAGGGGATCCGCTTGTGGGACGCTGAGTGAACACGGCGATGGCCTGAGAAAGAGTTGAAGTGCTCACGATGCGGAGCACCCTGGCCATAAGGATTGGACTAACAATTCCCTGGGGCCGGCGAGGACAGTCTTCCCTCGAAGTCTCTGGTTCCAATCGTGCCGTGAGCGCCAGCGAATCGGCTTCGGGGATAGGAGATACGGCCGCACAAAACGTCCGCTCGGGTCCAGTGAAGTTTGAATCGGCCAGGCCGTCTGGTGGACCGTGCCCCAAACGCCCAAAGGCTGCGGCTTCCAGGGTGATTGGAACTGAGTGGGCAAGCCTAAATGGGCGGAGGTACTGCAGCGGTTCGGGGGGGCTAATAAGTATTGTTGCTGATTGCGGGCAGGTCCAAGTGGTCGGTCATGGCTCCGACCAAGTACGCCATTTCGTCGGCCGGATCGGTGAATTCGACATTGTTGAGTACGGAAATTGGCTGGGCGGCGATGCGGTGTGCGCCGTCTTGTTCGTCAAGAACGCACCCTCCCACCTGTGATTCGCTGTATTCGTTGTCTGTGATTCTCAAGTGCTTCCTCGATTTGGTGTTGCGAAAAGGGATCTGTTCGGTGGTTGTCAAGCTCTTCAGGTCCTCGACGCCGTGCTGTCCATGGTCGCACTTGATGCGCGACTCACTTCACGTCGGCTCGAAAAGAAGATCGGGGAGAGTGCGGCAGCGAGAACCAGTACAGCACCGATGACGATGTAGAAGATTCCGGTGCCCTTGGTGTAGCCCCACATGGTGAAGAGTCTTGTGATGTCGGCGACGATGACGATTCCCCAAGCCACAAGGAGCACGCCAAAGGTGGCCATTGCAGACTTCGCGGACATGGGAAATACACAGGCTCCCAGCAGCAAGACCCCTGCTCCAAGTTGGACAATGGCCGAGAGGCAGGTGAAGTGCAAACCGACCGCCATGGCATGCGTTGCCGGGATATTGGAAAAATGGGTCCCCGTACGGGCAAGTGCAATGGCGCCGATCACGACCAGCACGACGCCACCCGCAACCCCAAAGATCTGGGCCGGACTCCATGCTGGTCGCTCCACTACTCGCGACGTCGACTGTGCTTCACCGGCGATTCTTTCGTTCATGTCATCTCCTCTATGGCCCTAATGGCACCGATTCGCCACGCTGACTCTTCGTCTATGGGGCCTCTGCCTGCAGTGTCTGGCTTATGTCGCCCTCGCGTGGCCACGACTGCGGGAGAACCCGAAGATCCAGCCGACAAGAAGGACCAGAGCAACGATCCACAAAATCGGGTATACGAACCCGAGGCCTCCAAAGACCAGTGCCAAAAGCAAGACAACCAGAATCAATCCCATAACTTCCTTCTCATGCGATCGGGCGCCTTAGATGACTGCGTCCCTTGTAAGGCCACCAACGACGAGGCTCCTATGTCATCCGTCATCAGGTGACGGCATCCTTTGCCTTGTGTGCGGCGTCCTTTAGATCTTCTCCGACGTTCTTCACTCCGGCCTTGGCCTGGTCCGTCTTCCCCTTGTTCTTGAGATCGCGGTTGCCGGTGATGCGACCTGCGGCTTCCTTCACCCGGCCCTTGGCGTCTTGGGCTCTATTTGATGCTCTGTCTTTGGTGCCCATTGATTGCTCCTCATAATTTATGACTCGAACCGGTCTTCTGCAGCGCGAAAGATCCTGTCTCTCACCAGAGTGCGCCAAGAGGCGTAATAAATGCAGCAACAGCGAATGTGCGACTGATGGCTAAGCCCTGAACGGAGCCAGTGCACCTTTAGGCGCCTCCTCGATGGAAGAAGATCGCAAAATTCCGCAGTGTGTCGACGAAGGTCAGCACCTTGCGCCGTTTCGTGTGACCAGGTACGGCGCCGAGGTCGATCAGCTCGCTGGCCAGTGTGTAGGTACCGAGCTGCTTGGACAAGGTGGCCACCAGCGCCAGCGCCAGCCCCGCCCCGGCGACCGCTCCTCGCTCGTCGTCGAAAGCCACCCCAAGGCCGGATTGTGAGAGAGTTTCTGCACCGGAGAGATGTTGTGCTTCAGCGAGTCACATCTTCCCAACACAGGGAGAATTTTCCGCGAATGGTCACATCTCCGGACGCGTCATCACCGGTACTTTTCGGTGGAACCAGGCCATGGCCAAACGCGCCTCAGCGGCTAGTCAGCGTTGCGAAAGGTCAGGGAGTAGCCACGACCGGGGCGATTGACCAGGTCACAAGGGATTTCCAACCGAGTCAGGATCTTCCTGACCCGCGAGACGTAGTTGCGGACTTCTTCTGGGAAAAGGGCGGCGTCTGACCAGGCATAGCCCATGATCTGTGACGAGGTGTAGAAACGGTGGGGATGGTCGAGGAGGAATTGCAAGAGTTCGAACTCTCGATGGGTGAGTACAGCCTCTTTTCCTTTGTGGCGTAGTACCCGACCAGCCGGATCGAGCCACAGACCCTGGAGTTTCCAGACCCGCTGGTACCAAAGGTCGAGCCGGTCGTAGTACCCAGCCATCTGGTTCTCGATGAAGGTGAC
>PMLV01000226.1 GCA_003160635.1 Acidimicrobiaceae bacterium | reverse complement strand
CACCTGCTGTCCCGGTTGAGGTTCCTTGCGGGGCCTGCAGGCTTGAAGACGGTGACCGGACTTCGATCGCGAAGGTCAGTATTGTCGGCCGTAGAACTGCGAAGACGTGTCACGAGACCGGTGGGGGCAGTTGCGCGCCAAGAGGGTCGACCCTGCTCGACCTTCGAATCCACCTACCCCTACAGCGAACCTCTTGTCCGGACCATGTCGATGACGTCCAGAGCGTATGCAAACTACCCAGTCGTCGTCCATGGACTCCCCCTCCGATCGCAGCTGGTGCAGGTGTCCCTCCCCCAGGAGGTCCCGGAGCACGGCGGTCGTACGACGACGGAGCTCAACAATGATCCCCCGTCCGGCGGTGCCGGCACCGACGAGGCCTCCCTCGGGCTCGCCCCCATCATCGTGGACCGCATCTTCGAGACCTTGACGGAGATCGCCGCCACCGGGGTGTCGGTGCTCCTGGTGGAGCAGTACGTCACCCGTGCCCTCGCCCCGGCCGACTCGGCCTGCCTGCTCAACCGCGGTGAGGTGGTGTTCACGGGATCGGCCGATGAGCTCGAGGGCGACGAGATCTTCGGGCGCTACTTCGAGATAGAGTCAAGCGCCATTCAGTGATCGAGTTCCAAGGGGGAGACGGCATGGTTCGTAAGGTCTCGCTTTCGGTCTCGATGCTGAGCCTTCTCGTGGTCAGCTTCCTGCTTCCTGGCTCCGGACCGGCCTCTGCCTCCACCGTATCGCCCATAAACGTGGGGTTGATTTGCAGCTGCTCGGGAGCATATGCCTCGAGCTTGGTCGGCGACGAAGCGACATACAAGGCTTGGGCGAGTGCCACCAACGCGGCAGGCGGAATCAACGGGCACAAGGTTCATGTGTTCTTTTCCGATGACGCTACCAACCCGGCAGTGTCACGCAACGAAGTTGAGACGATGATCACGGCGGATCACGTGGTCGCCATCACGGACGATAGTGGTGTTGACACTGCGTGGGAGGCCTTTGCCAATCAGCACAACGTTCCCGTCGTGGGCGGAGGTCTAGGGGGGGCGATATTCAATACCGACCCCGATTGGTTCCCTGAGGGTCAGACTGCCAATGCGTTGGAAACTTCAGTCGTCGTGGCGGCAAAGAAGGCAGGCGCCAAGAGCATCGCTTTCTTCTATTGTGCCGAAACGCCGGGCTGCGCCGAAGCCGTACCCTACATAAGAACCTTGGCGACGACGCTCAAAACGCCCTTGGTCTACACCACACAAATCGCCTATGGAGCACCGAACTACGTAGCGCCGTGCCTTGCGGCCAAGCAAAGCGGGGCACAAGCCCTCATTGTGGTCGAGGCTGCTCTGGTCGTTCAAAGCGCAGTGGCGGACTGTGCAAAGCAGGGCTACACCCCGATCGACGTGGTGGACGGGAGTGCCGTCGCTCTCAGCGATACCTCGACGCCGGGTCTGAGAGACAACCTGCTCGCCATCCAGTCGGACATTCCATTCTCGGTTAAGGCGAACTCAGGAATGAAGGCAATGAGAGTCGCTCTGCATAAGTACGCCCCGTCGGTCCTCACCTCTCCTTCGTTTGGCGAGACGATCGTGTTCCAGTGGATATCGGGTCAACTTCTCGCTGCGGCTGTCAAGGCCGCTCACGTAAAGTCCAGTGAAGCCGTGACGTCTGCTGAAATCAAAACCGGTCTGTATTCACTCCACGGAGACACTCTCGGCGGTATGGCTCCGCCGTTGACCTTTAAGAAAGGTGCGCCGCATCCCGTCGACTGTTGGTTCTGGATGAGCCTCAAGAGCGGCGTGTTCACGACCCCCTATGGGCTAACGACGACGTGTTACAGATAGCCGCCGCCACGTCCGCGTTGGTCAGGTTCGACATGTCAACTCCTCTCATGCGGCCTGACGGGCCACGGGACGTGGATTGTCGGCGCCGTTCGGGCCGGCAGCCCGGCTGTCTGGGGTGTGCACAGCACGGATCCTTCTGAACTGGAGCACGCCGATGCGTGACAGAACCTCGCTGTAGGCCATGAGCACCAAGGCGAACTGCCAAATGTGCCCACCGGTGATGTCGTGGCGGAACGAGAAGCGTCCGACCGCTTCAGCTCCGGTGTGGGTGACCCAGATGGCGAAGGCGAAGCGTGCTCCCATCCCGAGCACCCAGAGGAAGGCGGCGAGGGCGCCGGCGCGGGACAGAACGCTGTCGCCCTGACGCCAGACGCTGGTGGTCATGCCGCTCAGCGTTCCGAGGGTAAGGCCGGCGGCAACCAGCACCGCGATCAACGCGAGATTGTTGCCAGCCAAGGATATGGGGCGCAGGTAGGCGATGCCCGCTCCGGCCACCAGCCCCAGTGGTAGCAGTAGCGAGCGCAGGGTCAGTGTGCGGACCCGCATCTGTAGCACGACGACGGCGATGAGCGCGATGTCGGTGATGTAGTCGAAGGGTGTCATGGAGTTTCCTTTCGTGAAGTCGCTTTTCGTCGAGAATGACCGAGTGGGTGGGCTAAGTCTCGAGTCCGTGACGGATGGCCTTTCGGCACCAGTCGAGGGCGCCTGTTGCAGCGGGGCAGAGGCGGTGGTGCCCGGTGCCCACCGAGATAGTTCGAGGGATGACTGGGGCAAACCACCGGGTCAGGCGTCGCGGTGTGCTGCCCGTATCGAGGCCGCCGCCAGTGCGATCGCCGCATAGACGCCGAGGACCACAACGGCAGTGCCTGGCTTCAAGAGTCCCGCCGAATGGTTGACCGTGACGGCGGCCTGGAGTGCCGTCCCGGGCACGTACTGGCGGAGGCCTGCCGGAAGCAGCTGGCCGAGCGTAACGCCTCCCACGATGACCAGCACCAATGCCGTGGTCGCTGCTGCGGTGTGTCGGATGAGGCCGCCGAGCCCGACCCCGATGACGGCAATGAGGCTCACCGCCAGGGCACCGAACACCACTGCTTGGAGGACGCCAGGATGAGCGAAGGTCACTTCGAGATGCTTGCCGGTGAAGACCCGCTGGCCGACTGCGAAGCTGACCACTGCAGTCACCAGCGCCACTGGGAACACGAACGCCGCAGTGACCCCAGCCTTGGCTGCCAGTACCCGACGCCTCGTGGGCGTGGCGGCAAAGGTGGATCGAATCATCCCCGTCACGTACTCGGCAGTCATGGCCCGTACCCCAAGTGCCGCAAGCAGCACGGCACCGACGAAAACGACACCGAAGAGGGAACAGGCGGTTGGGTCGAACGTCTGGCGCTGTCCCGCTGTCATCTTCGTCCACTGTTGGACTTGGGAAACACAAAGGATCGTCCCCAGGGCAACCGAGATGACAAGGGCCATGACCGCTGTCCGCCAGGTGGAAGGCAGGGTGCGCAGCTTGGTCCACTCTGCCTTGGCAATCCTGCGCATCCTGGGAGTCCGCACCTGCTGAGCGGGGGGTGTGAAGTGGGTCGCATCGATGGTGTGGGTTGCAGTGCTCATGTCAAGCTCCTTTGGTCGCGTCGACCAGCTGGCCGGCGTGGTAGTCGGTTTGGTCCTTGGTCAGGTCGAAATACGCCTCTTCGAGCGACGATCCCAGTTGGGCCAGCTCGACGAGGGTGATGTCGTGGGCACAAGCGGCCGCGCCGATCGTGGCGGAGTCCATTCCGGTCACGACCATGGCGCCGTCAGATCCACACTCGATCAGCGCGCCCCGTTGGGTCAGGGTCTCAGCCAGATCGGCCTGCTCCACGGCCCGGACCCGGACACTCGAGGCCGTGTGCCGGTTGATGAACTCATCCGTGCCGGCGTCGGCGATGATGCGGCCCCGACCGATGACGATCAGGTGATCGGCGGTCTGGGCCATCTCGCTCATGAGATGGCTCGANNTGCCCTCGGGGTCGAGCCCGTTGATCGGCTCGTCGAACATCACGGTCTCGGGGTCGCCGAGCAGCGCGCCAGCGATGCCGAGCCGCTGGTTCATGCCAAGCGAGAATGTCCCGACCCTCTTTCCTGCCACGTCGCTGAGTCCGACGATGTCGAGCACCTCGGCCACCCGTCGGCGGGGGATGCCGTTGCTGTCGGCCAGCCACATGAGGTGGTTGGCGGCACTGCGGCCGCCGACAATGGCTTTGGCGTCCAAGAGCGCCCCGACCGACCGAAGTGGGTCGGCCAGCTGGCGGTAGGGCTTGCCGTCCACGCGGACTTCGCCTGAAGTTGGGGCGTCGAGGCCCAGGATCATGCGCATGGTGGTCGACTTGCCGGCCCCATTGGGGCCGAGGAAACCGGTCACCTGCCCGGGCCGGACTGTAAAGGAGACCTCATTGACGGCCACGGTCTTGCCGTAGCACTTGGTGAGGTGCGTTGCCTCGATCATGGTGCTTCCTTTCCTTAATGGGCTATGTGGGTGTAATGCGTGACTACTGGGCAACCATGGGTGTCTCGTCTGGGCCAGTCCGGTCCAGGGCCGCGACCGAGATCAGCGTCAGGCCAAGGTCGCGGATCTTGTGGAGCAAGCCGTGCAAGGCGGCCTGATCGACCGCCCGAGCGCGGATGGTGGTGGTGCCGTCGCCTTCATTGGTGAGGCTCAAGACCTCGAGCCGGGTCGCCCAGCGCGGAGCGAGATGACCCTGCAGGCGGATCTCGTAGAACCCGACCTCTTGCTGGCTGCCAGCCCCTGAGGGTGTTTGGCTCATGGCGTTCCTCCTTTGTTCTGGCCGGTTGCGAATCTCTCGCTCGCTGATGGCAAGGTACGAGCGAATGTGGTGACCAGTCCTCACCACATGAGGTGATTCACCTGGTGAAAAACGGTGGATTGGTCGTTGGGGGTCCAGACGGGCGACGGAGGCTCCCTTGTGACGGGGGTGGCTCTGTTGCGCCAGGGAGGGCCGAGATGCCAGGTGGGAAGCTGCCCGGCCTCGTCAAGAGGCGTGTCTGACAAGATTGGTTGCCCGGATCATCCACCGGCCGACTCGAGAGGGGAGACGCCCGTGGAAAGCGCGCTGGTTGCGACCAAGTTGCACGTGCCGGCACCGCGGTCGGGACTCATCGGGCGGGCGAGGCTTTTTGATCGCCTGGAGCGTGGGTTGGCGTCGAGACTGGTCCTTGTTTCGGCGCCGGCCGGGTTCGGCAAGACATCCCTGCTCACGCAGTGGCTCGCGGCGGTTGCAGGCCACGGCCACACCGTCGCTTGGCTGGCCCTCGACCAGAGCGACAACAGAGCCCATACCTTCTGGCCTCATCTCGTTGCCGCCGTCAAGACCGCCGTGCCTGGGTTCGGCGCCGGCCTCCTCCCGCTCCTCGAAGCAAGCGCGTCCACGACCGAGGGGGTGCTCGCCGCCCTGGTCAATGAGCTTGACGCGCTGTCAGGCGAGTTGTATTTGGTGCTCGACGATTACCACCTCATCGATGACCAGGGCATCCAAGAGGGCGTAATCTTTCTGCTGGAGCACCTCCCGGCCCACGCCCACCTGCTCATCACCACCCGGGCCGACCCGCCGCTGCCGCTGGCGCTGCTTCGCGCACGGGGAGATCTGATGGAGATCCGCGCCGCTGATTTGCGCTTCACTCCCGAGGAGGCCTCGACGTACCTCAACGAAGTCATGGGTCTCGATCTACGGCCCGAGGCCGTCGATGCACTCGAAACCCGTACGGAGGGCTGGATCGCCGCCTTGCAGCTCGCAGCGCTTTCGATGCAGGGACGCGAAGACGTTGCCGGCTTCATCGCCGGTTTCACCGGCAACGACCGCTACATCGTCGATTACCTGGTGGAGGAGGTACTCGCCCGACAGACCGACGAGATCCGAAGCTTTCTCCTGCGCACGAGCATCCTTGACCAGCTCAGCGGGCCGCTGTGCGACGCCGTAACCGGATGCGCTGGTGGAAAGGCCATGTTGGAGCGGCTCGAGCGAGCCAACCTCTTGGTCATCCCGCTCGACGACCGGCGCCGGTGGTACCGCTATCACCACCTCTTCGCCGACGTCCTTCGCGCCCACCTAGAAGAGGAGCAGGCGGAGCAGATCCCAGACCTGCACCGTCGGGCGAGCGAGTGGTACGTGCAGCAGGGGGAACGCTCCGAGGCCATCCGCCATGCACTCGCTGGTGGAGACGTCGAGCGAACCGCGGAGCTGGTCGAATCTGCGCTCCCTGAGATGCGCAAGGCGAGGCACGAGATGCAGCTGCGGGCGTGGGTGGAACCGCTCCCCGACGACGTGGTCCGTCGTCGTCCGGTCCTCGCCGTAACCTTCGCCGGGGCGTTACTGCTGAGCGGAGAGCTTGCTGGGGTTGAGGGCCGCCTGGACGACGCCG
>PMLV01000320.1 GCA_003160635.1 Acidimicrobiaceae bacterium | reverse complement strand
TTCCATACCAAACGCTACGCGATCATCGGACCCTCAAGATGGCTATTTAGCCGCTGATCTGCCTATTGTTTCCGAACAGTCTCTTAGACGCACCCTTCGACCGGCCTCAGATCACCGCAGCGTTCGATTGTCGATGCATGCGCCTCCTCCTGAAAGGGCTGTACAACACTGAGCCGGTTCCCCGTTGTCGTGATCGTCTGTTTCTCCGACGTTGAATTGGGCAAGAATTGTGAAGCCATAGCTCCCTGAGTGATGCGCATCGCGCATCGTTGGAACCACCTGCAGATGTCATCAACCATATCGGAAATGGCAGAGATCTAACTGATCGGCGCCGCAACGTATTGGAAGAAGGACCAAGTGAAAGTGCCCGTCGCAGGTGATGAGACGAGGTAAGGAAATCCAATGCGACGGCTGAGCCGCTAAATGGCCGAAACAACGCTCTACGACATCCTCGAATTGTCCCCTACGGCTGGCTTAGATGAGATCAAGGCAGCGTACCGTCGGCTCTCGACACAGGTCCACCCCGACCGGGGCGGCTCAGGTGCGCTCTTCCGTCTTGTTCGCGAGGCGTATGAAATTCTTTCTGACGACAACCTTCGCGCAGAATACGATCGGTCCGGCATCAACTCGGGAGGCCCTCCGCGGAGAGCCCGCAGCGCAGATGGAGGTAGTGGCCTAGACAACGACGTCAAGACACTTGCTGAGCGTACATCGGTGCTCAACCAGTCCCTTCTTCGACTGGAGGCGGCAGCGACTTCTGACCACGATCGTCTCGAAGTCTACCGAGTTCAACTCGAACTCCAAATGGCGCAAATTGCATGGAACATGGCGGTATTTCGCCAACTCCGTGCGCAGGGACAATGGGAAGCGGCGGCTCGATTCCATATCAAAGCCAATGAAGGAGAAAGGTCCCTTCCGCCCATTGAGAAACTCATTGCGAGCACGGAGATTCAGATCGCGGAGAAGGCCCGGGCTACCCAAGCCACGGATTCATCCAGCGTAAGGATGATTCCTTGCAGTCTTTGTGGTG
The DNA here is from genome assembly GCA_003160635.1 of Acidimicrobiaceae bacterium. Taxonomy (GTDB): domain Bacteria; phylum Actinomycetota; class Acidimicrobiia; order Acidimicrobiales; family RAAP-2; genus Bog-473. Next base: position 8,665 of record PMLV01000320.1, on the reverse strand, counting down.
TCAGAAACAGGGTCTCTCCGAACGCTCAATCATTTTCATGTGGAATTTGCAAGAACAAAAATCTCATGCTCAGTTGCCAAACTTGCGGAACTCAGGCATACGAGTGTAAGGCCCTATCTGGGAACGCCGCTACGTACGTCTGTGAAACGTGTCACAGAGAAAACCCCGAGCGGCGTAACGGCGAACGGCGTAAGACCGAACGGCGAAAGGGCGTTCCTGACTGAGGTCTGGAGTTCTTTGGAGTTCACGGGTCATCTAACGTTCGATGTCATCTGGTTCACGCGGAAGGCGCCAATGCGCAGGGGTTCAGACCGGGGAGCGTCACATATGTCCGTGGCCCGCCAAGTCCCCGCTGATGGCCACCAAGAGTCCCCACCCCTCGGGATGAATCGCCCCGGGTATTTTGGAGGCTCTAACCTCCGAGAGAGGATGGAGCCGATGCCTACCCACAGAAGCACCCACCTGAGCTGAAGGAGCGGGCGGTGCGAATGGTGCTCGAGTGGCGCCGGGAGCGCGATCGCACCGACGGCGGATTCGAAGAGGTCGGCCAAAAGCTTGGCGTGCGCTCCGACTCGGTCCGTAACTGGTTCCGGCGCCAACAGATCGATGCCGGCGAGCGCCTGGGGCTGACCACCGAAGAGCACAAGCGAATCCTCGAGTTGGATCGAGAAAACCGGGAGCTGCGACGGGCCAAGGAACTGGCAGGCTCAACCGGTGGTCGCAACACTGAACCTCTCTTGGAGGTCCGATGTCCCTGCGCCAGGGATTGCCGCAGTCCGCTTCTGTCACTCACACCAACTTGCGAAGCTCTGACCAGCCACTTTCCACAACGACCGGGTGTGGACCTAAGTTGCCAGTCGATCCTCCGACACCATTCAGTGGGTTCCAACCCATCAATCGGTGTCTCAAGTGAAATTTGAAGATGAGGGGTTCCCGGACCCCACTTGAACACCGCAGCACGGCAGTTGCCAAGCCCGCCCCTGGGCGGCCTATGCCTGTGGTCCCGGACTCAAGCTCCTGGGCCAGGGTCGATGGGTCGGTGGGGAGCGACGACACGTCAATCAGCTGCATCGCGGGACACAATCACGCCAATCCAGTCTCAACGCCGCAGGTCACAGCCCCATGTCCCCGACTATGAAAAGGCCCTGGGGACCTCCATTGGTCGTTTGGGTGGTTTGTTCAGCACCCCGATTCTCTCGGGGCCACACCAGCGACCGGTGGATGGTCACTCAGTTCAGCGCGAATACTCCCTGCTCAGAGGTCTGCAACCTATTCGCGCGGCCTCTTACTACCAATTATTTCCCAGTATTGTGACGAAGATGTCGGCACAAGTGGCGCTTTCAATGGACTCGATCCCAGCGAACGGCCTACGTGAACGCAAGAAGGTGAAGACCCGGCTGGCCATTGAGGATGCGGCCCTCACGCTCTTCGAGGAACGAGGATTCGAGGCCACGACGGTCGACGAGATTGCTGCCTGCGCTGAAGTTTCGACGACCACCTTCTTCCGCTACTTTCCCACCAAGGCGGATGTCCTGGTCGGTGACCGTGACGAACAGCTGCCCGCGCTTCGCCAGGCCATCGTAGACCGGCCAGCTTCGGAGAGCGACCTGATCGCGGTCCAGCAAGCAATCCAGGCGGAATGGGTTTTGGCAGTCGATTCTGAACGCACAGCGCGAAAGGCCCGGATTGTTGCCGCTTCGGACCTCTTAACTGGCCTGGGCTACCACCACGGCGAGCGTTGGCTCGCTGTCTTCGCCGCCGCCCTTGCGCAACGAAACGGTCTCGATCCTCACGACGAACAGTGCTCACTTGCGGCAAGGGTTGGACTAGCCGCCTTGGCCTCAGCAGTCGAGTCTTGGATCGAGAATGGCTGTGACGGCAATCTTGGAGAGCGAATTGATGTCAGCTTCGACCGTATGAGAGACACGTGTCGAAAGTTGGCCGGGTCTGATGAGTCGCCACCACGATGACGCAGGAGTCGATGGCGGTTCTTCCAGTTTCCATCGTGGTCTCCCAACTTCGGGAACGGTTTCGAGGTCGAGTGGTCACGTTGACATGGCGGCGCGCATATGGCAACGAGCTGGAGTCTGCCGCTCAACCCGACCGCATCCACGGTTTCGCGGTCGTGGGCATCGAATTCGCCAAGTGTGCAAAAACGCACGCATCGACACTTCAGAGACGGCAGCTTCGGAGCCCATCCGGATGACTCCGACGGACCTCCACGCTTTGCTTCACCCCGACATCGCAGCGGCCTACCGGCACGAGATCTGGCCACTGGCCTCCAGGTCGGGGATGAAGTGATCGGACAGGATGATCCCCCGGGACGGGTGACGCTGCTAAGCAGCGCTTCGACACCAGTGAAGGTCCCGAGGACAGTTCGAAAGTGGGATGGTCGAGTCCAGAGAACTGGTTGAGAGGGGCAAATAGACCAAATATCAAGTGGGTCAGTTGTTCTGCCTGACTGTCCACTATATATAGTACAAACATTCATCAGGGAGGGAAGGGGCAAGTGTGATCGAGAAGCTCATCATCTTCTCAGGCGATCCGCTCAGCCCCGTGGGCGCCAAACAGAGGTTTGTCCGGTCATCGGCTTCGTCATGTAGCGGTTCCAAGTCAGCGGCCATGGGTCTGTCCAGAAACGTGGATAAGGCCGTCGCCGAAGTCGAGCGCCGAAGGCAAGATCCCATTGGCCGACCGGGTGCCCCAAAAGACCTGGTCGGCATCTGGGTCCACGATGAGTCCGTGGGCGGGTTTGAACCACAAGGCAGGTCCACATGTCCGAGATGATGGGAGGCGGGGCCCGCTTCGTAGGGCAGCGAGTGGCCCGCAAGGAAGACGCGCGTTTCCTTACCGGCCATGGCCAGTTCGTCGACGACATCGTCCTGCCGGGAGCACTTCACGCCGCCTTCGTGCGGAGCGACCTGGCTCGTGGTCGGATCGTTTCGATCGACGTGAAGGAAGCGGCGTCCCTTCCGGGGGTTCGTGCCGTTTACGCCGCAGGCGACCTGGCCCCACTCGTGCGCGACTACCTCGTCGACGACGAGCACGACGCGACTCGGCCGTGGCGGATTCTGGCCGATGGAGATGTCCGCTGCGTGGGTGAGCCCATCGTCATGGTGGTAGCGGACTCGCGGTACCTGGCCGAGGACGGGATCGAAGCGGTGGTCGTCGAGATCGAACCCGAAGGGCCCCTGGTCGACTTTGACGAGGCCCTCTCCGATGGAGCCCCGCTCGTGCACCCTGACCGGGACTCGAACGTGTGGACAGCCCTGCCGGCAATCGAGAATCCTGAACTCGAAGCGGTGCTCGAATCGGCGCAACTCGTGATGACGGAGACGTTTCGCCAGCACCGGTATGCGACCGTCCCGATGGAGACGCGGGGCGTTCTCGCTTCTTGGGACCGCTACAGCGAGGAGCTCACAGTCTGGATCTCCACGCAGGGGCCCCACGGTGCGCGCAGCTTGTTCGCCCGTCTCTTGGGACTCGACGACTCCCGCGTGCGGGTCATCATGCCCGACGTCGGGGGATCGTTCGGACTTAAGATGAACGCGCGCCCGGAGGAGTTGGCCGCCGTGTTGGCCAGCTTTAAGCTGGCCCGTCCGGTGAAGTGGATCCAGGACCGTCGCGAGAACCTCTTGGCCGACGATCACGCGCGGGAGGATCTGGCCACCGTCACGATGGCCACGGACGAAGAAGGACGGATACTGGCCGAAAAGGTCCACTTCGTCGAGAGCCTGGGCGCCTTCCCGGTGGCGATGTCGAGCGCCGCGGTGCTCTCGACGATGATCTTCCCCGGTCCTTACCGAGTGCCGCTCTTCGGAGCGAGCGCCCAGTCCGTCTTCACGAACCTGATGGGTCGCGGGTCGTACCGAGGCCCGTGGATGTTCGAGACCGTTGCGCGCGAGCAGATGATGGACTGCGTGGCCGCTCGCCTCGGTATCGATCCGCTCGAATTCCGCCGCCGGAACGTCATTCGCGCCGAGGACCTCCCTTACACGATGGCCACTGGCGTGACATTCGATCAGATCACTGCAGCCGAGACCCTCGAGCAGGCAGCCGACGTGATCGGCTATCAGCAGTGGCGATCCCGACAGCAGGCGGCACGGGACGAAGGACGCTTCGTCGGAATTGGCATGAGCCTGTTGGCGGAGCCCACCGCGATGGCCTTCGGATGGATGAGTACCGACGCCGCCACGGTCCGCATCGGGCGCAATGGGCGCGTCGACGTGTTTGCGAGCACGGCGAGTCACGGCCAGGGTTACGAGACCACGATCGCCCAGGTCGTCGCCGATGAGCTGGGCGTGGACCTCGAGCATGTCCGGGTGATCCAGGGCGGCGACACCTCCGCCACCCCGCTCGGCCCGGGTACTGGTGGGAGCCGGAGCATGATCCCGATCACCGCGGCCCGAATGGCCTGCCGCGAGCTGCGGTCGCGGATGCTGGCAATCGTCGCCAAGGAGCTCGAAGCCTCAGAGGAGGACCTCGAGCTCGTCGGCGGACGAGTCCAGATCGTGGGGACACCGACGAAGGGCATGGCTATTTCACAGGTGGCGACCATTGCCTACACCCAACCGGCCGCGCTTCCAGACGGAGTCCCGCTCGGGCTGGAAGCGCAGAACCGCTTCAGCCCGAGCACCTTCACGACGTGGTCCAACGCCTGCCACATGTGTGCGGTGGAGATCGATCCCGACACGGGAGCGGTCACCATCCTGCGGTACGTCGTAAGCGAGGACTGCGGCGTGATGATCAACCCGAACGTAGTCGAGGGCCAGATCGCCGGCGGGGTGGTGCAGGGCATCGGTGGCGTCCTCTACGAGCACCTCAAACACGACGAGGCGGGCAATCCGCTTGCCACCACCTTCCTCGACTACCTTCTCCCGACCTCGACCGAGGTGCCCGAAATCGAGTACGCCCACATTGAGACTCCGGCACTGAGCAATCCGGGAGGTCACAAGGGGCTGGGGGAAGGGGGCGCGATCGGCGCGCCGCCGGCGGTCATCAACGCGGTAGCCGACGCTCTTCGCCACCTTGGGGTGCAGATTCGGGCCCAGCCTCTCGGACCGGCCGACATCGTTGAGCTCATCGAAGCAGCAGAGCAGGGACGATGAAGGGCCGAACGAGCGTCGGAGCAGATCGCCGTGGCAGCAGAGCTGGCAGAGCCGTGAGGCTAACGCCGAGCATCATGGATCTCGGTGGGCTCATTCAGCCTGGCGCGCCGGATCTGGGTTATAAGCGTGGAGCGGTGGACAAAGACGACGTGCACAAGCGCATGTGGAAGGACATCGTCGACTTCCCGGTCGCCTCCGCCGACGAGAGGGGGGTCGCGTGAAGCCCTCGTCCTTCGAGTACCACGCGCCTGAAACTGTCGAAGAGGCAGTCGAGATCCTCGCCCAGTTCGGCGACAGCGCGAAGATTCTGGCCGGTGGCCAGAGCCTCATCCCCATGCTGGCACTACGCCTAACATCGTTCGAGCATCTCGTCGACCTACGTCGGATACGCGGACTGGACAGCATCGACCGGCGGGACGGGATGGTACGGGTGGGCGCCAAGGTGACGGAATCGGCCGTGGAGTGCAGTGACGAGATGGCCGGAGCGGTTCCGTTAGTCACTCGGGCCACACCACACATCGGTCATTTCCAGATTCGGAACAGAGGGACGTTGTGCGGATCGATAGCGCACGCCGACCCAGCCGCGGAATACCCTGCCGTCGCCGTCGCCCTCGGTGCGGAGATGGAGGTTATCTCGCGCAGTGGATCCCGGACGGTCTCCGCTGAGGACTTCTTCACGGGATATTGGACCACCAAGCTGCGGGCCGACGAACTTCTCGCCGCAGTGACGTTCCCGGTGTGGAAGGGACGGCGCGGTTTCGGCTTCCATGAGTTCGCCCGGCGCCACGGTGATTTCGCTCTATCAGGGGCGGCTATCGGGATCGAGGCGGATGCGGACGATCGGATCACCCGTTGCGGGATAGCGCTCATTGGCATGGGTTCGATTCCAGAGCGAGCGCGAGCGGCGGAATCGGCGGTGCTGCAGTCGAAAATCGGGGAGGTGTCCGCGAAGGAACTCGGTCGGATCGCGATGTCCGAACTTGAGTCAGTTCCCAGTGACGTCCACGGCTCGGCCGCCTACCGCAAGCGGATTGGAGCCGCAATGGTCGAGCGAGCCTGGCAAGAGGCCCAAAGTGAGGTGATGAATGACTGATGTGGAGTTGGCGGTAACCATCAACGGCGAACTTCGGCACGCCAGCGTAGAGCCACGCCTGACCTTGGCGGATTTTTTGCGTGGACACTGCGCCCTTACCGGGACACACCTAGGGTGCGAACACGGAGTCTGCGGGGCGTGCACTGTGCTGGTCGACGGGGCGGCCGTGCGGTCGTGCCTAATGTTCGCTGTCCAGGCCGACGGGACAGAAGTCACAACCATCGAGGGGTTGGTCGGCCCTGACGGTGGATTGACGGAGGTGCAGGAGGCGTTCAGGCAGTGTCACGGGCTGCAGTGCGGATTCTGCACCCCGGGATTCATCGTCTCAGTGACGGCGTTCGTGCGGGACCATCCGCACTCGGGCGACAAGGAGATCCGGGAGGCTCTTTCGGGGAACCTCTGCCGGTGCACCGGCTATCAGGGAATACTCAAGGCGGTTCGTACTCTCTGCGGTACCGACGCCACCACGTGAATCGCAGATTGACCATGACCTCGACGTCTGTATCTGCGGTTGTGTGCAACTTCGGCCAGACCCACATGGCAATGGGCGAAGATCTCTTCAGTAGTCACCGACCGTCTCCTTTGTTCCGATGCTGCCATCGGGCACCTAGCGAATCGACCTGAGCGAAAGGTTCTGGCAAGGCTACTTGAGCCAAAGCCGGCTGCAGCCCTTCGGTGGATGCCGGGCCGAGCATCGTTACTGGTCGCTCGTATCTCGCAGGCCGAGCAGCATGGACGATCGTGGGAATGAACTCGCCCCAGCCTCTCCTTTGTATCCGAAATGTTCTCTCTAGGTGCGAATAGTCCGAACCCCATAGGACGTTCCGATTGCGGTCGACCCAGTTGGGCGGACCGTCCATACGAGAATTAGGCCTGGGTTGTTGTGACGTTGGGTATCCCGTCGCTCGTGCCGATCACCTGGCCGACCGAGCGCAGCGAGGATTCGACCAATCCCTCCTCGAGGCACAGTTGGCTACGTCAACCACGTGAATACCTTTCACTCGTTCGATGGAACCGACTCGGCCGCGCCACCGCTGCTCATCTGGCCATCATCCACCATCGATTCGCCGTTCCTGGGCAAGACCGCCCGTCCAATGCGTGAATTCTTGGGAAGAACGGTCGTCATGCCAACATCCAGAGGTCGGATCTCGACTCAAATTCCTCACCCAAAGAGACATGAGTTCATTCGCTCCTCCTCCAATATTCGCGCAGCCCGATGTTGCTCTTTCGTCACCGCTCCGCTGCCGGCATGTGATCTCCCGATCCTTTGGGTCGGTTCCGCTAGCATCACGTCAAAAGGGTCACAACGAGATGGAGTGGTCATGAAGGTTGGGGATATCGAGATCCTTCAGATCATCGATGGGATGATCATTTCGAGGTTACCCTCGACGAAGCCTTTGCCGAATGCCGAATCCCTGGCATGGCAGGAACAGCATCAGATGTTCCGCCCAGACGGAATGATCGAGAGCACTCTTGGCGGGTTCCTGGTGCGCACGCGCGACCGTCTCGCCCTGGTCGATGCCGGTGCGGGCGAAGCCGTCGTCGGCGGCTATTCGCCGCCAGCGGTGAATATTGACAACGACGACGACCCGTTCGTCGTCCATTTCCAGAGGATCGGCATGTCACGTGAGGCGATCCGTGGGATCGCCGAATTCTTCAGTGGCACCCAGATGGTGAGAGGTCGGCTGCCAGCATCGCTCGATGCGGTGGGTGTTTGTCCAGAGGACGTCACCGACCTGATCTTCACCCACCTGCATTTCGATCACATCGGTTGGGCCACCGCCGAGGGCGCGGCGTTCTTCCCCAACGCCACGATCCACTGTGCCTCAGCCGATCTCGACTACTTCCTCCCCGGTGCCGCAGAGGAGGAGACCACCGCGCTGGTGTACTGCACTCCCAACGTGCCGGAGCGGCTTGGCCCGGTGCTCGACCGGATCAAGACGTGGGAATCGGATGGCACGGTGCTACCGGGGATCGACGTGCGACTCGCTCCGGGCCACACCCCCGGCAGCAGCGTCATCGTCCTCTCCGATGGCGTCGATCGGGCCATGCTTCTTGGCGACATCATCCACTGTCCGCTTGAGTTGACGGACGATGACTTCGACCTCTTGGTGGACCATGATCAGCAGCTCGCGTCCCAAGTGCGGCAGGCCTACGCGCAGGAGCTGGAGGGGTCGAACATCCCTGTCGCCGGCGCTCACTTTGCGGGCCTGCAGTTCGGCCGCCTCCTTACCGGGCAAGGCGTTCGACGCTGGAGCTTCGACGACGCGTGATCTATGAACGGGCGAAGTGAGCCGCCCGGACGGTCATCAGTCCGAAGGCGATTTTGCCGGCCGGGTAGCCGTTGATATCCCATGAATAGCGTCTGGCCAGTCTGCTGGCCAGCGATGCAGTTCGTTCAGGCTCTCGCCTCGCGATCCTGACCAGGCCGATTCCTACTCGCTGGAACTGGTGTGACCACGTG
>PMLV01000199.1 GCA_003160635.1 Acidimicrobiaceae bacterium | reverse complement strand
GATCCCCCGCCATTGGGAAATAGACGGTGCGCAATTGGGTTGCAGGCCTGTCCTTGCGGGCTAATCGGTGACACACTGCGTAGACGACCCGGGATCGGGCCGTGAGCGCTCAGGGGGTGCCACCATGAAAACGCACGCAGCGGTCCTCTTTGGACGGGGACAGGATTGGCAGATCGAAGAGATCGAGCTGGATCCGCCCCGGGACCAAGAGGTCCTGGTCAAGTGGGAGGCAGCCGGTCTGTGCCATTCCGACGAGCACCTGCGTGGGAGCGACGTCGGCAGCCAGGAGACCCAAGAGGTCCCCCAGCAGGCCGTGGGCAGCCTCTTCCCGATCCTTGGAGGGCACGAGGGCGGGGGGGTCGTCCTCGAGGTGGGCCCCGGCGTGCGCAGCCTCGAGGTCGGCGACCACGTGGCGGCCAGCTTCTTCCCGATCTGCGGGCACTGCAAGATGTGCATCACCGGGCACTCCAACCTGTGCGACATGGGTGCGTCGACCTTTTTGCCCGGTCAGATCTCCGACGGCACCATGCGCTACCACCTCAAGGGTGAAGACCTCAACGTCATGGCCAAGGTCGGCACCTTTGCCGAGCACGGCGTGGTCCACGAGGCCTCCTTGGTCAAGGTCGACAAGGACCTGCCCCTCAGCGTGGTGGCCCTGGTCTCGTGTGGCGTGACGACGGGTTGGGGCTCAGCCGTCTACCGGGCCGAGGTCAAGCCCGGCGACACCGTGGTGGTGGTCGGGATCGGCGGCGTGGGCATCAACGCCGTCCAAGGGGCCCGCATGGCCGGGGCCAAGAACATCATCGCCGTGGACCCCGTCGAATTCAAACAAAAGGCAGCGCTCGACTTCGGGGCCACCCACACGGCGAGCTCCATCGACGAGGCCATCCCCTTGGTCAGAGATCTGACCCGGGGCGAGATGGCGAATGCGGTGATCCTGATGCCGAGCATCATGCATGGGTACCTCATGGAAGGTGCCCTCACCCTCACCGGCAAAGACGGCACCTGCGTGGTCACGGGCATGGCGCCCCAGTCCCAGACCGAATGCAGCATCAACCTGTTCGAACTGGCCATGTGGCAAAAACAGGTCAGAGGCGTGGTCTTCGGCGCGGCCAACCCGCGCTTTGACATCCCCAACCTCTTGGGCCTCTACAAGGCAGGCCAGCTCAAGTTGGACGAACTCATCACCCGCAGCTATCCGCTCGACCAGATCAACCAGGGCTACCAGGACATGCTCGACGGGGTGAACATCAGAGGCGTCCTCGCCCTCGGCTGATCCTCTCCGGCCGGGGGTGGTGGACGCCGCCGGGTGGCCGCCGAGCAGGTCACGATCCCGGGGCCATACGTAGCGGATGCCATGAGCCACCGAACTCGCCCACGTCCCGTGGTGCGTAATTCAGTTCAGATTCTCGATGGCCGAACCCCGGATGACACGCACGGGGTAGGCATGGCAAACTATAGAGAATGGGAATTACGAAAATGGGACTCGGAGGGGAAACGGCGCCAGTGACCAGCCAGGATCTGTTCGGTGCCAGCGGCACTCCCCGGGTCATTGTGGTCGGTGCGGGTTTCGGGGGCATCGGTGTCGGAGTGAAGCTGAAGAAGGCGGGAATCGACACCTTTACGATCTACGAGTCGTCCCTTGGAGTCGGCGGGACGTGGTGGGACAACACCTACCCCGGAGCCGAAGTCGATGTGAACTCGAACCTGTACTGCTATTCGTTCAAGTCCCAGGAATGGACCCGCACGCATGCGCAGCAGGCCGAGCTCCAGAAGTACCTGGAGGCGACCGTCGACGAATTCGAGCTTCGGGGACACCTCCAGCTCGGTGTCGCCGTTGAGTCGGCCACATGGGACGACGAGCGCCACGTGTGGACCGTCATCCTCGACTCAGGGGCGACCGACGAGTGTCACGTGCTCGTGAGCGCCGCCGGATTCTTGAACATACCCCGCTACCCCGAATGGCCGGGTCTGGCGGACTTCGCAGGACCGAAATTCCACACGTCCCGCTGGGAGCACCAGCACGATCTCTCCGACAAGGTGGTAGCCGTCGTCGGGACCGGCTCCACCGCTGCTCAGATCGTGCCCGCCATCCAGCCGATCGTGAAGAAGCTGTATGTCTTCCAGCGTGAGCCAGGTTGGGTCATGCCCAAGGGTGAGCGTGACCTGTCCGACGCCGAGCGTCAACAGTTCTCGAAGCCTTGGCGCCGAGCTCTTGATCGGGCAAGGCTACGGGTCTTCATCGAGATGAGCCTTTGGGGCGCGGCGATGTTTCGACCCGGTACCAAGCTCAATGGTCTCCGCCAACAAGGCTGCTTGGACTACATCGCCCACGAGTTCGCCGACCGCCCCGATCTACGGGAGGCCGTCACGCCCACCTACCCCTACCCCGGGAAGCGGCCCATTCTGGCCAGCACCTTCTATCCCGCGCTCAAGAAGGCGAACGTGGAACTCGTGCCGCTCGCCGTGTCGCGGGTGACCAAGACCGGGATAGTCGACGCCCAGGGCGTAGAGCGAGAGGTCGACGTCATCGCCATGGCGACCGGTTTCGAGGCGGCCAACTACTTGGGCCGAATGCAGATCACCGGGCGCGATGGTGTGACCCTCCGTGATCATTGGGCCGGTGAACCGCGGGCCTTTCTCGGAATCTCTGTGCCTCGGTTCCCCAACTTCTTCATGCTGTACGGGCCCGGCACCAACGGGGGCGAACTGGTTTCGACGCTCGAAGCTCAGGCTGAATACGCCGTCCGAGCCGCGAGGCGCATGCGCCGCGAACGAATCAGTGCTATCGAGGTAAAGCCGTTGCATGAGGCCATTTGGTACGCGTGGCTCCAGTCGAAGATGGAGGGAACGTCGTGGACGATGAGCAACAACTACTTCAAGTCCGCGACAGGCAAGATCGTCACGCAATGGCCCTCGGGCAACATGGTCTATCGCCTTCTCACAAAGGTCTTCGGCCGGATATCGGAGAGCACGAGATGTCGCGCCACGTGACCCGCGTGGTAGCGGTCACGACCAACAGGTGGGCGGCCTACCCGTCGTTCACCGTAAGGAGGAGTCACACATGGCAATGACGATCGACATAGATCCACTCGATCTCATCGATCCATCGCACTACCAGCGCGACGGCCGCCCGCACCAGCTATGGGCGCGGCTGCGCGCCGAGGCTCCGGTGGCGTACTTCGAGCCGCCCGGCTACCCACCCTTTTGGGCCATCACCAGGCATTCCGATCTCGTTCAGGTCGCCTCGCAACCCTTGGTCTTCTCGAGCGCCAAGGGGATCACGCTCGAGCGGGGGGCGGAGGAAATCGCCGAGGCGATGGCCACGTACGAGATGATCGTCTTCCTCGACCCGCCGCGGCACGGTCCCGTGCGACAGCTCGCCAACAAGGAGTTCCTGCGGAGCCGGGTCCGGGCGCGCTTCGACGACATCGGACGTATCGCCTCGGAGATCGTCGACGATGCCGCCACGGGCGGCGAGGTGGCCGAGTGCGACTTCGTGAACAGGTTTGCAACACGTCTCCCCCTCGAAGTCATCGCCTGGGTGCTTGGGGTGCCGCGGCCTGACTGGGAGCGCTTACTCCGGGCCACCGACACCGTCATCGGCAAAGAGGATCCCGAGTACCGCCTGCCGGGCGAGACCCCGGACGAGGCCGCGATGCGTGCCCAGATCGAGATGCACCAATACTTCCAGGGACTCATTGACGAGCGGCGCAGTGACCCCCAACACGACCTGGTCACTCTGTTGGTGCAGAGCACCATCGACGATGTGCCCTTGACCCTCGAGCAGCTGACCGGTTATTGCGAGCTGTTGGTCGAGGCAGGCAACGAGACCACTCGCGACGCGATCGCCGGCGCCATGCTCGCCTTCTGCGAGAACCCAGACCAATGGGAAATGCTGAGGGCTCATCCCGAACTGCTACCCGCCGCGGTCGAGGAAATCCTCCGTTGGGTGACCCCCATCAACTATTTCGTGCGCACCGCGACCCAGGACTACGAGTTGAGCGGCCAGACCATCCATGCCGGCGACAAAGTGGTTCTCTTCTGGGCCTCGGGGAACCGCGACGAGGAGGTGTTCAAGGACCCGTTCGAGTTTCGGATCGATCGTCACCCGAATCAGCACCTTGTATTTGGCTTCGGCCCACACCTGTGCATGGGGGCGCATCTCGCTCGGGCTGAACTCGAACAGATGTTCCGACTCTTGCCGTCCCGGATGACGTGGTTCGAGAAGTCCGGGCCCGTCGAGCGCATGAACTCGTCCATCAACGAAGCGATCAAGCACCTGCCTATCCGGTACCGGTTGGTATAGAGGCAGAGGAGACGAGTTGGTGCAGCGACCGCCTTGTCTCCGTCAGCAGACATTCCTGAAAGGAGGACTCGCCACAAGAGTGGGGAAACGACGGACACGTGGCGATCGGCGCGGCTCCGGCCATGCGCCACCGAGAAGGCCCTCAGGCACTGAAGGTGTGTCTGCTGGCGCACAAGGCATAAGGAGAAGACTCGAATGAACGCATCCAGCATCTATTCCTGTGATGATCACCTGGACCTCAACGCCGTACCGACCGACGTATGGTCGTCGCGGCTTCCGAAGGACCTCGTCGAACGAGGTCCGCACGTGGTCACCCGCGATGGAGCACCCACGTGGGTTTCCGGGGATCGCGTGCATGGGCGGAGTGGACGGCCGCCAGGCGCAGACAACTTGAAGGCGCTGAGTGCCATCGGACGGGCCGGCATCGAAGACGACGGATACCGCGCCGGAACACCGAAGTTGCGCCTCGAGGACATGGACCGGGACGGGATCTGGGCCTCGGTGATCTACGGGCCGATGCCCTTGACGCTCTCGATCCCCGAGCCTGATCTCCAGGACGTCTGCTACGCGGCATGGAACGACTGGGCGGTCGAGGAGTTCAATGCGGCGGCCCCAGATCGGCTGTGTGCGCTGGCATTCCTGCCGAACCATTCACCGGAGGCCGCCGTCGCCGAGCTCGAGCGCGTTGCCGAGTTGGGACACCGTGGCGCGATTCTCGACGTCTTCGAGATCAACGCCACCGAACAGAAGTGGGATCGGCTGTGGGCGGCGGCTGAGAGCACCGGGCTTCCCCTCAGTTTCCACATCAAGGGTGGTGCGTCACCGCGGCTCAGCTACGAAATCGGCAAGTGGCAATCAGCGGCGTTCGCATCACTCCTCCCGCTGCAGATGGACGAGGCGCTCGCCATCATGATCTTCTCGGGTGCGCTCGAGCGGCACCCTGGATTCAAGCTGGTCCTGGCCGAAGCGGGCGTCGGATGGATCCCCTACTACCTGAGCCGTATGGACATGGAGTGGAACAACCTCAAGGATGCGATCGACTACGCGCCGAGCGTTCCGCCAAGTGAGATCTTCCGGAATCAGATCATCACCACCTTCGAGGAGGAGGAAATGGCCTTACATGCCATTCCGTTCATCGGCTCCGAAGTGTGCATGTGGGCATCGGACTACCCCCACACGGACAGCACATTCCCCGAATCACAGCGTGCCATCGACGACACGCTGGGGGCGCTGCCCGAAATTGACCGTCGAAACGTCACGGCACTCAATTGCGCCCGCCTCTACGGGTTCGAGTATGTCGCCTGAGGAACCCGCGGGGAGCGTCGTCGGCTTCGACCACGTCGCCCTCCCGATGCAGGATCCAGAAGCAACGATCGCGTTCTATCGGGCCCTCGGCTTGGAGGTCAAGGAGAACGAATATCTGGTCCAGGTGTATATTGGAAATCAGATGATCAATTTCCATCGCCCAGAGGTTTGGCAGCGGGAATTCACACTTCGTGCACCCGCCGCCAAGCCACCCTGTGGTGATCTTTGCTTCGTGTGGGCCGGTCCCGCGGCAGGGCTGACGCAACTGCTCGATCGGGCCGGCGCACGAGTGGAAGAGGGTCCTGTGGAGCGCGAAGGCGGCCGGCAGTCGGTTGGCTCGAGCGTCTATGTGCGTGACCCCGATGGCAACCTTTTGGAGTTCCTGAGCTATGTGGAGGATGGGTCACATGTCAGCTGACGTGGTAATTCGCGGTGGGACGGTCTACGACGGGAGCGGTGGGCCGGGACGCCTGGCCGACGTGGCGATCAGTGGAGGCGTGATCGAGGAGATCGGCCCGAACTTGCAGGGAAAGACTGAGTTGGATGCATCTGGCTGCGCTGTCGCACCGGGGTTCATCGACATCCACACGCACTTCGATGCGCAAGTGTTCTGGGATCGCGAGCTGAAGCCCTCCTCCTACCACGGCGTCACGACAGTTGTCGCAGGGAACTGCGGCTTCACCATCGCTCCCTGCCGACCGGAACACCATGACCTGATCGTGCGTACGCTCGAAGGCGTCGAAGGGATGGACGCGAACTCGTTGACGGCGGGGATCGTCTGGGATTTCGAGACCTTCCCCGACTACCTGGACCTGGTTGCACGGCGGGGGACGGCCCTCAATTTCACGGCATACATCGGCCACAGCGCGTTGCGCCTCTATGTCATGGGCGACGCCGCGTACGAACGCGCCGCCACAGCCGAGGAGATCGATTCGATGTGTCGGCTCGTAACCGAGGCAATCGGCATCGGCGCTGCCGGCTTCTCGACCAGCTTTTCGTTCGCCCATCGCGGGGTGGACGGCAAGCCCGTTCCGAGCCGTTTCGCCGAAATGGACGAGGTCGAAGCACTCTTCATGGCCGTGGGAGCGACCGGCAAGGGTGTGGTCCTGACGACACCGGGCTGGCAGTGCGAGTACCCCGATGTCTGGAAGTGGCAGCCACGCGTGGGTCGACCCTTCACCTGCCCGCTCTTCAGCTCTGCCGGTGGCGCACACCTCGAAGTGGTGAAGCTCCTCCAGGAGGGGAATGCCAACGGTGCGAACGTGTGGCCGCAGGTCACGCCTAGGCCCCTCACCATGCAGTTCACCCTGGAGGACGCCTACAACTTGAATACCGGCGAGGTCTTTGCCGAGCTGATCAAGGTCGGTCGCGATGTCCGTAAGGCAGCCTTCCGCGATGCGGAGTGGCGAGCCCGCGCCGACAAGGACTTTGAGGCAAGCACCACCGGAATGAAACCGCGCTGGGAGACCTTCGAGGTGTCCGAGTCGGAGATGTTCCCCGAACTGCAGGGGCGGCGCGTGGCCGATCTTGCCCGGGAGCGCGGCGTCTCAGCGTTCGACGTCATGTGCGAGCTCTCGCTGGCCGAAGACCTGAAGACTCGCTTCCGCGCCTACATCGCCAACGACGATCCCGAGGCGGTAGGTCGTCTGCTCAACGAGAAGCACACCGTGCTCGGCCTGACCGACGCCGGTGCTCACGTCGACCAGCTCTGCGACGCCCCCCTGCCGACCGACCTCCTCGGCAACTGGGTCCGCGAGCGCGAGATCATGTCGCTCGAAAAGGCCGTACGGAAGCTGACCGGCGAACCTGCCGACATGTTTGACTTCGCCCGGCGTGGCTATCTCCGCCAGGGCTATTTTGCGGACGTGTGCGTCTTCGATCCCAAGACGGTGGCGCCTGGCGCGGTGCGGCGGCTGCGCGACCTGCCCGCCGACGGTGAGCGGTTGACGGCCGAGACGCCGAGTGGCATGCGGCACGTGCTCGTCAACGGGAGCTCCATCCGCAAGGACGAAGTGCAACTCGAGCTCGACCTCGAACGGCTTCCCGGCGTGCACGCAGCCTTGGGATAGGCCAGTATCTGCCCAACCGGGTTCGACCGGATGGCGTCGAACAGTGACCGAATCGAGAGGAACGCCAGTGGGATCACTATTGGAGGGAAAGGTCGCGCTCGTCACGGGTGGCGTTGCGGGCATTGGGCGAGGGACCGTCGAACGGTTCATCGAAGAAGGAGCCCAGGTTGTCATCGCTGACGTGGACGCCGAGCGGGGCGAGAAGCTTGCTGATCAGCTGGGGGAATCCGTTGCCTTCAAGAAGACCGATGTTGCCAGTCCCGAAGATGTCCAAGCCGTCGTTGACTTCGCGGTGGCCCGTTTCGGTGGCCTTCATGTGATGTTCAACAACGCTGGGATCCCATCCCAGCTGGGCGGATTCCTCGACAATGACCTCAAAGATTTCCGTCGCGTCATGGATGTCAACCTGTTCGGGGTACTGATCGGTTGTCAGTTCGCGGCGCGCCACATGAAGGAGAACGGCGGAGGATCCATTATCAACACCTCCTCGATCGCCGGGATCATGGGTGGCGGAGGCGTCACCGTCTACCGCTGCACCAAGGCGGCCGTCGCCCACATCAGCAAGTCGATCGCCTGCGACCTGGGACCGTTCAACATCCGCGTGAACTGCATCGCCCCGGGGCATATTCCCACGGAGATCACGAGCTACGACATGGAGCCGGTCATCCGCCTGACGCAGCCATTCCCCCGCCAGGGCTCGACGCTGGACGTGGCGAATACCGTTGTCTACCTGGCCAGCGATCTGTCCGCGCAGGTAACGGGCGTCATCATCCCTGTTGATGGCGGGACGGCGGCCGGACCGCCGCCCAATCAGATGCAACAGCTGCTGGCAAGGGGTTAGGCAGGCTCAGCACGGCCCACCTCGGCTCTCAGGCGAATGCCCCCGGGGTGGGAATATCCGGCGACGTTCTGCGACCTCGGTCAATTCGTCCTCGGCGCTGAGGGGAAGGGTCCAAGCGTCCATGGCGTCAATGGTGGAGAGGTGCCCCGCGATCTCCTCCACCGATGGCGGGGTGGTGCCCTCCGCCATCCAACCCTCGGTCACGCCGACGAACACGCGGGCGTAGCGACCTCCAATCACCGAGTAGATGCGGTGCGACACGTCACACTGCTCGCTGCACAAGTAGACGAGCAACGGCGTGACGAATTCAGGAGCGAGAAAGGAGTCCATGAGGCCGAACGTCTCCCGCAATCGGTCATTCGAAGGTACCCGCGCCCCTCCTCGTACCTCGATGTTCGTCTTTCCACTGGGCAGTATGACGTTGGCGAGAATTCCCGATTTCATTCCTTCCAGTGAGACGATGTTCATCAGTCCCAATAACGCCGTCTTTGCGATTGAATACCCACCCCCGCCCACCCGACCGAAGACGCCGGCCGAGGAGCTCGTAAAGACGATGCGCCCATAACCATTCCTCTCCATGTGTCGAAAGGCCTCCTGTGTTGCGGCGAAAGGCCCTCGCAGATGGACATCTAAGAGGTCGTCAAGGTCCGCGAGGGCGTGCGACGTGAAGTCTGTCATCGTGGTGAATCCCGCGTTATTGACGAGGATATCGATTCGGCCGAAACGGTCCACCGTCTCCTCGATCAACGTTCGGGCCACTGTGGGATCTGCAATGGACCCCAGGTGGGCGGTGGCGGTGCCACCCGACGACGCGATCTCCCCTGCGACAGACTCCGCAGTGCTCAGACCATCGGGCGCACAGCCAATATCGTTGATCACGACTATGGCGCCCCTGCTCGCCAATTCGCGCGCGTAGGTTCGACCTAGCCCGTGCCCTCCACCGGTTACCACGGCCACTCGATTGGCGAACTGAAGGTTCACGTTGCGGTTCTCCATTCATGGCAATGAGCGAATCCAAGGAACACGATGGTTGCGCCACAGCTGACCTTGCCCGTCACCGCCCGGACTCCCTTCAACGACATCCGACGGCAGGTGCGATCTTCGATTCGCCGATCGGTCGCCGCCGGCCGCCTTCCCTATCCCTTCGCCGGGGTGAACTCGAGGTGGAGGTTCGTCAGGCCCTGGAGGAAGTAGGTCTGGATGTAGTCGTAGCGCCGTGCACCCGCCGGGCCGTGCGCAGATTCGGAGATCGTGATGTCGGCCATGCGATCGAGGAAGCGCTCAATGGTCACCCGGGCCTCGGCCCGGGCCAGGGGTGCTCCGGCGCAGGTATGGATGCCGTGGGCGAAGGCCAGGTGTTGGCGGCCGTTTGGTCGGTCCAGTTCGAACTCGTCGGGGTGCTCGAAATGGCGAGGGTCGCGGTTGGCCGCACCCGGAGCCACGAACACCGTGGTGCCGGCGGGGAGATCGACTCCGCCGACCGACGTGGTGCGTCGGGCCAGGCGGAACGAACCCTGGATCGGCGTCTCGAGCCGGAGCATCTCTTCGATGAAGTTGGGGATGCGATGACGCTCGTCACGGAGCAACTGTTGGAGCTCGGGACGCTCACCGATCATCCGCAAGGAGGCGGTGAGCAGACGCACGGTGGTCTCTTGCCCGGCGGCGAACAGGTTGGCCGCGATCAAGGCGACATCGTGGACCGGGGGCGTCGACCCGTCAGGGAACGTGGCGGTCGCCATAGAGGTCATCACGTCGGCCTGCGGGTTGCGGCGTCGGTCCTCGATATAGGCGGTGAACTGGTCGTAGAGGTACTCGAGTGGTTTGTGGTCGTGCTCCCCCAAGGACCGTTCGGCCGGACGGGTGGTCATGCGGGAGCGGATCCTGGCAAAGTCGCCCTGGGGCACACCGAGGAGATCGGCCACGACAAGAAGGGTGTAGGGACCGGCGTACTCGCGGACGAACTCACATGTGCCCTGGGCCAAGAACTCGTCGATCTGGCGATCGGCGAGGCCCCACATGAACTCTTCGTTCTCCTTCATCCGCTTCGGCGTGATCAGGCGCATCAACAGTCCACGTTGGACGGTGTGAGTGGGAGGGTCGAACGAGGGAAGCTGATCGCTGAAGGGCAGCTCGTCGCGATGCTGGTCGATCAGGTCGCTGACGTCATCGCCCACGAGTGGGACCGGGAACCCCGGGCCGGCCACCGTGTTGCACGACGACCAGGTCGTCGGGTTCGAATAGACCTCGAGCGCTTCGTCGAAGCCGGTCACCATGACCACGTCATGGAAGGGCTCACGCATCACCGGGCATCGGGCCCGGATGTCGTCGTAGTAGGGATGGGGATCGACGAAGAGATCTGGGTCCTTGAAAAAATCTCTGGACTCCACATAGGCATCTGTGTCCGTCATTGTGCCCTCCCAGCCACTGGTATCCCTCTGACCGTCTCTTCGCCTACGGCACGCAGGGGGCGATCCGGAAATCCCATTTATACTAACGGCAATTCCGAAACTTCCTCAGCACCGATACACACGCTCGGCATTGCTGGCGAACAGCTTCTCCCGGTCATCACCATCCAGATCAGCCGTCAGCGTGGCGTACGTGGTGTAGAGCTGGTCGAAGGTGCTGTGGCCGCTATCGGGCGGGAAGTTACTGCCGAAAAAGCACCGGTCGACCCCGAATTCCTCAAGGGCGTGCGCGATCCAGGGCTTGAAGACCTCCGCATCGGTCGTTCCGAGCGGCATGGCCAGGCCGGAGAGCTTGCAGTGGATATTCGGGCTCAGCGAAGCGAGGGCGGAAATTCCCGCTTTCCACATTTTGAATTCGTCGTCCGAGTTCGATCGCGGCCAGCCCGTGTGTTCGAGCACGATCGTCAGGTCGCCCCAGTCGGCCAGCGACTTGGTGGCCCCTTCCAATTCGTCGGCGTGGGCCATGAGGTCGAACACCAATCCACGCTCCAGTAGGGCACCGAGGATGTCGGCGTTGAGTACCGCACCCTCCAAGACGCTGCCCATTGGCCGTACGCCGCGGAAGCGGGTCGAGGCCAACTGCTTGTCGAGTTGTTCAACTGCCACCGCCACCGGCTCATTCCCGTCGACGCCCCCGATGATTGCGTCGGGATGACCGGTCCGCTGAGCTTCCTCGTCCTTTTCCAGGGTCTCGGCCACGAAGTCCGTCGCCGCGGCAACGTGGACGAACTTCTGCACGTTCCAGTCCGCCGATTCGGTGAAGTAGATCGCTTGGTCGAAGTAGCGGGCCCACCCCGAGATGTCACCCATGTCGAGCTCTCGGAGGCCGGTGAGGTAGGGATACCAGTCGGTGCGTGCCGGGTCCCACAGGTGGACATGGGCGTCGACAATCCGCTCGGGCTTGGTTATCATCAATTCCTCCTTCGTAGCGGCCGACAACGCGTCGGAACCGCCTGTCGTGGGTTAGGCGGGGCTTCCGGTGACGATCCTGCGCAGGGTGGCGTCGAGCCAGTCGGGAATCGCCGGACCACCAAAGGAGATCGTCGCGGCCGGACTCGGGTGGCTGCGCAGGCCGAACCACCCGGACGCCGCCACCAACTCCGCTCCCGACAGGGCGCCGCTGTCGGCATTTCCCACCAGGTGAGCGACCAGGTCGGCGACCGATCGACGCTCGGACTCTTCTGCCGTCTCGACACCGATCGCAAACGCATCGACACGGCCCGAGCTGGCCATGTGCCCCGCCCGGGACAGCTGCGCCGCAGCCTGCGCGCGACTCCGCCCGGCTGAGGACGTCGCGTTGGTGACCGTGACGATCCGAACGGGCCGGTCGGCCTGCGCCGAGTAGTCCGATACGGCGCGGACCCATCCGGCATCAGTCCTGATGTTCTCGGCAATGCCCTCGTGCTCGTCGAGGACCTGCTGCCATCGATCGCCGGCGCGTCCCCGCTCATTCCCGTCGATATCCCCGACAAGGGCGACCACGACAGCGTCAATGGGGCCGTTGTCGCGAGCCGCCTGAGCTATCTGCTCAGCGGCCGCTGCGAATCCCTGCGCCGGCTTCGTACCAGCTCCGACGCAGGTGACGCCTTGCGCCGTGAGCGCCTCGCCGATCACCGCACCCCATTTGTCGTCATCGGTGACGATCACGCACGTGCGAGCTGGACCCGCGTCGTGTTGCGCCGCGGGCTCCTCGAAAATGGGACCATAACGAGGGTTACTGCCACCATTCGTGGCTTGCGCGGCCTCAGCTGTTGCAAACGCGACGGGAAGCACCGTCTCGAGTGCGTGCGGGAGCGATGTGACATTTGCAGTCCGGGTGACTTCGAGGAGCCGCGGTGGAGCGAGGAGCGCGAGTTCGGATCCCCCCGAGAAGATGATCTGCCCCTTGCACCAGCCGAATTCCTCGCTGGCCAGATAGGCACCAACCGGCCCGAGATTCTCCGGCGGCGGCATGGAGCCCAGGTTGAGCCCGCCGGTGTCCGTCGTCGAACCCGTCTGTCGGGCCGCCGCGGCCGGCCGGCCGGCCCCTCCGGTGACCATCCGGGTCGCGGCGATCGGCGAGAGGGCATTGACGGTCACGCCCTCCGGCGTCGTCTGGCCGATCTGCCATGTCAGCGCGGCAACGGCGCGCTTGGCGCAGCCGTAGGCCCCGACGTTCGCCGGACGCCAACCTGAACCCGAGGTGACGCCGAGGATCCGTCCGTGTCCGGCTTTGGCCATGATGGGCAGCGCCGCGCGGAGAACATTGAGATACCCGTCGAGATGGACATTGAGCACTGCGGCCCAGTCCTCTTCGGTTCCGGACGCGAAGTCGGTGACCCGGCTGATGCCGGCCACGTTCACCACGGCGTCCAGTGAGCCGAATTCGTCTACGAGCCCGGCAAAGAGGGACTGGACC
Organism: Acidimicrobiaceae bacterium; assembly: GCA_003160635.1. Taxonomy (GTDB): domain Bacteria; phylum Actinomycetota; class Acidimicrobiia; order Acidimicrobiales; family RAAP-2; genus Bog-473. The sequence goes on along the minus strand of PMLV01000199.1, from coordinate 3,796 downwards.
GCCTCGCGGTCGGTCACCGACGTGTTCGATGCCCGCGCCGTTCCCCCGGCCTCGATGATCCTTTCGGCTGTCGTTTGCTCGGGAGAGTCGATTCGAGTCGACCCGTCCACCGACACAACCGGATCCAAGGTGACGACGAACGCTCCGATACGGCCTAACTCTTCCGCGATGGCCGCGCCGATCCCGGCCGCTCCGCCTGTCACGACGACGACGCGCGGCTTTCCCGCTACCTGTTCAGAGGGCAACGCGCCTCCTCCCGAATCCTGCGGGGCTGCCCCCGTCTCCTTTGACCGACTCTCCACCGGATTCCCCCCATCTCCTTGTCATTTCACTGCGTCCTCGGACTCCCGCTGCTGTATTTCCAATTCCAATCCGACGAAGTCACCCTGATCACGCCACTCGGCAAGCAGCTTGCAAAATCCCAAGAAGTCCCCTCGACCGCCGCCATAGGCGCCGCTCCGGGGATTCATCGCCCCAGGGTCGCCCTCGAAGTTCAGCCTCGACGGCGTGCAGGCGGCCATGACCGAGCTTGCGTCCACATAGCAGCCGACGATCTGCTCGACATAGTCGGCCTCGGCGTCGGGGTTGACGTCAAAGATCCGCACACCCCGGTCTTCGAGCAACTTCACCGTCGCCGCAATATGTTCGGCCCCCACCGTGTTGATCAGGGTGATGTTGGCGGTGATCACCGCCTGCTGCCCGGGCGCCGGCATGATGAACATGTTCGGGAAACCGCTCGTCATCATGCCATGCAAGGTGGCGACACCCGGCTCCCACTTGTCGGCCATGCGGACACCGCCTCGGCCAATGATGTCGTGTCCTGCCCTCCGGGGGAAGGGCGTCACCTCCGCCTCGAAGCCGGTGGCATACACGATGCAGTCGAGCTCGAATTCCTGGCCGTTACAGATGAGGCCGTTCTCGGTGACGCGCTCGATGCCCGCCGGGCAGTCGATCAGAGTGACGTTCGGCCGGTTGAACACGGGAAGATACTCGTCATGGAAGCACGGGCGCTTGCACAAGTAGCGGTAGTAGGGCTTCAAGATCTCAGCGATCGCGGGATCTGAGACGGTCTCGTCGATGCGCGCCCGGTGCTCCTCCATGATGGCGAAGTCTTCCTCCTCCGCGCGCAAGATGAACTCCTCCATCGACATGTCCGGTTCCATACGTGGGTTCCAGACCTTGGCCAAGTGATGGGTCCAGCCGTCATCGATGAGATCGGTCTCTACGACAAGGCCGTCCAAACTGGCTTGGAAGTTGACCATGCGCTCGCGGTGCCAGCCTGGGCCGAGGTCGTCGGTGAAGTCTTCAGGTGTCGGGCGATTGCCCCGGACGCCGACGGCCGAGGGGGTGCGCTGGAACACGAAGAGGCGCTTCGATGACTCGGCCAGAGCCGGGATGAGCTGAACGGCGCTGGCTCCAGTCCCGATGACGCCGACGACCTTGTCGGCCAGATTGCTCAGGTTCCCATGCATGTCGCCGCCGGTGTACTCGTAATCCCAGCGACCTGAGTGGAACGACTTGCCCTTGAACAACTCCATACCCGGAATATCCGGCAGCTTTATCAAGTTGAGGATGCCCACGGCCATGACGACGTAGTGTGCCCGTATCACGTCCCCACGGTCGGTGTGAATGATCCACCGGGCGCTGTCCTCATCCCACTCCGTCGACGTGACACCGGTGTGGAACAATGCGTCGTCGATCAGGTCGTACTTACGCGCAATCGCTTCGAAGTGGTGACGGATTTCGTCACCGAAGGCATAACGACGCGTGGGAATGTACTCCATGTCTTCGAGCATCGGCAGGTAGACGTAGGACTGCACGTCGCACATCGCTCCCGGGTAGCGATTCCAGTACCACGTCCCGCCGACCCCACCGGCTTGATCGATCACCCTGATCCGCTCCACGCCGACCTTCCGCAGGTGAGCTCCGGCTATGACGCCCGACATTCCAGCCCCGATGATCGCCACTTCGACCTCGTCAGAGATGGCATCACGGTGTTCAAAGGGAGTGAACGGGTCCTCGCGATACTTCGTGAACAGGCTGTCGCCGGTCAGGTCCCTGATGGCGGCCCGGCCCTCGATCAATCGCTTGTCGCGCTCCTCCAGGTACTTGGCATGGACTGCTTCTGGATCGAAGCGCGGTGACTCCTCGGCGGTCTTCACGAGATCCAACCTAGCAAAATTCGCTCAGTTTCTCCTGAGCGAATGCGCCGATGGCTTCCCGGCTGAGGACGTCCCTCTCCTCCGTCCGATTCCGAGGGTCCGGCTGCGCCTGGCCGCCAACGCGTGAATACACGTCGCACTTGTTTCCTCCCTTGGATCGTTGTCATCCAGCGCGGTTCCTTCGAACAGCCGTCATACGAATGGAACTTCTGCCTCGTCTCATGGCCAAGGAGGCAAGCCTCGACCATCCGGGCCAGGAGCGGTGGCGGGCCGAACTTGCGCGGACCTCGGCAATTCCTGAACCCATGAGGCCGCACCGGATTACCCCTGCCCGATCAGCCATGTTCGTCCGTCCCATCGACGTCGTCGGTCGGGTCTGGCATCGACGCGCCCCGTCCTACTGCGACACTCCATGATATATGCGATACGCATTCTCATTTCAGTCACGCTGCCCGGATCCGGCCTGTGTACCGACGACTCCCCCGCGCCCTCTCCCCCTCCGGACAGGCCGTATCCGGCTTCGCCCGCCCCGCCACAGGGACTCCCGGCCCGCCGCTGGACGCACCCCCGGCAAATGTGTTTACCATTCACCCGCCCTCATTGAAAACGGGTACTACGAATAGGCGCACAAGAGGGGGGTCCGCGAGCGGATGAAATTCGGTCTGGCATTCTCCAACATCGAGCCCTTTGCCGGGCCGCTGGCAGCCACCGCGTTGGCCGTAGCGGCCGAAGACGCGGGCTTCGAGTCGCTGTGGACGGTCGATCACGTCGTGATCCCGGCCGACTACCGCTCGGTCTACCCCTATGACTCCTCGGGGCGCATCGGTCCAGACGACACCGTCTTTCCCGATCCGTTGATATGGCTGTCCTACGTCGCCCACGCCACCTCGACGCTGCGCCTGGGGACGGCCATTTTGATCCTGCCCCAGCGCAATCCGGTCGTCTTGGCCAAAGAGCTGGCCACGCTCGACTTCCTCTCGGGTGGCCGCGTGATCCTCGGGGTCGGGGTCGGCTGGCTCAAAGAGGAGTACGAGGCGCTCGGGGTGCCCTGGGAGAGACGCGGCCGCCGGGGCGAGGAGTCGATCGGTGCCATGCGGGCGCTGTGGTCACAAGAGCGGGCCAGCTACGACGGCGCCACCACGGGTTTTGCAGAGTGCTACCTGCGGCCGCAACCCGTGCAGGGGACGATCCCCATCCACATCGGGGGCCACAGCCCCACCGCGGCGCGGCGCGCCGGGCGGCTGGGCGACGGCTTCTTTCCCTTCGGGGTCAGCCGCGGCGAGGTGCCGGCCCTGCTCGAGGTAGTGCGCCAGGCCGCACGAGAGGCCGGACGTGACCCCTCCTCGATCGAGGTGACGATGGACAGCTTCGTCACCAACGGCGACGAGGCGCTGGCCGACGTCACCGAGCTCCAGGCGCTCGGCGTGTCACGGGTCCTCATCCCGGCCGGGATGTTCGGGAGCGATCCGGCGCCGGCACTCCAGCGCTACGCCCTCGATGTGATCGCCCGGGTCTGAGCATCGCTGCACACCGCACGGCCGAGGTTCGCGCCCTGGCGCGACGACTTCGACGAGTAGCCAGATGGAGACACGGTTTCTTCCCTAACCGGCACAACCGACGATGTCAATGAGCTG
>PMLV01000270.1 GCA_003160635.1 Acidimicrobiaceae bacterium | reverse complement strand
TCTCAAAGGCCTTGACAGGTTCCGCGGTGGCATCGTGGACACGCCTTACTACTCGGCATTGTCGTTTCGAGATCCCGACAACATCGCACTTGAGTTCTTCGCACCCCGGGGCTAAGACCGGCGGAGTATCCGACTGCTTGTAGGCCATCCCATACCGCCGGGATCGCGCACGGTCTGATCGGCATCTCGGGGTAATGCCCCACCTGGATATGAGGCTGTCAAAGTGGGACCAACGTATGGTGGATCAACGAGGAGATCCGTCATGAGCCAACGAACTATCGCAGCAGAGACATGGAGAGAGGTCGCCGAAGTTCTGGGCATACGAGTAACCGCCCCCTTTGAGGTGGCAAACGATTCAAATACGGACCGTGTCGAGTACGTGGCATTCCTTCCGGACTTTGGAGGAAAAGCCGGAATGGTCGTGGGCCTGATGGATTCCATAGCCGACTACGAGCGATTAGCAGGTTTTGCGAAGTCAGCGGGACTTTATTTTTCGGCCACTGACTTCTCTTACTACGCGAATTGGGGGTTGCGGAGGCACCTCTTTGGTATACGGGAGAGCCGTGGACGACTCCGACCGACACTTGACGCAACTCATAGCGAACGATCTTGTGACTGAGAGTTACACTTGACAGAGAGAAACATTCGGGCGCCTGAGGTCACGAAGGACAAGTCGGTGATTGCCTATCCCCAAATGTTCGCTGACTGCCGACGCCGATAGTCGCTCCGTACGCCGGGAGGGTGGGACGGTACGGCACATCGGAGTCATGCCCCACTTGCTTATTGGTGGGCAAAGTGGGACACCTGATGAGGACGCTGGAGTTCAACGTTGCCGAGAGTTCTTCCCCGACACGATCTGGCAGCCGTGAACTAGATGCTCGGCGCCTCCGAGAGGTGTTTCAAAGTACCCAGGGCTCGCGCTTTGGCCCGCCCAGATCCGGCCCTTTCTGGGCACTCTTGCAACGAGCGCATCACACTCTGGCGGTATCACGGTGGACCTGCCACACAGTCCCCCCAGCACGAGCCATAAGCCTCGGCACACTGACAACGGGCTCGACCACCTCACACAGAGGGCGTTGGGATGAGGTGGTCGAGCAGACTACGGCGTACGACAATGGTGGAGGAGAAACCCTACGAGACGTCTCGTCTCATGATGAACCGAGTGCCACCAGCAGCGAAGAGCAGTCCGTAGGCGACGAAGAGCACTGCCCCTCCCCACATCGGTAGCAATCCATGACGGGAAACGCCGTCAAGAGCGGCAGCGCCGCCGCCGGGCGTCCATCTGCCGATCTCGTGGGCAAAGCTGATGAGAAGGCTCTCAGCGACCAACACCCATCCGAGGGCGACCACTACAGCTGCCGTCTGGTTTCGGATCAGCGATCCCACGCCCACTCCGACGGCCGCGTAGATAGCAGTTGCGGCGATGCCGCCAAGCAGCACCATTCCGACATTGTGACTGAGGATGTGAAGGTGGATATGTTTGCTCGCCAGCCACGGCACGGATATGGCCAGCGTGAGCACGGCGGCGACTATGGCAATCCCGGTTCCGACGAGGCCCGCTGCGACGATCTTGGCGCCGACCACCTTCCCACGCTTGGGAGACACGAGAAACGTTGAGGTCACCGTACCGTGGCGAAACTCCCCGGCAATGATCAAGATGCCGATGATCAGGACGGTGAGGATGCCTGACGATCCTGCGGACATGACGCCACGTATTCCTTCGCCGGTTCCCAATGCCGGACCGCCGCCGGACTTCCCGGCGCTGATTATGGCGCCGGCCACGCTGAGGGGTACGAAGGCAAGCGCGGCGAGCGCCAAGCCATAGATCATCCGAGTTGTGCGCAACTTCAACAGCTCGGCATGTATGAGGTTTTTCATCGTAGGGCTCCTTTGGTGATCGGGTCGGTGGTTGCGGCGGTGAGCTCGAGGAAGTACTCCTCGAGATCGAAGTGCTTGGAGGTCATCTCGAAGATCACGACGCCTGCGCCAGCGGCAACGATGCCGACGTCTTCGGTCGTGGTTTCGAGTGCCATCACGGTCTCTGCGGTTGTGAGCTCTGCGGCGATGCCCTTGGCAGCGAGTGCGTCACGAAGCGCTTGTGCTTGTGGTGTTCGCACCCACACGCCTGGCTTCGTCCGATCAGCCAGATCGGCAAGCGAGGACTGAGTGACGAAACGACCCTTCGCAATGATGACGACGTCGTCGACGGTCTGGGCCATCTCGGCAAGGAGGTGACTGGATACGAGCACGCTGCGTCCCTGATCCGCATAGGTGCGTAAGAATTTCCGCAACCAGTGGACGCCCTCGGGATCGAGGCCATTGGCAGGCTCATCGAGGATGAGTACCTCGGGCTCCCCCAAGAGGGCGGCGGCCAGGCCGAGGCGCTGGCGCATGCCGAGCGAGAAGCCCTTGACGCGACGATCGCCGACGTCGGTGAGGCCGACCTCGTCGAGCACCTCGTCAGCACGGGTGAGTGGGAGGCCGGCTGCAGTGCACAGGACGCGAAGGTGGTCACGCGCCCGGCGGCCGGGGTGGAAACTGGTGGACTCGAGCACCGCCCCGACGTGGCGGAATGGATCGACAAGCTCCTGATACGGCTTGCCCGTGATCGTCGAGCTGCCCGCCGTTGGAGCGATGAGGCCGAGCAGCATTCGCAGGGTAGTGGTCTTGCCCGCGCCGTTTGGTCCGAGGAACCCCGTGACGCTGCCTTGTGCAACCTCGAAGCTGAGATTGTCGACAGCGACGACATTTCCGAATCGTTTGGTCAGGCCGTTTATCTGGATGGATGTCATGACGCCACTGTGCGCCGGTGGCGTCGCCATCGCCTCGCCATTGAGACAGGTTCGCCCTTCCCCCATCAGACAGAGATGGATCCATCGGATCTCTAACTCATGGGGGAGGAGGCCGAGATCCACCTCGATTACGATCGACCCATGGGAACTGCGCTCGACCTGGCCAAACGCACTCAGGCGTTGAACCGGCGCTACCCGCTTACCGCCGACACGCTGCTTGCCGTCGCCCTGGCGGCGGCGGCTCTTGTCTCACTCGCGGCCACCTATGACGAGCTACCCGCGACTGACCCCTCGTTCAGTCATGGGTTCACACTCGCCGTCGTTGCCTCGATGCTGGCCCTTACCTTGCCGTTGGCATTGCGACGACGATTTCCGTTCTCTGTCGCCGTCGTGGTAGTTATGGCGTTCCTGGTCGCCCGGATCGTCGTTCACGTGCCTGAGGCAAACGTCTCGCTGCTCGCGGCATGGTTGATGATCTACAGCGTCGCCGTCCACGGCCAACGACGATTTCGGA
>PMLV01000334.1:12886-19755 GCA_003160635.1 Acidimicrobiaceae bacterium | reverse complement strand
CCCTTCCTGGAAATTCAGGGTATCGGCGTAAAGGTCAGATCCAACCTCAATACGTGTCAGCTCAGGCGGACGATTCGTGGGAATAGGGCATGTTGGATGCAAGCGTAGGAACGCGGCTCTGACCAGCGACGCAACAAGTGTGCCAGGATCGTCCGCGTGAGCTGTTCTGTAACCTTCCTGCTCGTTCGAAAGCTGCTCGGCCTGGTTGGAATCGGTCCGTCGCCGGACGAGAAGGACGTCGAGATCGCGGTGCTGCGTCATCAACTCGCGGTGCTGAAGCGCCAAGTGGCGCGACCTCGGTTCTCCCCTGCCGATCGCGCGGTGCTGGCAACGCTTGCTCGATTTCTTCCGCGCGAGCGCTGGGCCACCTTCCTCGTCACGCCGGCAACGCTCATACGCTGGCACCGAGATCTCGTTCGCCGGCGACTGGAGGTTCCCTCGTCCTGAGACGGTCGCTCCCAACGCCCTCGATGCTGAGATCGTCGCAGTCGTCCTTCGTCTGGCTCGGGAGAACCCGCGGTGGGGCTATCTCCGCATCGTCGGCGAGTTGAGGAAGCTCGGCGTCGTGGTCTCGGCGACGAGCGTGCGCAATGTGCTTCGACGACATCGTCTTAAACCGGCGCGCCGCGCCGATCAGGACCAACCTGGACCGAGTTTCTTCGCTCCCAGGCTGCCGGCACGTTGGCCTGCGACTTTTTCCACGTCGATACCATGACCCTTTGCCGACTATATGTGCTGTTCTTTATCGATCTGGATCGCCGCAAGGTCTTCTTGGCCGGCGTCACCGAGCACCCGATTGGCAGCTGGGTCACCCAACAGGCACGCAATCTCACAATGACGCTCGAGGAAGAAGGTCGCGCCGTCAAGTTCTTAATCCGCGATCGTGACACAAAGTTCGTGGGACCCTTTCGATGAAGTCCTTCGAAGCATCGGTTCTCGCGTCATCAAGACACCGGTTCGTCGCGCCGCGTGCCAACGCGTTCGCCGAGAGATTCGTTGGCACCGCACGACGCGAGTGCCTCGACTGGCTACTCATCAGGAACGAGCGCCATCTCGAACGCGCCCTCATCGAATTTGTCGAGCACTACAACGCCGCACGGCCGCACCGCGCGATCGATCTCCAGGTCCCGATCCCCTATGTCCCGGGCAAGCCACTCGATGACTCGATGAATATCCAGCGAGTCGACCGACTCGGCGGAGTTCTGCGCGAGTACTCCATCGCTGCTTGACCGAAGGTCTCGGGGCAAGGACCAGATCCGGCTCACCGGAACGGTTGCTCTTTCGGTGTAATACCTTGCCCACGATGCCCACGACGCATGACCGTCGACACCGTTCCCGGCGCATTTCCCCGTCGATCACTGAAGAACGCGTGCTACCCACATAGCCGGACACGGTCCGTCGCGCGATCTTCGGACCACGCGGCGGCGAAATCCTGAGCTTGCACCCCACAGCCACAATCGACCATAAAGACACGTAGGGGCACGTAAAGACACGAAGTCGATGAGCCATTACGACGCCTCTCGCACGAGATCATCCGTTGGATCGCACCGTACTGGACCGAGCATCTCGAACGAGCAGGTCCCATCGCGTCGGAATACTGATTGACTTCTGAGATGATTCGTCGTTAATCAGTAGCACCCGTATCTCGGCAAAGGCATTCCTGTTCTCCCTAATGTCGGTCACCAAACTTGCGCAGGACCGTGGCATTCTTCTTGACAATCGCCACTCGGGCCGCCGCCCGGAACAGATTTTCAGAGGCAGACAGCGGACAACCCATGTCGGACCGATCGATTTTGAAGGCCCTGAACTGCTCTTGGTAGTCCTTCCGGTGATGCGTCATGCGGCGTATCTCGGTTGCGAGCTCATCGCACCCAGGTCGATGAACTCGCCCTTCACACAAAGCAGCGCCGTCTTGGAAATCAAGCTTCGACTCGGCTGCCTGCTCGGGCGACAAATCACCCAGGGGTTTTGCCGCCCGACCATCTCCATGGTGATCCGTCGCTGCGTCTAGGCCCGCAGCATTTCGATTGTTCCGGTCATGACCATCACCAGCGGTAGCCCTATCACACCGGCGACGACCCCGGTGAAGTTCGCTGTCTTTCCGACTCTGGACGTACCCGACCAACGAGGCCCTTCGACCGACGGGCGGCGACGCGGGTTGGATCGGTAAGTCGTTCGATGACATCGGATGTGGCCAGGTCGAGTGAGGTGACGCTCGTCTCAGGACGCCGGTGATCCCTGGCCCCACGGCGAGCACGTCGGCGTGACTTCAGTAGGCGGGGCCTCGGTAGCCGCCGAATTCGGTCAATGTGTCGATGGAGGCTCTCCGAACAATGGTCCTTATGACGTCGATGTCCCCGGGAGGTCCCTGCCGCAAACCGGATTCGAGGAGATGTTTGTGAATCCGGAATGCCCTGCCTTCAGCACCCAGAAGCACGTCTGCGCGAGGTCGTGCCCGAAGATCGTCGCGTAGTTGATGGGGTGCGGCAGGAGGCCGTTTCCGTTGTAGGACTTGAGTTCGCGGAGGTCCTTGATCACTGCGGCGTGCGTCGGGTTCGGACCGGCCATCTGGAGGCCCTTGATCATGAGGTCGGCTCCCAACCAAGCCTCGTACTGGCCGAACGTCGGGAACTGGCTCTTCGTGAAGTGCGCGTACTTCTCCATTGCCGCTTGCATCTGCTTCGTGCCGGCGTTGGGTAGCGACCAGGGGCGGAAGGCGGAGAAGAAGTAGTCACCTTGGAGGGTCGGCCATGCCGGCGAGTTGATGACGTCGGGCTCGTAGCCAGTCGGAAAGAGGGTGGCCTTCAGCTTGACCCCTGCTTGTTCGAGCGCCTGCGCCAGCGCATAGTTCGATTCGGCGGTCATGGCGGGCACCATTGCGCTGACGCCCTTCTGCTTGGCCGCCAGGGCTGCGGTGGTGAAATCCACGCCGCCGTAAGGGACGGAGGTATCGAGAACGCCCACCTTACCCCCCGCGTGCACAAACGACTGTGCCGTAGCGACAGCCGCCCGAGTCGACGAGGGCGAGATGCCGTAGCCGTACGAGCCAATCACCGTACCCCCGTGCGCCTTGAGGAAGTCACCGATCGCGGTGTTGACCGGGTACTTGGGATCCACGCTCCCTTCGTCCGAAGCGAACATGTTCGTGTATGGCTGCGTTCCCCACTCGGGGCCGTCGTCGTAGGAACCAGTTACCGGGATCCCAGCCCGGTTGGGGTACTTGGCGGCGATGAAGAACAGCGGGCTCTGCGAGACGACGCCGAAGGCCTTCGAATCGGCATCCTGTACCGCAGTAGCGATCTGCGACGGGTTCGTCTGGTCATCGATGACTAGCGGCACCAGCTTGTGGCCGTGGACGCCGCCTCGGGCGTTCTGTAACGCGATGCGCGCCTCGAACGCGACCGGTGACGACGCCGTCTGTGCAGCGCCTGCACCCGTCACGTCCGTGATGTAGGCGATGGTGATGGACGCCGGAGACGCCGCAGCCACCGGGCTCGTGGTTGATGCGATGAGGGCCAGTGGCAGGCCGGCCACTGTTGCCGCCAGGAAGACCCCCGCCTTTCGATGGACACGCTTGATTCTCCTCAGTGGTTGCACGCGCACCGATCCCTCCCCAGCCGAGCCTCCTGGGCTTTCATAGCTTCCCGCAGCGCATGATGCGAGCGGGCATTTGCTCTTGTTGGTCATCTTTTCGCCTCGTGTCGAAGCAAGTTGGTCGCACGATTCGTGATGCAGAACCGGTACTCCCTCAGCCCTTAGGGCCCCAGTCGATGATGTCTTGACCAGCGTCCCGGGCTGGACCGGCACATTCAATGTCTGCCTCATGCCGGAATCGGGGCCACGACGCCGAGCAATCCTCCAAGCGTTCCGCCGAGGATCGCCTTGCGCTCCTCAGGGTCGATCCCCTTGAACTGATGGTCGATTGACTCGCGACTGTGCATGAACGTGCCTTCGGCATGCGGGTAGTCCGCCCCCCACATGAGCGTCGAGATCCCGGTGAGATGCCGACAGGCAATGGCCACCGGGTCTTCTTGGAAGGACACATGAATCTGACGCCCTACGTACTCGCTCGGTCTGAGCGGATAGGGCCACCGTTCGTTGAGTCGGAACAGCTGCGCCATGCCCGGCTGGTCATCTCCTGGGCGATCCTCATCCCACGTGCCGACCCACCAGTCTCGCCACTGTCCGATGCCGAGCGTCCACGCCTTGTCCATCGCCGCCATCGTCGACACGAGCCAGTTGGCGTTGAACTCCACCAGCAAGAAGTGGAGATCCGGAAATCGCTCGAGGACGCCGCTGCCCACCAGTGAGACGACAATCCGCTCTGGAGCGATTGGCGCCATCACGACGTTCGCCATCAGACGGTCGACGATCAACTCGTCATTGAGCTCTAGATGGTTCTGAGTACGAACGCCGGCGATCATGCCCTGAAGCGTCGGCGCAACCTCCTGGTTCACCTTCACGCCACCGGTCGCCACGTGGAAGGCCACGAGCAATCCATGGGCCTGGGCCGCGGCCCACACCCTGTCGAGCGTTCGCGAGGAGTACGGGATCGGCGACGTCGCGGGCAGAATGACCGCCCGAGCGCCGAGAGCAGCCACACGTTCGATCTCGGCAACGGCATCGTCGACATCGCTCAGCGGGATGGGCGATGTCGTGAACACGCGGTCTCGGTAGGGCGCGAAGACCTCCGACACGTAGTCGCTGTACACCCGAGCATGGGCGATCGACAGCTCGTGATGATCATGGGTGAATAGCCCGAATAGCGCGTGATTGGGGTGCATCAACTGGGCCCAGATGCCATCCCTGTCCAAGTCCTCGATGATCCGAGCCGGATCGCCGGTCTGCGGTGACCCGTCGAAGTGCCGGTATCGCGCATAGGTCCAACCCTCGAAGCCTGGGGTGTGGAGCTTGCGGAAATGGGGATAGCCGTCGTCGCCGAGCGGCTCGATCTCGAAGTTCTCCTCCCAAACAGCGAGCTTCCTTAGGTGCTTCGGCAGGCGGGTGACGAACAAGTCCGTGGGTTCGACGAAATGTCCGTCTGCAGAGACGATGAGATCCTCAGTCATGAGTCTGTATCCCTTCTATCTGGGCTCATATTCCGGATGGAGAATGAGCTTCTTCACGCTTTGCCCTTCGATCAGCCAGCATTCGACGCGATCACCTTCTCGTAGCGATCCAAAATCGGCACTATCTCGTCCTTTTCGACAGAGTCGAACGCAACGACGACTTCGGCGACACCCAGTGAAGTGAGGCGGTCAAACCTCGCACGGAACTTCTCGTCGTCGATGACATCTTGGACGACCCACACGATCGGGCCTGATTCGGAGCGCCCTGCGTCTACCCAGCGACGTCGGAGCTCCGCCAACCGGTCGGCGATCCAGCCAATGGACCCCCCTGGCATCCACCCGTCCGCCCACTGGACGATCGCCTCTATCGCTCGATCGTGTCCGGCCGCGCCCAAGAGCACCGGAATCGAGGGCTGCGCCGGTTTGGGCCAGGACCAGCTGCGCTCGAGATTGGCGTACGCACCGTGGTATTCGGCCTCGGTCTCGGTCCACAGCGCCCGCATAAGCTCGACGTATTCCTGCACAATCGCCCGTCGGTTCTTGTACTCGTGCCCATGGTTGACCAACTCGTCGCGGTTCCATCCGTAGCCCACACCGAGCGTGAGGCGTCCTTCGGATAAGTAGTCGAGTGTTGCGAGGCATTTGGCCAGGGCGATCGGATCATGTTGGGCAGGGAGCGACGTGCATGTAGCGATCCTTAGGGAGGTTTGTGCAGCAACGAACGAGAGCGCAATGTACGGGTCCAGCAGACGCAAGTAGGTCTCTGGGATTGCCCCCCCCGCCCCGGGGAACATCCCTGGATCCGACGTGAGCGGGATGTGGGTATGTTCCCCGAGGACGAGTGAGGTGAAGCCTCGCTCGGCGGCAGCGTGAGCGAGCTCGAGGAACCGCATCTGGTCCGTCGCGCGAAACAGCACACCCACGCCCGGGCACCCTGCCGAACTATTCATGGAGCTTCCTCTCGTTGCTGGGAGATACGAAGATTTGGCGCAGGTACTTGCCAACGCGTGCGACAGCGTCGTCGGCTTCGGGCATGTTGCCGGCCCAGATCTGGTGCGCATGCAGCATCTCGGGGAACAGGTCGAGGCGGACGTCGACCCCGGCGCGTCGCGCCTTCTCGGCCAGGCGGTGCGAGTCGTCGACGAGTATGTCCCAGTCGCCGGCTTGAATGTACAACGGCGGCAGGCCGGTGAGATCGGCATAGAGCGGCGACGCGTAGGGATCCTTCGGGTCTCCCCCGGCAAGGAACTGGCTTGCACACCACCTCGTGCCAACAGGGTCCTGCCGCACGTCGACGTCTGCTCTGGTGATCACGCTGTCCCCGGTCATCGCGAGATCGACCCAGGGCGACATGAGGACACCGGCCGATGGGAGCGACAAACCTTCATCCCTCGCCTTCACGAGGAGTGCCAGGGCGATCCCCCCGCCGGCCGAGTCGCCAGCCACCACGGTGTGGCTCGGTTCGATGCCCTGTTCGAGCAGCCATCGGTAGACGGCCATCCCGTCGGTGACAGCAGCGGGATGCGGGTACTCAGGTGCCAGCCGATAGTCGACATTCAGAGCGCGACAGCCTGCGGCCTTTGCAAGGTGACCGACGAGTCTGCGGTGCGAGTGCATTGAGCAGTAGCAGTAGCCGCCGCCGTGGAAGTAGACCAGTACCCTGCTCGTCGCGACGCCATCGGGTAGCACCCATTGAGCGGGGACCGAGCCCGCGACGACGTCGTCGAACATCACACCGGTCGGCTCGGCCGTGCTGTCGCCCTGGCGTTCAGCCAGTGCGCGTTGTTGGGTGCGCGACGG
>PMLV01000334.1:6679-12802 GCA_003160635.1 Acidimicrobiaceae bacterium | reverse complement strand
TCATGCTGTGCCTCGTTGAAGTCTGCGTCCCCGGTCCACCCCGTCCCGATGGTCCAGCCAGGCACGATCGTGTTGCACCGGACTCCCTGCTTGCCATACTGCGTCGCGATGTACTTGGTCAGCACGATCGTGGCGGCCTTCGCCGCGCCGTAGGCCGCGGAGCCGGATGAGCCGGCCAAGCCGTTGCCCGAGGAGACGTTGATGATCGAGCCGTTGCCGTGCTTTATCATGTGCGGGAGCACAGCGCGGCAACAGAGGAACTGGCTGGTGAGGCAGGTCCGGATCGTCCATTCCCACGCCTCCAAACTCGTGTTGACGAGATCCGTCGCTGCCCCCGGATGAACCGCGTATGCGTTGTTATGTAGCGCGTGGACCGTCCCGAAGCGTTCAACCGTGGCGTTGACGAGCGCGTTGACCTCTTCCTCGATGGTCAAGTCGATGCCGTAGGCCATGGCTGCACCTCCGGATGACTCGATCTCCCGGGCGACGGCGGCCGCTCCGTCCGCGTTCAGATCAGCGGCGACCACGGCCGCCCCCAGAGCGGCACAGCGCAACGCTGTCGCCCGGCCCATCCCCGATGCGGCGCCTGTAATGATGATGACCTTGTCGGCCAACGAACCCGCAACTTGCTCAAACATCGATACCACCTCTCCCTTGACCATCGGATTCCGCAACCCTGAGCTTTCTGGACATTGCCAAGTTGGCCGTCATGACGTGATCGTGATGGCGTAGGTGGGACACTGGTCGGCCGCAGCGCGCACGGCAGCCTCGTGTTCTTTCGGCACCTCGTCAACCTTCACGACCGCATAGCCGGCCGTGAGGTCGAATACGTCGCGGGCAAGGCTCGCGCACACGCCATGGCCACCGCAGACATCGTCATCGACCTCGACCTTCATTGACCGCACCCGCCGGCAACCTTGGGGCGGAGCCCGCTGATCCGGACTGCGCCGAAAACGTGCCCCTTCCACCTCGGCTGACTCACCGGGTCTCGCCGCTCGCAGCGAATCAATGGCCCTTGATCCGTTTGCCCCACGCCGCTCATCGCACCGTCGTGATGGCGAGCTCGGGACAGGCTGCCATACCACGCCGCGCCAGTTCCTCCATGCCAGCCGGCACGTCGAGCTCGCCCACGTTGGAGTAACCGTCGTCATCGAGGGTGTAGAGATCGGGTGCTGCCGTAGCGCACAGCGCATGGCCAGAGCACTTCGAACGATCGACTCGGATCCTCATTTGATCATCCTCCTGATGGGGTGAACCGGGCGGGGAGGCTGACCCAGCCCTGGGCGAAGCCTCGGTCCGGGTAGGGATCGATGGAGCTCTCGTCGATCTCGTAGTCGGGCATGCGCCCGAGGATCTGCCCGAGCATCTCCTGGAACATCAGGCGGGCGAGGTGCGAACCGACACACCGATGGGGACCGAGGCCGAAGCTGCCGTGGCGGTTCGGGAAACGATCGGGGATGAACTCCTGCGGATTCTCGAACTGCTTGGCGTCGTAGTTCGCCGAGTGGCGCGAGACCAGGACACGGTCGCCCGGACGAACCGTACAGCCGCGCAGTTCGGACTCCTGGCGGACCGTGCGGGCGATGGTGGCCAACGGCGGGTGCATCCGCAGGAATTCCTCGGTGGCCGGGCCCTGCAGCTCCGGGTTGTCGATCAGGCGCTGGCGCAACGTCCGGTCGCGGTTGAGATGAACCAGCGCACTCGACGTCAACGAGGTCGTGGTGTCGACGCCGCCTCCTACGAGAACGATGCACAGGTTGACGATGTCGTCGTCGGACATCGGCTTGCCGTCCACTTCACAGCCGATGAGGTAGGTGATCACGTCGTCACGGGGCTCCGCACGGCGGGCCACGACCGACTGACGGAGCAGCTCGAAGATGAGGAGCACCGCTTCGAAGCCCCGGTTGGACACCTCCGTGCCGGGAGCGGCGCCCAGCATGTCGTGGAACGCCGTCGAGGTCTCGTCGGCGTGCTCCAATGGGAAGCCGAGCCACTCCAGGGTGATATGTGCGGGGACCGGGCTCGTGATGTCGTAGACGAGATCGCACTCACCGCGTTCGATAACGGCGTCGATGTGGCGAGTCGTCCAGTGGGCGATCCTCGGCCGCATTGCCTTCGAGGCGTTGGGCGAGAGCAGTGGGTTCAGCAGCTGCCGGACCCCGATGTGGTCGGGCGGGTCAACTTCCAGCGGCAGAGTCTTCTCCCCCGGAGTGGTCTTCGGGATGAAGCTAGTGCCGTAGCCGTCGTCCTTCGGCCACCGTTCGGACGTGAAGATCTCGGGGTGCTTGAGCACCTCGTGGTTCCCCTCGTAGTCGGTCACAACCCAGAACCCGTTGTAATGACTCGACCACACGACCGGGCACGACTCCCGGAGCTTCGTCCACGCGCTATCGGGATCGGCGTTGAACTCCTGTGAGTGATGGTCGAAATCGATCACTGGTCCCCGATTCACGTTGCACCCTCCCCCAATGCGGCGCCCGAGATGAAAACCACCTTGCCCTCGAGATGACCCGGCATTGAGCACCCCCTATCGGCCGTCCCGGCGACGGCGAAAAGAACATAGCAAAAAGAGTTGACTCAGTCGACTGTCTACACTCTAGTGTGTTGGCGGTCGAGGCAGCCATCGGCACGTGGCACCCGCGCCACCTGCCAGGACGCGGGAAGGATCGGCTGGTGAGATCAAGTCGTCAATGGATCACCAACCCTTTCTCACGCCTGCGCCAGCGCCTCCACGTCCACGCGATGGCGTACGGTGCCATCCGTGGGGCGGACTCGGGGTTCGGCGCCGAGCTCCCCTACGGATGTCAACTTCGCCAGTGCGACGCGGCCGTGCCGGCGGTGCGCTGGGTGAATGACTGGAGGGAGGTTCGATGAGCGAGTGGGATGGGCTGCCGGTCGGGGATGCCACGCGGGCCATGCCGGGCCGCAACATGCACAAGCTCTCGCACCTCCTCGCCGGTGACCTCCGCCGTCGGATCCTGAGCGGCGACGTCGCCGCCGATCAGCGACTACCGCCGGAGGCCGAACTGATGGCCCGCCTGCAAGTNNGAGGAAGCCCGGTCTGTTGTCGAGCGTCCAGCGGCGGAGCTATTGGCAACGAAGGCAGGACCTAATGACATCGATTGCCTGGTCGCTCTCCACGATGCGGAACGCGGCGCCGAGCACGACCCGCTGGCCTTCGTCGCGGCGACGGCGGCCTTCGACCAGGCCGTCACGGACCTGTCCGGGAACCATACGCTCGCTGTGTTGGCTGGGGTCTTCCGAGACATCTACTCGGGGCACGTGTTCTCGGCTGTGAGGAGCACCGACCCGGTGACGGCTGAGCAGTTTGCCCGCAGGGTAGTCGTGAGCCACAGCGCATTCTTGGATGCAGCGCGCCGAGGCGACGGCGCGCTGGCCGAAAAGACTTGGAGCGACTACCTCTTTACGACGAGCCGGTTGTTGGTCAATCGTCGTCGTAGCCGTCACCCGATCGACATGACGCCGCTCTGGCGAGCTCGCGCCGCTTGGGGCGAGAACGATCGTGCGCCACGCCGGGCAATCGTCGTGGCCACCGAGATCCGCGCTCGCATCGCCGAGGGGCAGCTACGAGAGGGGGACCGGCTCCCGCCACTCGCCGAACTGGGGGCCGAGTTCGGAATCTCGCGGCCGACGCTGCGCGAGGCGCTGCGGATCCTGGAGACCGAGCTTCTGCTCGACCTGCGCACAGGCGACCGTGGCGGAGCGACGATCCGGACCCCGACGGCGCGGGTAGCCGCGCAGCTCGCCGGCATTGTGCTCGAGGCCCGACAGACCACTCTCGCCGACTTCAACCGAGCCACGCGGCTGATCGAGCCAGCGATCATCGAGCTGGTGGCGGCCCGGATCGGCCCCCGAGCGCTGGGGCGATTGGAGGAGCTACTTTCGGAGCTGGCCGGCTGCGTCGAGGACACCACAGCGTTCATGCGCTCCTGGGACACGGCGTCGGCAGTCGCTTTCTCGGCTACGCAGAATCCCGCGCTCACCATCACAACCGAGATCCTGCATTGGGTGTTTGTCGGAGTGGAGCCGGCGATCGCTGCCGATGCCAAGGCGCTGCCGTTCGTGACCAAGTCCAACCGCATGGCGCACGCCGCTTTCAGGGAAGTCGTCGCTGCGCTGGCCGCGCACGACCCGGTCCGGGCCCGCAATGTCTGGAGCACGTCCGAGGACTTTACGATCCCGTGGATGGAGGGCTCCGACCTCGGCAAGCGGCTCATGATCGATCTGCTGGGCTGATGCCAACCCTGCACCGTAGGAGCGCGTTGTGGAGGTGAGTCACGAGGCCAAGCTCACCGAGACAAGTGACCGCACAGAATGAACATCCTCGCGGAGCTGTTCGACTTGACCGGCAGGTTTACGGTGATCACCGGCGGCAGCCGGGACATGGGCGGGACCGTCGCCGAAAAGTTCGCCACTGCCGGCGCCGACGTCGTGATCCCCAGCCGCAGGCTCGATCACTACGAAGCGGCGGCTCAAGTCGTAGTGGCCACCGGCCGGCGGTCCCGCCCGGCGGCTGTCACGTCGGGAAATGAGAGGTTTGCTACCGCGTGGCCGAGACGGTCTACGACAAGTTCGGACGATGCGACGTGCTCGTCGACAAACGCGGGGATGTCGCCGGTCTATGACGGGCTTTGCTCCGTGACCGAGGATCTGTACGACAAGGTCCCCGCTGTCATCGCTCGCGGGCCGTTCCGTCTCGGTGCACTCATCGGCGCGCGAATAGCGGAGGGTTATGGCGGCTCGATTGTCAACGTCACCACGACGGGGACACGCTTAGGACCCGTCGGCGCCCGAGACGCGCGCCAACCTCGTTATACCCGGTGCGTTCGATACCGAGGGGCAGGACTTGCTTGATACGTATCGGCGCTTAAGAAGGAGAGGCCAGAAGCAATGCATGACTACAGCACAACCGATTTCTTCCGTGACGAGGATCTCCTGGAGAACCCGTACCCGTACTTCGACTTCCTGCGCAGTCAGTGCCCGGTGTATCGGGAGAGTCAGCACGACGTCGTGATGATCACGGGCTACGACGAAGCCGTCGAGATCCAGAACGACGCCGATCGGTACTCGTCGTGCACCTCGACGATGGGNNTATGAATTGCCGTTCAGTGACATGATCCTGAGCCTCGACCCGCCCGCGCATACCGCTCACCGCGGACTTCTGATGCGCCTGATCACGCCGAAGCGTCTCAACGAAAACGAGGCGTACATGCGGGAGCTCGCTGAACGCCAGATCGACACCTTCATCAAAAAGGGTCAATGTGACTTCATCCGTGAGTTCGCCACGCCGTACACGACGCTCATCATCGCCGATCTGATTGGCGTGCCCGATGAAGACCGGGACGAGTTCATGGAGACGATGCTTCGTCCTCAAGGTGGCGGCGTTGGCAGTACGGCGGGCGAGGAGATGGACAGCAACCCGCTCGGATGGCTCTACGACCGGTTCTCCACCTACGTCGAGGATCGCCGTCGCGAACCTCGCGATGATGTGCTCACGGGGCTGGCGACCGCCACCTTCTCTGACGGCTCCCTCCCCGAGGTCATGGACGTTGTGCGCATCGCCACCATTCTGTTCGCGGCCGGCCACGAGTCCAGTACTCGGTTCCTGACCAGTGCTCTCATGATCCTCGGAGAACAGCCAGAGGTTCAGGCAAGGCTCCGTGAGGACCCCGCACTGATCTCGAACTTCGTCGAGGAGTGTCTGCGCTTGGAGAGTGTGGTCAAAGGAGACTTCCGGCTCACGAGAGTGGGAACAGAGGTTGGTGGGGTGGAGATCCCCGCTGGTAGCCACGTGATGCTGCTCCACGGAGCGGCCAATCGCGACCCCAGGAAGTTCGAGAACCCGTCGGAGTTCCGCCTGGACCGTCCCAACGCGCGTCAGCACATTGCCTTCGGTCGTGGCGTCCACACTTGTCCGGGGGCCCCGCTCGTCCGCACCGAGGCCCGCGTTGCCATAGAGCGCTTGCTCACTCGCACCGGCGACATCCGGATCTCCGAAGAGGCACACGGCCCTTCCGGGATGCGCCGGTTCCGTTACATGCCGTCGTTCGTCCTCCGCGGTCTAACCAATCTCACGCTCACATTCGACCCAAGGAAGAGCAC
>PMLV01000334.1:0-6599 GCA_003160635.1 Acidimicrobiaceae bacterium | reverse complement strand
CAGACCTCATTGAGGATCGCCGCAGGCGTTTCCCTCGTTGCCCAACACGATCCGATCGCTCTGGCCAAGACCATCGCCACGCTCGACTACATGTCCGACGGACGGTTCACCCTGGGAGTGGGGTTCGGATGGAACCGCGAGGAGCTCGCAAACCACGGGAAGGACTTCAAGGATCGCCGAGAGATCGTTCGTGAGTACGTGGGGTTGATGAGGACGCTGTGGACCGAGACCGAGGCCGAATACCACGGGCGGCATGCCAACCTCGAACGCAGCTGGTCATGGCCGAAGCCTGTGCAGCCCTCGATCCCCGTACTCCTGGGCGCCCAAGCAGGCGGGCGGGCCTTCGAAGCAATCGTCCACTGGGGCGATGGCTGGATCCCGGGCGGCAGCAACACCAAGTGGCTCGCCGCCAAACTCGACGAGCTCCGCCGTCGGTGGATCGACAGCGGGCGTTCCGAGTCCGGCCCGATCGTCTGGCCCATGCAGGAAGTGGTCGACGACGATCGGCTCCGCACCCAGCTCGACCGCTTTCACGAACTTTCGGTGGCCCAGCTCGTGCTGGACATCCCGACGGCTACCCGCGAAACAATCCTGCCGCTCCTGGATCGCTACGCGAAGGTGATCGCGACGCGAAGGTGATTTCGACAAGTTCGCGTCAGCCACCGGGGTTGGACACACCGCTGAGACCAAGACGGCTCCGGGTCGACTTCATGCTGAAATCAGCGACACGCGGCCGAATCTACTCTGAGCGAATCCTTGAGTCGCTGACCTGGATTTGTCGGGGTTCGCGCTTCCCAGCGGCTCTCGTAGGTAGGGCAGGGAATTCATTCTGGACGAGGGGGAGCGTGTGCAACATAAGGTCACGCTTAAGGCGCTCGCCCATATCGCCGCCACGGCCTACGACGTGGTTGTGTTGGACCGAGATCTCCCTGGAGTGCACGGTGGCGACGTCTGCCGGACTCCGGTCGCAGAGGGGTGCGGGAGCCGGGTGCTGATGCTGACCGCGGCGGGGGCGGTTGACGACCGCGTCGAGGGACTCGGGATGGGCGCCGATGACTACCTGGCAAAGCCGTTCGCCGTCGCCGAACTCGTCGCCCGCGTCCGGGCTCTTTCGCGTCGCTCGCGCCTCGGGTTGCCGCCGACCTTGGTCCACGACGACATCGAGCTCGACCTCGCCCGGGTCCACAAGGACAACCTCGACGTCTATGGGCCGACAAGGTCTGGACCCAGATGAAGCGCGAGGGCTACCCGGTTGCTCGCTGCACGGTCGAGCGCCTGATGAAGGACCTGCACCTGAGTGGCGCCCGACGGGGCAGGACGTTCAAGAGCACCACCATTGCTGACGAGGCCCAGCACCTACCGGCCGATCTGGTGAACCGCCAGTTCGTGGCTGGCCGTCCCAACCGCTTATGGGTGTGACCGAATCCCCTTGAAGCAGTCCACCTGACCAACTATCGGGATCCCCTCAACGTTGACTCGCGTGAACCCAACCAGCGCGTCGGAGTGCCCTTTGGGAATTTGAGGGGATTCGGTGAGACTCAGGCTGCCCGGCATATTCGAGACCATGTCGGGCGTCCCCGTCGAGCCCGTCTACGCGCCCGACGAGGCCGAGTTGCCCGGCAAGTTCCCCTACACCAAAGGTGCCTACGTGTCGATGTACACGCATAAGCGACTGCGCCGACGTCAAGAAACGAATCACTTGGGCGCGAAGATTGGGGAGTGAACTTTGCCTTTGGCATGGAGGCTTCTGAAGTGGAAATTCCAAGGTTCCGTCAATGCGGAAGAAACGACGCTCGCGTGCGGTGGCTTCGCAGTTGTGCAAACCGGCATAGTTAACCTACGACCCAGAGACTGTGGTGGTTCCTGGGATATCGTGGCCGCAGAATGGTTGGGACGAAACAGGAACAAAGCCGGTCTTCGTAGCCTTTACGATCCACGAGCAGGTCGGCGGATCGTGGCCGAAGACCGTCGAGTAGTTGACCGTGATCGGAAGCAGTCCGTTCGCGTTGTAGGCCTTGATGCTGCGCAGGTCTTTAATCACGGCCGCATGTGTGGGATTGCGCCCCGCCATTTGCAGCCCTTTGATCATGAGGTCAGCGCCCACCCATGCATTGACCTGGCCATACGTGGCGAACTGGCTCTTCGAGAAGTGCGCGTATTTCTCCATGGCTGCCTGCATTTGCTTGGTGGCGGCGTCGGGCAGCGACCAAGGACGGAACGCGCTGAGGAAATAATCACCCTGCAGCCCGGACCAGGCCGGTGAGTTGATCACGTCTGGCTCATAGCCCGTGGCGAACAACGTCGCCTTGAGCTTGATACCGGCCTGCTTGAATGCCGTGGCGAGAGCGAAGTTCGAGTTGTTGTCCATGCTCGGCGTCATCGCGTTGACACCATTCTGCTTGGCGGTTAGTGCTTCTGTCGTGAAGTCCGTGCCACCGAAGGGAACTGAGGTATCTTCAACCCCGATCTTTCCTCCGGCGCTCTTGAAGGCCTCTGCCGCACCTCTCGCCGAGGCGGCGGACTGCGGCGAAATGCCGTAGCCGTATGCCCCGATAACCGTGCCACCGTGCGACTTCAGAAAGCCGCCGACCAGCGTGTTGACCGGGTACTTGGGGTCGACGCTGCCGTGGTCGGACGAAAACATGTTCGTGTAGGGCTGTTGACCCCATTCGGGTCCATCGGAATATGAGCCGGTGACGGGGATGCCTTGCTGGTTCGGGAACTTGGCGGCGGCGAAGAACAACGGGCTTTGCGAGACGATGCCGAACGCGCCCTTCGAGAGAGCATCCTGGACGGCGGTGATGACGAATGAGGGGCTGGTCTCGTCGTCGACAACGAGGGGGACAAGCTTGTGCCCGTTCACTCCGCCCATGGCATTCTGCAGATCGATCCGCGCCAGAAACCCTGCTGGCGTCGTCGCGTCCTCGGATGCTCCGGGGCCTGTCAACGACGTTACATAGGCAATGGTGATAGGCGAGCCAGCCGCTGAAGCCTGTGTTGAAGCCGCTCCGGACAGAGTCGTCAAGAAAGCGAGCATCATGGCGATTGCGAATAGAACCCGAAAGACACAAGTGCGCATTTGTTATTTCCTCCCCCAAAAGGCGGCGACTTCGAACGATGCGACCCCGAAGTCAGCAGCCACCAAAACTGGCATGCGAATTGTCTTGTCGTCCTAGGTTTGCATGATCCCCCAAGGCCGCTGTCATCATCCGACGGTACCTTACGGACTACGACGAAAAATGTCAAGGTCTGACAGTCCTACAGGAGAGGCCCTTCTCCATGTGACAGTCCGCGCTCGAATACGTCCAACGCCTCTTGGACCATGGCGACGAAATCACCTCCGTGCTCAAACCACATAGTCGCCGCGGTAATGAAGGCGGTATTGCCAGCTGACATTGCGAGCTCAAAGTGCAACGAGGCTGTGGGATTGTCGGCGAAGCGTTGGATGAAGAGAGGTTCCATGTCACGACGCAGATCGAGCCGATGCACCGCCATCCACCTATATGAGCGCGGATCAGAGGTCGTAACACTCATCCAGTGCCGGAGTTCCTCCTGGTCCATCGCGACCGCAAGCTTGTTGAGCACAGAGGAAAATGCGGCGAAGACCGGTTGATCGGGGGATTCTTGCCGTAACGCCTCGGTCACGAAGTCGCTCAGACGCCTCGGATAGAGCGCAAGGATGTCCTCCTTTGCCGCGAAATAACGGTAGAACGTTCTCGCCGACACTCCCGCGGCGTCCGCGATGTCGTCGACCGAGACGTTCCCATAGCCTCGTGACGCGAAGAGGTCTAGGGCGATCTGTTCAAATTCAGCGGCCATCAACTCCCGTCGATGCAGCTTGACCTGGTGTCCCACTCGCTTCACTGGCGCCTCATCCTCCGACTGCGCACTCATCGCTGCTCCCTGGAATGCGTGCTCACTGCCCTGCGGATAGAGCGCCCATCCGCATACTCTGCCATGCACGTTGACGCCACTGGGGCTGTTTGAATGGTCCTGGGAACGAGCAAGGGCACCTTACGCCGACCCCTATCCACTCCCGAAGGTTGTGAGCGAAATGCGGGCATACCAGGCTTGGACGGTACCGCTCCCCGAGTCACCCCATCCCACGTGAACATAGTTGCGATCAGTGATGATCCAGGAGAAGTCATCTCCAGCAAAGTAGCCGTGAGGATAGGGCGCAGGGGGAGCGCTGCTGACTCGTAGCGGAGCGCTGAAGATGGCCCCGTTGCTGCTGGTCTGGCGGCTGATCGCGGCCCAGACGTCATAGGATTGATTGGCGTACTGGGTCCGCCACACGAGGGCGAGCACTCCGGTGGGTCCGTAGGCAATCCATGGCTTGAAGCGCTGATTCGGAGGCGTTTCGCCCACCAGCGTCGGCCCCTGCCACGTTTGACCGGCGTCGTTCGTCACGTATACCTGGTTCTCCGTCCCAGTCGAGTCAAATACCGTCAAGGCGAAGTGCCCCTTGGCAGTGGGGTCAGCTGCGATAAATGGCTCAGGCGCGGCTGCGGCATTGACCAGCGGAACGACGTGGCGGGCAAAGGTGGCCCCGTGGTCGGTGCTCGTCTCGAAGATCATGCAGGGACACGTTGCCCCTGGAGCCCGTGACGCCGAGTATGCCGTCGCCATCACCCCGTGAGAGACGGCGATGTTTCCTCCGAACGTCTGGGGGTCATGAGGGTAGGTCGACGAGTCGACGGCATAGATCGGCCCGAAGGTGTGCGCATGGTTAGTCGAGGCGGTGACGAATCCACCATGGTCGGTGAGATTGTGGCCGATCGCATAGACGGTGCCCGTCGACTGGTCTACTGCCAGCCAAGGCCGATCGAACGTGTCAACAGAGAGCCCGCCCTTTCCCGCAACGAATCGTTGGCCGTCAGACCCCATCGTCTCGACCGGCGCGCTCCAGGTCTTGCCCCAGTTCGTCGAGTGGGTGACGAAGTCTTGGCCATGCACGACCACGGACTGGCCACCAACGGAGATTCCGCCCGTCGAGAAACCGGTATACGTGGCGAAGTCCCCTGATGCGTACAGCGTGCCATCGGGACCGGCGACGGCGACGCCGTCCTCACATCCCAGGACATGGGGGATGTTATTGATGGGTACCGCTATCTGGTGCCAATGCGCTCCACCGTCAGTCGACACCGCCCCTCCGCAGGACCTCGGAATCGAGGGGCCGTTGATGACGAGCGGATTTTGGAAGGTGGCCCAATCGCCGAACAGCTTGTTCGGATTGGCCGGGTCGACCGCGATCTCGGGTTCTCCGCTCAACGTATGGGGACCGTCCTGAGAAAGCTGAACGTGAAGTTGGATACTGGGCGCGCTCGCGCTCGCCGTCTCCGCACCCCCGGCGACGATGACCATGGCCAGAGCAGACAGCGCCACAATGATCCAGAAGTGGGTGCGCCGGACACTACGACGGAGACTTCGCCGGCCGCCACGGCTCGCGCCACGAATTGAATGTGAGGCCAGGATCTCGTCTGGCAAGTAACACGCTCCGCCCCCTTGTCAGGTTATGATTATGAGTGTCACAGTCTGACAGTTCGGTGTCAAGCGTGAATGGGCAATGACTTCCATGAGGGTGATGCCTCAAACGAGGGCGGCATACCGTTTCGCGAAGCCCGCTTGATACATGCAACTCATCATGTCGACGCGAATATCGGGATAACGATTGATCCTCACGCCACCAGCATCGGACCTGCGTTCGTAGATGTCATATGGGATCCCGAGCAGATTCAGCTGAACGCCCATCGCTACCCCGCTGTTGCCGGACCCGATGATCGCGACCCTATAATCGGGAGGAAGAGGAGGTGCCTTCCCATCGCTCCACGCGGCGTGGAACAGGGGGAAGTCATCGAAACTGGCCGCAGCCTTGCGCTCGGGGAAGTTCTCAGCTGATACCTCCTGACCGAGCGCGTCTGGGGTCGTCAGCGTCTTGGTCAGGAACGGCCCAATGCGAGTCGGACCGCTCAAGACGACGTCGGTGAAAGTGCCCCCGATGTCGATCCCCATATACAACTGCGCGGGTTCAGTTGTCACGCGTCCCACTTTCCGCCGAGTCTTCACGTAGAAGGACGTCAGCCACCCACGTCACAAGGTTGACATTTACGCCGTAGTCCCAGCGTGCACCCTCGACCGAAACAAAGCCATCCGCCCACCCCTTAGGCGCCATCTGTCACTGGGCAGTTGCGTGATCGTGCCAGCCCCTTGGATACTCCGACTCCTCCGTCCTTTTGCCATCACGACCACTGTCCAGCGGAGGACCACATACGGCCATAAATAATTTCACAGCTCTCAAGCATGAACCGGAAATACACTGCCGTAAAGACACGTAGGGGCTATTCATCTGACCGGACCATCCACAACATCTTGTAGCTGGACGTTGATGTCATCCGCTAGATCTGGTGGTTCCCGCAGAGAGAGTCCGGTCAGATGGATAGCCCCTAGAGACTGTTGATTTAATCGGCGGCACGTCTGCGGCCACTGTCAAACGTGGTCATATTCATCATCCCGTGCATTTCTATCGCCTCTACAGCAATTGTGAAGGACTGTGGAAAACATGGCCTTCGTCGAATGCGAATAAATCATCATGCCCCTAG
>PMLV01000257.1:307-14101 GCA_003160635.1 Acidimicrobiaceae bacterium | reverse complement strand
ACGGGCACCTGGTAGGTGGCACCGCCGACGCGCCGGCTCTTGACCTCCAGGGTCGGCTTGACGTTGTCGAGGGCGCGCTTGAGGGTCACGACGGGGTCGGAGCTGGTCTTCTCCCGGCAGCCCTCGAGGGCGCCGTAGACGATGCGCTCGGCCAGTGTCCGCTTGCCGCGGGACAGGATCTTGTTGACCACCTGGGTCACCAGGACCGAGCGGTAGACCGGGTCCGGTGCCAATTCGCGGCGGGTTGCTGGTCCGTTACGGGGCATTAGGACTCCTTCTTGGCGCCGTAGCGACTGCGGGCTTGGCTGCGCTCACGGACGCCGGAGGTGTCGAGCGCACCCCGGACCACCTTGTAGCGCACGCCAGGCAGGTCCTTCACACGACCACCACGGACGAGGACGATGGAGTGCTCTTGCAGGTTGTGGCCCACGCCCGGGATGTAGGCCGTGATCTCGACTCCCGAGGAGAGGCGCACACGGGCCACCTTGCGCAGGGCCGAGTTCGGCTTCTTCGGTGTCGTCGTGTACACGCGGGTGCAGACTCCCCGTCGCTGGGGCGCGCCCTTCAGGGCCGGGGTCTTGGTCTTGGTCACCTTGGCCTGACGTCCCTTGCGGACGAGCTGGGCGATTGTGGGCACGCGTTACCTCTCGATACGGAAATGATGAACCCATGTGCGACGCGGCAACCGCGTGGGCCGAAGCCCCACATGGCAGACGGAAGATGATAGCCCGTGCCCGGGGGTCCGACAATCGCGCCGGGCAACTGAGCTGCAACAACCGGTCCCCATTGTAGCGGCCGTGTCCCGCGGCCGAGCCGGCTTCCGGCTATGTGCCCGGGGGCGTTAGCCTGCCCGGCTATGGAACATTCGATGGCTGAGCGTTTGACGGAGCTGGCCGAGCGCAAGGAACAGGCCTTGCACGCGGGCAGCGAGGCCTCCGTGGAGCGGCACCACTCCAAGGGCAAGATGACCGCCCGGGAGCGGATCGACTATCTCCTCGACGATGGCTCGTTCCAGGAGCTCGACATGCTGGCCCGCCACCGGGCGCACGGCATGGGGCTCGAGGACAACCGCCCCTACACCGACGGGGTGGTGACGGGGTTCGGCACGATCGACGGCCGCCGGGTCTGCATCTTCAGCCAGGACTTCACGGTCTTCGGCGGCGCCCTCGGCGAGGTGTTCGCCGAGAAGATCCACAAGGTGATGGATCTGGCCGCCTCGACCGGGGTCCCGATGATCGGCCTCAACGACGGCGCCGGCGCCCGGATTCAAGAGGGCGTGGTCTCGCTCCACTCCTACGGGGGCATCTTCCATCGCAACGTGACCGCATCGGGCGTGATCCCCCAGATCAGCGTCGTCATGGGCCCCTGCGCCGGCGGGGCGGTCTATTCGCCGGCCATGACCGACTTCATCTTCATGGTCCAGGGCACGTCGCACATGTTCATCACCGGTCCCGACGTGGTCAAGACGGTCACGGGCGAGGACGTGACCCTCGAAGAGCTCGGCGGGGCCATGAGCCATGCCACCAAGTCGGGGGTGGCCACCTTCGTCTCTCCCGACGAGAAGGCCTGCCTGGACGATGTGCGCCTCCTCCTCTCGTTCCTGCCCTCGAACAACCTGGAAGAGCCGCCCCGGGAGCTGACCGGGGACGACCCCGACCGCTTGGTGCCCGAGCTGATCGACCTCATGCCGGTCTCCCCGAACCAGCCCTACGACATGAAGAAGGTGATCGCGGCCGTCGTCGACAATGGGGACTACTTCGAGGTCCACCGGCACTGGGCCATGTCGATCACCTGCGGCTTCGCCCGCATGGACGGGCGGGTCGTGGGTATCGTCGGCAACCAGCCGGCGGTGCTCGCCGGTGTGCTCGACATCGACTCATCCGAGAAGGCGTCGCGCTTCGTCCGCGTCTGCGACGCCTTCAACATCCCGCTCCTGACCTTCGTCGACGTCCCCGGCTTCATGCCGGGCACCGACCAGGAGTACGGGGGCATCATCCGCCACGGAGCCAAGCTCCTCTACGCCTACTGCGAATCGACCGTGCCCCGGATACAGATCATCACCCGCAAGGCGTACGGCGGCGCCTACGTGGTCATGAACTCCAAGTCCATCGGCGCCGACCTGGCCTTCGCCTGGCCGTCGGCGGAACTGGCGGTCATGGGCCCCAACGGCGCCGTCGAGATCGTCTACCGGCGCGAGCTGGCCGATGCGGCGGACCCGGCCAGCCGGCGGGCCGAGCTCATCGACGAGTACACCGAGCGCTACGCCAATCCCTACATCGCGGCGGAACGGGGCTACATCGACGACGTGATCTCGCCGGCCGAGACCCGGGCCGTCATCTGCCGGAGCCTCGAGATGTTGTCCACCAAGCACGAGGAGCTCCCCCGCCGCAAGCACGGGAACGTGCCGTTGTGAGCGAACCCTCCCTGGCCATCGACCCGGCACAGCTGGCCCTCCGCCCGCGTCCCGAGCCCAGCCCCGAGGTCATCGCGGCCATCACGGCTGCGGCACAGCTGGTCTGGCCCCAGCCGGACGAGCCCGATACGCAGAACCCGGTGCACGACGCCTGGCGCTTCAGCGGGCGCTGGTGGGCACAGCCGATCACCATGCGGCGCGCCCGACCATGGGCGCGCCGCTGACCGTCTACGTCGACGACTGGCGCCAGCGGGCCACCATCCGCCAGCGCGAGGACCGCTGGTCGCATCTCGTGGCGGACGATCCCGAGGAGCTGCACGACATGGCGGCGCGGCTCGGCATTCCCCCACGTGGCTTCCAACGCCACCGGCGTTCGCCCGCATTGAACCACTACGACCTGCCCGAGAGCCTCCGCCAACAGGCCATTGCGCTCGGAGCCGTCGCCATCACCTGGCGGGAGCTGGGCCAGCTCACACGGGAGTGGCGGCGCGCTGGCGCTCCGCCAGACCGACCAGATCCTCCATGATGCGGTCGAATGAATAGTCCTTCGGCGTATACACCGAAGAAACCCCCTTGCCCAGCAGGATCTCGGCGTCGTCCGGAGGGATGATCCCTCCCACGACCACCGCTGCGTCCACCCCGGCCGCACGCAAGCGGTCAAGGATGTCGGGCACCAGCTCCATATGCGAGCCGGAGAGGATGGAGAGCCCCACGATATCGACGTCCTCGTCGCGGGCCGCCGCCACAATCTGCGCCGGCGTCAGCCGGATGCCCTGGTAAACGACCTCGAAGCCGGCGTCGCGGGCCGCGACGGCGATCTGCTCGGCCCCGTTGGAATGTCCGTCGAGGCCTGGTTTGGCCACCAACAGGCGCGGTGGGCCCCCGGTCGTCGAGGCCAGGGCGCGGGTGCGGGCGACGAGGGGGGCTAGGTCCTCGCCCCGGCGCCCCACCCCGCCGCTCACCCCGGTCGGGGCCCGGAACTCGCCGAACACCTGCCGCAGGGCGCCGGCCCACTCCCCGGTCGTACCCCCGGCGTGGGCGAGCGCAATGGTGGCCTCCATGATGTTGGCGCCCGGACCTTCGTCCTCGGCCACTCGCCGCAGGACGTCGAGCGCCTGGCGCACCACGGACCCGTCGCGGCCAGCGCGCCAGCGTTCGACGTCGGCAATCTGTTCCGCCTCGACGCGATGGTCGACCTTCAAGATGTTCTCGATGCCGTCGTCGGCGGTCAGCGGCGAGGGCGCCGTCTCGGTGAAGCAGTTCACGCCGACGACGCGCTGCTCCCCGTTTTCGATCCGGCGCACCCGCTCGGCCTGGCTGCGGACGAGGCGCGTCTTGAGCTCGTCGATGGCTTCGAAGGCTCCCCCCAGCGCCTCGACGTCGTCCAGCTCGGCACCGGCCGCCTCCATCAGCTCAGCCGTCTTGGCCTCGATCACCTTGGAGCCCTCGAAGATGTCGCCGTAGTCGAGGAGGTCCGATTCGAACGCCAGGATCTGCTGGATGCGCAGCGACCACTGCTGATCCCACGGGCGCGGCAAACCGAGCGCCTCGTTCCACGCCGGCAGCTGCATGGCCCGTGCCCGCGCGCTCTTCGAGAGCGTGACGCCGAGCGACTCGAGCACGATGCGCGGCACGTTGTTCTCGGGCTGCTGCTCCGTCAGCCCCAGCGAGTTGACCTGAACCCCGTAGCGGAAGCGGCGCAGTTTCGGGTCGACCACGCCATAGCGCTCCTTGCAGATGCGATCCCACATGGCGGTGAAGGCCCGCATCTTGCAGGTCTCCTCCACGAAGCGGACGCCCGAGTTGACGAAGAAGCTGATGCGGCCGACGACGGCGGGGAACTCGGACGGCTCGATCTTGCCGCTGCTGCGGACGCCGTCGAGGACGCCGATGGCGGTGGCCAGGGCATAGGCCACTTCCTGGGTGGGCGTGGCCCCTGCCTCCTGGAGGTGGTAACTGCAGACGTTGATCGGATTCCACTTCGGTGCGTGCCGCACCGTGTAGGCGATGGTGTCGATGGTCAGGCGAAGGCTGGGACCGGGCGGGAAGATGTACGTGCCCCGGCTCAGGTACTCCTTGACGATGTCGTTCTGGGTGGTCCCCGACAAGAGTCGGGGGTCGACGCCGCGATCCTCGGCGTGGGCCACGTAGAGGCCCAGCAGCCACGCCGCCGTGGCATTGATCGTCATGGACGTGTTCATCTTGTCCACCGGGATCTGGTACATCAGCTCTTCCATATGGCCCCGGTGCGCCACCGGGACGCCCACCTTGCCCACCTCGCCTGCCGCCTCGGGGGAGTCCGGGTCATAGCCGGTCTGCGTGGGCAGGTCGAATGCGATGGAGAGGCCCGTCTGCCCCTTGGCCAGGTTGTCGCGGTACAGCTCGTTCGAGGCCCGCGCCGTGGAATGTCCCGAGTAGGTGCGCATCACCCAGGGAGCATCACGTGGCCCATCCTCACCCGACCCTGTGTGACCCGTCGCTGTGTGGCCCAATCGATCTCACCTCCAGGGCGTGCGAGAACCGTCCCGACCATTGTGCCCGTTGGGGCCCAGGGTCGCGGACGGGCTAGCGGTCGTAGTCGTAGAAGCCCCGCCTGGTCTTGCGCCCGAGCCGGCCGGACGTCACCATCCGCCGCAACAGGGGCACGCTGGCGTAGTTCTGGTCCCGGAATTCGTCATAGAGCGCATCGAGGATGGCCACGGAGGTGTCGAGGCCCACCAGATCGAGCAGGGCGAAGGGGCCCATGGGAAACCCGCAGCCGCCCTTCATGGCGGCGTCGATCCCCTCCTTGGAGGCCACGCCCTGCTCCAAGAGCCGCACGGCATTGTTGAGGTAGGGGAAGAGCAGCGCATTGACGACGAACCCGGCCTGATCCTTCACTTCGACCGGTTCCTTCCCGCAGGCCGCGGCGAAGTCGAGAGCCGCCCGCACGGTCGTGTCGAGGGCGGTCACGGGACGCACCACCTCGACCAGCGTCATGGCGGGAGCCGGGTTGAAGAAGTGGATGCCACACACCAGCTCAGGCCGTCCGGTGGCCATCGCCATCTCGACCACGGGCAGGGTCGAGGTGTTGGTAGCCAGGATGGCACCCGGCTTGCAGATGCTGTCGAGCTCGGCGAACAGGGCTTTTTTGACACTCAGATCCTCGAGCACCGACTCGATCACCAGATCCACGCCGACCAGGTCACCCATGTGGGTGGTGGCCGTCACCCGACCGGCGATCTCGTCTGCCTCGTGCCGGCTGCGCTTCTCCTTTTCCACCTGTTTGCTCAGCGATGTGGCCAGGACGGCCACCATGGCGTCCGCCGCCCGCTGGCTGCGGCTGCGCACGACCACCTCATAGCCTGCAGCTGCAGCTACCTCGGCTATGCCCGAGCCCATGATTCCGGACCCGACGATTCCTACCCGCGCAATGGACATGGGGACAGAGGCTACTGGCCAGTAACCACGACGGTCGACGCCGGGCCTCTTCCGTGCGTGCAAGAGTGGCGCATGACGACAAACGGCCTGCTAGCCCTGGTGGGAGGGTTCGAGTGGACGAAGGGGTGCACGTTCGACGCCACCCTGCTCGAGGCCTCGGGCGGGAAGGACGTCGTGGTGTTGCCGACGGCGGCTGCCTACCAGCACCCAGAGCGCGTGGTGCTCCAGGCCGCCGAATGGTTCGCTCCCCTCGGCGGCCAGGTCGAGGGGCTGATGGTGGTCGACCGGACGTCGGCCAACGACCCCGGCATGGCGGCGGTGGTCCGCCGGGCCCGCTTCGTCTACCTCGCCGGTGGGTCCCCTCTCCACCTCAAGTCGGTACTCAAGGGTTCGGCCACGTTCGACGCCTTACGCCAGGCATGGACCTCGGGCGCCGTGGTGGCCGGGTCGGCCGCCGGCGCCATGGTGCTGACCGATCCCATGGTCGATCCCCGGGGAGGAGCGCTGACCGTGGGTCTGGGTCTGGTCGACCAGCTGGCCGTGGTGCCGCAGTTCGGCGACGGCCTCGAAGACGCCCACGGCCAGAAGCTCCAGCGCACGGTGGCCCTGGCACCGACCGGGTTGCCGGTCGTCGGCATCCCGGATCGCACCGCTCTGTTGCGCGCGGGCGACGGGACCTGGACCTACGAGGGCGCGGGCACGCCGGTGGTGTTCCTCAACGGCGAGCGGACCGAGGGACTCGGCGCCCTACAGCGCTGAGCCGACGGCAAACCGAGAAGGTCGGTAGTCCTCGGCGCTCAGTCGTGTTCGGCGATGGTGACCGACTCGATGGTCACCTTCTCCGTCGGCGTGCCGGAACGGGTACCTAGGGCGTCGATGGCGGTCACCACGTCCCCTCCGCTCACCACGGCCCCGAAGAGCGCGTACTGCGGCGGCAAGCGGACGCCGTCGGGCCCGCTGATGACGAAGAACTGGCTACCGTTGGTGTGGGGACCGGCGTTGGCCATGGCCAAAGAGCCGATCTGATAGCGACCCGGTGCCGGCAGCTCGTCCTCGAACTTGTAACCAGGGCCACCGGTGCCTGTTCCCGTGGGGTCGCCGCCCTGGAGCACGAAGCCCGGGATGACGCGATGGAAGATGACGCCGTCGTAGTAGTGGTACCGGGCCAAGAAGACGAAACTGTTCACCGTCTTGGGCGCGGCCAGGGGATCGAGGGCGATCACCATCGTGCCGTGCGAGGTGACCATCGTCGCCGTGTAGCGCTTGGCCTTGTCGATCACCATCGGGGGCTCTTGGTCGAACTTGCGCTGCTGTGGGCTCGACCCATCTGCGGCGGGTGGAACGGGTATGGCCATGTGTGCTGTCTCCCAGCTGGTTATGCCACGTTGATGGTGACGGAGATTATGCGTTGGGTGACGTCGGGGGGCACGCCGGCGGTGGAGCCCTCCGCGTTGATCTTGTCGACGACGGTCATGCCGCTGGCGACGTGGCCGAACAGCGTGTACGTGTTGGGCAGTGACTCACCCTCGGGCCCGGCGACGATGAAGAACTGGCTGCCGCCGGTGTGGGGCTGCCCGGTGTTGGCCATGGCCACCGAGCCCAGCGGGTACTGGTCGGCGGCGCTGGCGGCCTTGGGGGGATACTCGTCGGGAATGGTGTAGCCCGGGCCGCCGGTCCCGGTCCCGGTCGGATCGCCGGTCTGATCCATGAAGGTCGGGATGACCCGTTGGAAGATCACGCAGTGGTAGTAGGTCTGGTCGGCCAGGAACACGAAGCTGTTCACGGTCACCGGGGCCGCCTTGGCGTCCAGCGCGATGGTGAAGGTGCCCGCCGTCGTCACCACCGTGGCCGAGTAGTTCTTGGTGGGGTCGATCGTCATGGGCGGTGCAGCGGTGTACTTCTGCGTGTTGACGACGGCCGAGGTGCTGGTCGGGCACCCGCCCGCCACGGCCACCTCGTTGGCGGCCGCCTGGGCCTTGGCGTTGGCCGTGGCGGGCACCGCCGAGGTGGTCGTCGTCGTGGCCGACTTCTTCGGAGGGCTGCTCGAACTGGTCAGGAAGACGATCAGGATGACCACACCGGCGATGACGGCGACCACGATGGCGTTGCGTATCTGTTTGCGCCGCTTCTTCGCCTGGGCCTCTTGCGCCAGACGCATCTCCCTCGCGGCTCGCTGGCGGGATCTCTTGTCGCTGGGCACGGCCTGAGACCCTATCCGCCTCAGAAGGTGTAGTTGGATCAGCCGCGGCGAAACTGTGTCCCGGGTGCCCCCACGAAGGCCATTAACGTCGTGCCCATGCCTGTGGTCGTCCAGAAGTTCGGAGGAACCTCGGTCGGGGACGCAGACCGTATCCGTGCCGTGGCCGATCACATCGCCCGTACCCGACGCGAGGGGATCGATGTCGTGGCCGTGGTGAGCGCCATGGGCAAGACGACCGACGACCTGATCCGTCTGGCCGACAGCGTGAGCAGTATCCAGCCCCCCCGTGAGTACGACATGCTCGTCAGCACCGGGGAGCGGATCTCCATGTCGCTCCTGTGCATGGCGCTGGCCGAGTTGGGCGTCGACGCCGCCTCGTTCACCGGCAGCCAGGTTGGCATCATCACCGACAACGACCACAGTCGGGCCAAGATCCTCGAGGTCAAGGCGGACCGCCTGCGCGAGGCCCTGGCGGCGGGCCGGGTTCCCGTCGTGGCCGGGTTTCAGGGCGTCTCGATCGATCGCGAGATCACGACGCTCGGCCGGGGTGGCTCCGACGCCACCGCGGTAGCACTGGCGGCCGTGCTGGGCGCCGACGCGTGCGAGATCTACACCGATGTGACCGGCGTCTTCACCGCCGACCCCAGGGTGGTGCCGGCGGCGCACCGCATCAACCGGATCTCCTTCGAGGAGATGCTGGAGATCGCAGCCACCGGGGGCCGCGTCCTGATGCTGCGGGCGGTCGAGTTCGCCCGCAACCACAACGTGCCCCTGCACGTGCGTTCCAGTTTCACCTGGGAACCCGGAACCTGGGTCGTCGAGGAGGATGCAGATATGGAAGAAGCCGTCGTCACCGCGGTGACCCACGACACGAGCGAGGCCAAGGTGACCGTGAGCGCGCTCCCGGACCACCCGGGCGTGGCCGCGAAGCTGTTCCGTGCCCAGGCCGACCGCTCGATCAACATCGACATGATCGTGCAGAACGCCTCCGCCAACGGGACGACCGACATCTCGTTCACCGTTCCCAAGACGGACCTGGGCGTCTCGGTGGAGACGGCACGCGCCACGGCCGAAGAGCTGGGGGCCAAGGGCGTGACCTCCGACAGCGACGTGGCCCGTGTCTCGCTGATCGGGGTCGGCATGAAGTCGCACCCGGGCATCGCCGCCACCATGTTCGAGACGCTGGCGCGCGAGGAGATCAACATCGACATGATCTCGACCTCGACCATCCGCACCTCGTGCATCGTGCGCACCGCCGACGTCGAGCGGGCGGTGCGCTCCCTGCACGCTGCGTTCGAACTGGGGTGAGCACTCCGCCCAGCCGTACGCTCTGGCTCCTCCGCCATGCCAAGGCCGTGGCCGATCCCCCGCCGGGCGGCGAGGACTTCGACCGTGTCCTCGCCCCGCGGGGGCGCCGCGACGCCGAAGCCCTGGGCCGCCTCATCGGGCCGAGTGGCAAGGGTCTCGGCCTGGGCAAGGTGCGGCTACCGCAAGTCGTCCTCTCCTCTCCGGCCGCTCGCACGGGCGCCACGGCCGAGCTCGTGCTGGGAGGCACGGGCGCCACGGCGGTGCGGGAGTGCCCCGACGATCTCTACAGCGCCGGGCCCGACGATGTCCTGGCCCACGTACGCGCCGTGGGCGACGACGTGGCCTCGGTCATGGTGGTGGGCCACAACCCGACCGCACATGCGCTGGCGGTGGGGCTCCTCGTGCGCGAGGACAGGCACGGGCGCGACCTCGTGGCTCGCCGGGGGTTCCCCACGTGCGCATTGGGGGTCTACCGCCTCGACGTGGCCGGGTGGGCCGATGTGCAGGGGCAGTGCGCCACGCTGCGCGGCCTGTTCGTCCCGCCGTTCGGCAAATAGTCGGCTCAGCCGAGGACGCGCAGGATGGCGGCGTCGCCCTGCCCGCCTCCGCCACAGAGGGCGACCGCAGCCAGGCTGGCGCCCCGTCGGCGCAGCTCGAGCAGCGCGGTGAGCGCCACCCGGGTGCCGGACATGCCCACCGGGTGGCCGAGGGCGATGGCGCCCCCGTTGACGTTGATCTTGCTCTCATCGAGACCCAGATCGTCGGCCGAGGCCAGGCCGACGGCGGCAAAGGCCTCGTTGATCTCGAAGAGGTCGATGGCGCCGACGTCGATGCCGGCCTTCTTCGCCGCCTGGGCGATGGCCCTCGAGGGTTGGGTCAGCAGGGAGGTGTCAGGGCCGGCCACCTGGCCGTAACTGACGATCTGGCCCAGCGGGGCGATGCCGAGCGCCTCGGCCTTGGCGGCCGACATCACGATCACGGCGGCGCCGCCGTCGGAGATCTGTGACGCGTTGCCGGCGGTGATGGTGCCGTCCTTGTCGAAGGCCGGCTTGAGGGCACCCAGGCTCTCGGCCGTGGTGCCCGGACGCACGCCCTCGTCCACATCCACCAGCAGCGGCTCGCCCTTGCGCTGGGGGACGTGCACCGGCACGATCTCCTCGGCCAGCCGGCCGTCCTTGGCCGCGGCTGCCGCCTTCTCGTGGCTCGCCGCGGCGAAGGCGTCTTGGCGCTCCCGGGAGATCTTGGCCTTCTGGTTGTAGTGCTCGGTGGAGAGCCCCATGGCGATGTGATCGAAGGCGTCGGTCAGGCCGTCATGCATCATGGAGTCGATCAGCGCACCGTCGCCGAGGCGGTAGCCGGCTCGCGCCCCCGGCAACAGGTAGGGGGCCTGCGTCATCGACTCCATGCCGCCGGCGACGACGATCTCGGCGTCCCCGGCCCGGATCATCTGATCGGCCAGGTAGATGGTGTGGAGACCGGAGAGGCACACCTTGTTGATGGTGTTGGCGGGCACCGACAGGGGAATCCCGCCCTTGACCGCGGCCTGCCGCGCCGTGATCTGGCCCTGCCCGGCCTGGAGCACATGGCCCATGAGGACGTAGTCGACCTGGTCAGGTGACAGCCCCGCCCGCTTCAGCGCCCCGGCGATGGCGAACCCGCCCAGCTCCATGGCGGTGAAGCCGGCCAGCGCTCCGGACAGCTTGCCGATGGGGGTCCGAGCTCCAGCGACGATGACGGCTTCAGCCATGACCACAACCTCCGAGTCTCGGCCGGTGTAGTTACCGGCCGGAAACCACATCTTACGGGCCAACTATCGTCTGGTCACATGAGCGACATCCTGAGCGCCGCCCTGGCCGGTGCGCCCGCCGAAGAGCTGGCTGCACTGCCCCTGCCCGGCACCTACCGGGCGGCTGTGGTGCGGCGCTCCGAGACGGAGATGTTCGCCGGGATCGAGTCGGCCCAGAAGGACCCCCGGGCCTCGCTCCACGTCGAGGACGTCCCCCTGCCCGAGCTGGCGCCCGACGAGGCCTACGTGGCCGTGATGGCGTCGTCCATCAACTTCAACACGGTGTGGACCTCCATCTTCGAACCGTTGCCCACCTTCGGCTTCTTGGACCGGCTGGGCAAGGAGGGCGTCTGGGGCAGGCGTCACGCCCTCGACTACCACGTGGTCGGCTCGGACGGGTCGGGCGTGGTGCTGCGCACCGGTTCGGCTGTGCGCAACTGGAAGGTGGGCGACAAGGTCACGATCCACTGCAACTACGTCGACGACCAGGACCCTTCGGCCCACGACGACTCCATGTTGGCCGCCACCCAGCGCATCTGGGGCTTCGAGACCAACTTCGGCGGCCTGGCCGACATCGCGGTGGTCAAGGCCAACCAGCTCATGCCCAAGCCGACCCACCTGAGCTGGGAGGAGGCGGCGGTGAACGCGCTGTGCAACTCGACCTCCTACCGCATGCTGGTCTCGCACAACGGGGCACAGATGGCCCAGGGCGACAAGGTCCTGGTCTGGGGGGCGAGCGGCGGCCTGGGGAGCTTTGCCGTGCAGTACGTCCTCAACGGCGGCGGCACGCCCATCGGCGTGGTCTCGTCCCCCGAGAAGGTGGCCCTGCTCCATGACCTCGGAGTGGACGCCGTGATCGACCGGCGAGAGGCCAACTACAGGTTCTGGAGCGACGAGCACACCCAGGACGAGGCGGAGTGGCGCCGGTTCGGCAAGGACATCCGGGACCTGGTGGGGGGTGAGCCCGACATCGTCTTCGAGCACCCGGGACGCCAGACCATGGGGGCGTCGGTGTTCGCCTGCACGCGTGGCGGCATCATCGTGACGTGCGCTGCCACGTCGGGCTACATGATCGAGTACGACAACCGTCACCTGTGGATGAAGCTCAAGACGATCAAGGGCTCGCACTTCGCCAACTACCGGGAAGCCTGGGACGCCAACCAGCTCGTGTGCCAGGGCAAGGTCCTGCCACCCCTGTCCGCCGTGTATACCCTCGAGGAGGTGGGCGAGGCGGCATACCAGGTGCACCACAACCTGCACGAGGGGAAGATCGGCGTGCTGTGCCTCGCCCCCGGAGAGGGCCTCGGCATCGACGACGCCGAGCTGCGGCGGCGGGTCGGTGAGGACCGGATCACCCTGTTCCGCAGGCACGGGGCATGATGAAGGACATGCTGACCGAAATCGACCACGTGGCCATCGCCGTCAACGACCTCGAGAGCGCCATCGCCTGGTACCAAGAGGTGTTCGGGGCCACGGTGGCCCACCGCGAGCGGGTCGAGTCCGACGGGGTCGAAGAGGCGTTGCTGGCCGTTGCCGACTCCTACGTCCAGCTGCTCACGCCGATCCGGGACGACTCACCGGTGGCCAAGTATCTCGCCAACAAGGGTGAGGGTCTCCACCACGTCGGGTACCGCGTGGACGATTGCGCGGCGGCGCTGCAGTCGGTCAAGGATGCGGGAGGGCGGGTGATCGACGAGGCCCCCCGGCCGGGATCACGCGGGACGACCGTGGCCTTCGTCCACCCCAAGACCTCGTTCGGGACCCTGATCGAACTCGTCCAGGAATAGGGAGCAGGCGTCGCTCCACAGACAGAGAGCGAGCGTGATCGCGACGTCCAAACGCCGGGATCACGCTCGCCCCTACTGCTCCATCACCTACACGGCTGTGCTTGACGCCGCCCGGATCATATCGACCGGGGGCGCCCACCAGCGTTACGCCCCGGCCTCCGCCGCCCCTTCGGGCGGGCTCTGGATCGCATTGCCGAAGCCGTCGTCTGTCGTCGGCGCAGCACCCAGCCAGCTGGCGTCGATGGACGGGTCGAAGGGGTCGTCGCCGACGCTCTCCCCGCTCATGTCACGCAGCCAGGCCGCAAGGTCCTCGGTGTCCGAGTCGCCCGAGCCCAGGGCCCAGAACGGCATGGCTTCGGCATCGGGCATCTCGAGACGGATGTTGCGGTAGTGCTCCATGCCGGACCCGGCCGGGATGAGCTTGCCGATGATGATGTTCTCCTTCAACCCGAAGAGCTGGTCGCTCTTGCCCTCGATGGCCGCCTCGGTCAGCACCCGCGTCGTCTCCTGGAAGGAGGCGGCGGAGAGCCAGCTCTCGGTGGCCAGCGAGGCCTTGGTGATGCCCATCAATTCGGGGCGGCCTTCGGCCGGGGTTTGCCCGTCCTCGACCAGCCGGCGGTTGACCTCGGCGTAGATCTGGTTGTCGACACGCTCACCGGGCAGGAAGGGCGCGTCGCCCGGCTCGGCCACGAGCACCCGGCGCAACATCTGGCGCACGATCAGCTCGATGNNGGCCCTTCGACCAGTGCATCGCCTGCGCCTACCTCTTGGCCGTCGGTCACTTCGAGGTGTGCCCGCGGTGCGACGAGAGTGGAGACCTCGTCCCCGTTGTCGGCGATCACGGTCACGTGGCGTCCGATCTCGTCGTCGTCGATGCGGA
>PMLV01000257.1:0-234 GCA_003160635.1 Acidimicrobiaceae bacterium | reverse complement strand
CGCCCTGCGGTGACTCGCAGGTCAGGACCGAACGGGTCCTGATGCGGTCCACCGTGGGGTCGTCCCGGATGGTGGCGATGTTCACGTCGTCGAGCAACGTGCCGACGTCGTAGACGGTGCCGTCGGCCAGCTTCACCGGCTCGGTGAGCAGGCGCCCGAAGGCGCGCGTCTCGAGATAGTTCCGGTGACCCGGGCCATCGGGCGACACACCTTCGATCCAGATGCCACGCGTCG
>PMLV01000263.1 GCA_003160635.1 Acidimicrobiaceae bacterium | reverse complement strand
CCCCATGCCCGCTGGCGCGGCCGCCCACAACGGATGAAAACTCTGGTGGGGTCGCCCGGGCGACGTCGGAATTTCCTTGGTGTGCGCGAGCCCGTGGGCTAGTCGGACGCGGGAGCCTCGGGAGCATCGAACTGTTGCCATAGAGCACGAGGGTCAGAATCCATCTAGATGAGGCTCCTCCCGGGCGGCCCCTTTACCGACGTCGAACAACGGAGCCGGAGAGGAAGAGCCATGGACATCGTCGTGGAGCGCTGTTGCGGTCTCGACGTCCACAAAGACACCGTCGTCGCCTGCGTGCGCACGCCGGGGAAAGGAGGTAAGCGAGCTCAAGAGACTCGCACGTTCGGGACTATGACGACCGATCTGCTCGCTCTGCGGGACTGGCTGGTCGCCAACGAAGTCACCCTGGTGGGCATGGAGTCGACGGGGGTCTATTGGAAATGTGTCTTCTACATCCTCGAGGACGCTATGGAGTGCTGGGTGCTCAACGCCCGGCACTTGCGCAACG
Source organism: Acidimicrobiaceae bacterium (assembly GCA_003160635.1). Taxonomy (GTDB): domain Bacteria; phylum Actinomycetota; class Acidimicrobiia; order Acidimicrobiales; family RAAP-2; genus Bog-473. The sequence goes on along the minus strand of PMLV01000263.1, from coordinate 8,690 downwards.
TCCCAGGAAGAAAGACCGATGTGGCCGATGCCGAATGGGTCTGCCAGCTGGTCGAGCACGGACTGGTGCGCCCGAGCTTCGTCCCGCCCAAAGAGATCCGCGAGCTCCGAGACCTCACCAGGTACCGCAAGGCGCAGATCGACGAGCGGGGTCGCGAAGCCCAACGTCTCGATAAGGTGCTCCAAGACGCCGGCGTCAAGCTCTCGAGCGTGGCCACCGACATCTTGGGCAAGTCCGGCCGCGACATGCTCGAGGCCCTGGTGCGCGGCACCCGGGACCCCGAGGTCCTCGCCGAGCTGGCCCGTGGGGTGATGCGCAAGAAGATCCCCCAGCTGCGCCGGGCGCTCGAGGGTCGCTTTAACACTCATCACGCGCTCATCGTCGGCCAGATACTGGCCAAGCTCGACTTCTTGGACGAGGCCATCGGCACGCTCTCGGGCGAGATCGATCGGGTGATCGCCCCTTTCGAAGCTGAGGTCGCGCTCTTGGACACCATCCCGGGCGTCGACCGCCGCATCGCCGAGTGCCTCATCGCCGAGATCGGCACCGACATGGGTCGCTTCGAGACTTCGGCTCGGCTCGCCAGCTGGGCCGGGATGTGCCCGGGGAACCATGAGTCCGGTGGCAAGCGCAAGTCCGGTCGGACCCGCAAGGGCTCCAAGTGGCTCGCCGCCAACCTCGCCCAGGCCGCCGAGTCCGCCGGACGCACCAAGGACACCTACCTCGGTGCACAGTTCACCCGGTTACGAGGCCGCATCGGCCATCCCAAGGCGAGGAAGGCCGTCGAACACTCCATCCTGGTCGCCGCCTTCCACGTCCTGGCCGGCGGCGTGCCCTACGCCGATCTCGGTGCCGACTGGTTCCAACGGCGTCGTCCCGAGGCCCATGCCCGTCGCCTGGCCCACCAAATAGAAGCCCTCGGTTATCGCGTCACAATCGAAGCGGCTGAAGCGGCCTGATCACAACTGAAGTCGGGACTTCGTCCCGAGCGGGGCTCTGCCCCGCACCCCGACCTCGCGCGCCCGCGTTACAAAGTTTTCGGGTCAGGCCCTATGCGGTCGTCAGCTCCGGGTCTGCGGGGTCTGGGTCCGCAACAACTAGGGCGACCCGAGCCGGTACGTTGTCAACTTCGTGTGCGGAGACATCTTCCAGCGTTCGTCCGGCTGGCTCGGGGAGCAGGGTGGTGATGGCGAAACCGAGCACAGCCGACCCACCTGCGACGGCTAAGAGGCCACGTAAGCCGATGTGGTCTTGGAGGACCGGCACCAGGAACACTCCGACAAAAGCGCCTAACTTGCCGATGCCCGCCGCCACGCCATGGCCGGTGGTACGCATGCTCACCGGGAACACTTCTGAGGGCAACACGAACGTGGTCATGTTTGGACCGAACTGAATGAAGAAATAGCTCAGACCGAGAATTGCTAAGAACGGCGCAACATACTGGGTCAGGACGGGCACGATGGCCAACATCACGAAGCAGACCGCCATGACGGAAAAACCGATGAACTGGAGACGCCGGTGCCCGATGCGGTCCATCTTGGTAACCGCCAGTAAGTAACCCGGTACGGCGAAGAGGACGAACATACCCAGCGACCACAGCAGCTTCGTCTCCAGTGAGGCCGTCGGATTGACATCCTTCAAGATGGCAGGCAGTGAGAGGGTGTTCCCGTAGTAGGCGTAATCGAAGAGGAACCATGCCCCGGCGGTACCCAAGAGGAGTTTGAGCATCCGTCGATCGGAGAGAAAGTCGCGAAGCTTGAGTCGCTCTGAGAAAGTGGCCGTACCGGTTGACTCGGCGATGACGCCCTCGGAATATCGCTCCAGATCGCGGGCGGCCTGGGCGGATTCACCTTGCACCTGGGCCACATAGCGAGGCGACTCGGGCATCTTGGAGCGCAAGTAGATGACGGCGGCGGCAGGAAGAGCGCCCAAACCGAGCAGAATGCGCCACGTCAGTCCATCCCCGATGCCCAACGACAACAGCAAGAGGGCGATCAGCGGTCCGACGATCAAGCCCAATGCCTGCATGGAAAAGACCAGACCGACTAGCCGACCTCGGTCTTTGCGGTTGGAGTACTCGCTCATCAGCACGGCAGAAACGGGATAGTCGCCACCAATGCCCAAGCCAAGCACCAGACGTGCCACTACCAAAAAGATGAAGTCAGGGGCAAAGGCGGAAGCGATTGCGCCGAAAATCATGATCAAGGCGACTGTTACGTAGACCTTCTTACGACCGATGACGTCGGCAATGCGCCCGAACGTGAAGGCACCGACAAACGCGCCTAAAATGGCGGATCCAGTGACCCAGCTCGTTTGGAGCGTGCTGAGATGCCATTGCACCGCCACGAGGGCCGCCACCGTGCCAATGACGAAGAGGTCGTAGGCATCCGTGAAGAACCCGACACCTGAGATGATCACGGTGCGTCGATGGAACTTGCTCGACGGGGCCTCGTTCAGCAGATCGGTGACGGTTTGACCGCCCGGAGCGGGGTGGCTGGCCTCGCCGTGGCCCGCCTGCGTCTCCGGTAAATCGATCTTCCCCCCTCGCGATGAAAGCACACGCCACTCTTGCCGCCTCGGGTGAACTCAAGACCACCTAAGAGTGAACGTTACGCGAACGATGCGCGAATTCTTGGTTATCTCCCCAGCTAGCCTACGGTGGCGATGAATCCGACACCTTCAGAGCTTGACCTCATTGAGGCCCGAGTGATGCAACTGTTCGCCCTGGTGTCCGAAGCCCTGGCGGGAGCCACCGAAGCCTTGTTAAGCAACGATCCCTCCACCGGATTGGCTGTCGTCGAGGGCGACCAATCGGTGGACGACCTCACATCCGAAGTCGAGCTGATGGTCTGGCGTCAGATCGACGATGAGAGCACTCCAAGCACGGCCCTGCGGCACTTGGTGGGTATCCTCCTGATTCTGCCCGAGTTGGAGCGCAGCGGAGACCTGGCTGAGCACATCGCCCAGCGGGCCGTCACCAATCTCGGCGCAGAAATGAGTCCACTCAGCCGTGGCATTGTGCAACGGATGGCCGAAGTCGCCCTGGAAATGTGGCGTGATGCCGCCGACGCCTACGGCGATCGGTCTGTTCGGGCAGCGTCCCTGGATGAAGACGACGAGGAGATTGACATTCTCCACGACCGATTGACTGGGGAAATTGCCGCCGAAGCCATGCCCACCGCCATCGGCGCCCAGGTCACCTTATTGGCCCGGTTCTATGAGCGACTTGGCGATCACGCCGTCAATCTGGCTCGCCGGATCGAGATGTTGTATGGGCCTGCATAGGATCGCACATCGCATCGCACGGAGGCTTTTCGGCGGCACCTAACCTGCCCCCAGTCTGCCGGGTGCGAGGCATCTTTCACAGGCTTGGGGGTGTAGACCGAGAAGTACTTCTGGGAGGACTGTTCCATGAGCAACGACACAGATTTTGCGGGTGAGGCCGGTGAGCCGCTTGGTGGCGAGCCTGATGCCGACAACGTGACGAGTCGTGCTGAAGGGAGGCCACCAGAGGAACGATCCAGTGAGGACCCAGCAGCACAAGCTGAGGCCATCTTGCAAGAATCCGAGGACCGCATTGCGGAAGGTGCAGACGGCTCGGAACCGATCGCTGAGTAGGCATCCCATACCGCCGGGCTGAGGCCACCTACGTTTCAGGACTAGCCGGAGGCGCTTGCTCGGTCTTCGTGGGAGCTGACTTTGGCGCATCCCCCGGATCTCGTATCGCCGAAGGATTGTGCACGTGCAGGAAATAGGAGGGGGGTCAAGAAGCACCGTCACAGATCTTCGCTGCGTTGTAAGGGACCGGCCTTGCCGTGGATGGGGCCGAAACCATGACGGCCCCGCTTCGAGTGACGGCTATGGCGTAGTGTGCGCCACCATTTTTCGGCCAAGACGCGAGATATGGTCCGCCATCCGTGTGGCCGGTCAGCGATTTCGAAGTCACCGCCACGTTGGGATTTTCTGTCTGAAACGCCGCGACCGCCGTCTCAACTGTCTGAGCGTCAGTGTTGCACGTGGAAACGAAACCTTTGCTGGTCATTGCGCTCAGGCCGAAAGCGACCACTGCAGCCGACATGGCAACCACCCCGATGAAGGCTGCGGCCCTCTTGGAGCCTTTGACATTTGCAACGGCGTTGCTTCCCATCGCCGCGCCTCCCTCGGCTCGATTCTGTCCTGGCTCTCCTCACGATCATGGATGATCGGGGTCTGGGAGGCCAGGGTCGAATTGCCCAATTTCGTGAACTGAACAGAGCATTTCGGGATCAGTCGGTTGCCATTTAGTTGCGGGCACGGCGATGGCTGGAACATGCCAATCAAGGAGGTTCAATCGCCAGAGTCGATTGCAGGGGTGTCCCCATGCGAATCTCCTATGGATGTCAAGGGGCAGTTTGGTGTCGATGGTGATGCTGCGAGGCACGACATGAAAGGGCCACTCGAGATGTCGAGGACAGACTCTTATTAGGCCGTCGGTGTGATCACTTCGACGAATTCGGATGCAGCTCGGAGCGGCGGGCCGGCAAGTCGTTAGCAGGCCAACGTGAACGCGGCAGCCGGTGTGTGTGGGCCAGGCCGGCCGCTCCGAGGAGCTCTAGTCCCGGGGCAGGTAGTGGTAGACCTCCCGGGCGACGTTGCGCTTGAGGATGCGCATGATCTCTCTCTTTGACTTGCCCTCCGCGGTGCGGCGCGCCACGTAGACCTTGGTCGGCGCGTGGCATGCCATCCGGGTCAGAACGATGCGCCACAGGGCGTGGTTGGCCTGGCGGTCGCCGCCGCGGTTGAGACGGTGACGGGTGACCTTGCCCGAGGAAGCCTCGAGCGGTGCCACACCACAGAGCTTGGCCCAGGTGGCCTCGCTGCGCAGTCGTGAGGGGTTGTCGCCGGCGGCGATGAGGAGAAGGGCGGCAGTGTCGGGGCCGAGGCCCACGAGCTCGACAAGTTCAGGGGCCACCTTGTCGACCAGGCGGGCGATGAGGACATCGAGGCGCTTGCCCTCTTCTCCGAGCGCAACGGCTCGCCGGCCGAGGGTGCCGAGGGCGCTCTTGGTCGCCATGCGCACCGGGTCGGCGTCGGCGTGCACGCGCAGGATTGCCACCCCTTCGGCAATGCGCCACGAGGGAACGCCTACGAAGCGTTCCCGCAGTTCATCGGGGGCGGTGTAGACGAGTTGGCGGATCTGGTTCACGGCCTTGGTCCTCGACTCCCGGGCGCTGCGCCGCGCCACCATGAGGGCGCGGATGGCTTCGACGTTGCCGTCGCGGGTCTTGGCCACGCCGAAGGCGCGTCCAGACAACGCGGCCCGGGCCGCTTCTATGGCATCGAGTGCGTCGGACTTTCCTTGCCGGGAACGCTCTTGGCGGTTGGGCCGGTCGACTTCGACGACGACGAGCCCCACTCGATGGAGGTGAGGGGCGAGGCCGGCCCCATAGGAGCCCGTGCCTTCCACCCCGACCAGGCCGATCTCTCCAAAGGCGCCCATCCAGCTACTGAGCAACTTGTAGCCGGCGAGGTCGGTGGCAAAGGACTCCACGCCGAGCAAGGCGCCCTCGGGGTCGATCACCGCCGCCACGTGGACATCTGCGTGCGTATCGACGCCGCCCGTCAGGGCGCGCTGGGTATCTACCATGATTGTCACTGCCGCTCCTTCTCCTCTGAATCGGTCAAGGGGTGGCACCACCGCTGGGACGGCGGGATCGTGAGATGTCGGCCTGCGCGAACAGGACGACTGATCACACCGCCCGACCAGTGGTGCCGGGTGAGCCTGGGCCTCGGACGACGAACCAACGTGAGACCGTATGGGTGTCGAGTCAGGCCGAAGCCCAGGGACGCCTGACCGTAATGTTGAGACCACGGAGACTGGTGGATGCTCCGACGGGAAGGCACTCTCACACTCTTTATGCCGGGACGGTGACACCCTGTGGTGGTTGCTCGACACTCGGAGCTGCCTATCGCGAGCACCAAACGGCTTGCGGTCTGCAGTTGACCTACGCACCACGTCGCTCATTTGGAACGATCCCAATGAGCGTGCCGTGGAGGAATCCGGCAGTCCATTGACCACTTCTACGGGCCAATACAACCAGTCGCTACATTCCGGTCATCGACCGCCAATACGAGTTGGAGTTCCTTCGCCGCTCCATCGCCATGCTGACCGTGGGGGCGCCGGGCCTCGACCGTGAAGCTGCCATGGTGCTCGTAATGGAGCTACAAGGGTTGGAGCGACAGGTCAGACAACTGCCGCAATGGAATGCAGTGTCTGCTTGATGAGAATCCCAAGCAACTCACTCCGTGCCGGGAGGTGGCCGTTCGTCTAGTGTTCGCTTCGCCCAACGCGGGCTCTTCGTTCGAATTGAGATCACAGCGAGCGCGGTCCAGGCTGCTGCACCTGCCGCGCTCGTCGAAGCAGCCTTTCGGTGAGGGGGGTCGAGGATGGCCAATCCGACCATGCTGGCGCCGTGAAGAACGTCAACCCCGGCGCCGACTATTTGGATACGACGCGCCGGCCAAATCAGCAGGACGATCGCCTGAACCAGGTGGCGACAACCCAACACCCTAGCCACGACGCACGACCGACCATCCGTCGGCCCACCCAAGCGTTGGAGGACCGCGCCGGGCCGAATCAGCAAAGTGAAACCACACCCACCCCGCACGATCTCTACCATCGTCGCGAGACCTGAAAAGCGGCCCGACTGTCGACTCATCTTTTGGCGCTGCGTCGGGTCGTGGTTCTTGACCCGCTGGCCGGACTTCGTCGGAAGAGCCGCGCCATTGCGGCAAGAGAGCCAACCGAGACTGCGGCGGCACCAGCGATCCGAACGTGCTGCGACACCCACATTTGAACGCTCTTCGAATGCGCGTGGCTGTCAAAGACGCCGTGCGAGCCAAAATCCGCTCCTGACGGCCGATCGACCGGTTGCCACAAATTGCTGAGTCGGTCCGGATCAACGGGCTTGTCGGTTTGCTGCGACGTGTAGCCAGTGCGGGCCAGGTAGCGGTCCAGTAGAGGGGCTGCGAACTTCTGCGCGGTGATCGTTGCCGCGGTGGTCCCGCCCACCGAGAATTGCTTGCGGTTCGGATGGTCCGCGGCGAAGACAACACCTCGAGCGGCCACTTCAGGTTGATAGATCGGAGGCACGGGCTGGGGGTGGTTCGGGAGCCGGCTCAATACCCAGGAGAACTGGGGAGTGTTCACTGCCGGCATCTGCACGATAGTGATGTGGACGTTGCTCTTGTCATGGAGCAACTCCGTCCGCACTGACTCGGTGAAGCCATTTATCGCATGCTTCGCACCGCAGTACGCCGATTGCAACGGAATGCTGCGGTAGCTCAACGCCGATCCGACCTGCACGATGGTGCCATGATCTCGGGGCTTCATCCGATCCAACGCCACTCGGGTGCCGTAGACGAAACCGAGATAGCTCACTTCGGTGACTCGACGGAAATCGTCGGGTTCGATTTGGGTGAAGGGGGCGAATACCGACGTGAATGCGACATTGACCCAGACGTCGATCGGACCCAATGCTCCCTCGAACTGGGTAGCCGCGGCGTTCACCTGGTCGAAGTCCGCCATATCGACCTCAATGGCGAGTGCCTGTCCACCGGCCTGCTGGATCTCGTGGGTGGCGCCGTCGAGGCCCGCCCTTCCTCGGGCGATTAGTCCCACCTTGGCACCACGCGCGCCAAATAAGCAGGCAGTGGCTCTTCCGATGCCCGCGCTTGCCCCTGTCACCACAACAACTTGGGGTTGGCTGCTCATGGCTTGCTCCCTTCGTCGAGCGAGGGAGTGAATCCCCTCAGGTGATGCTGGCACGATTTGGAGCACCTGCAGCTCTGTGTCGGTCCGCAGGGCGACGAACCGGCTATCGACCGCGAGACGGACCTCAGCGCACCCCTGTACATTTCAGCGTCGGCGGTGTGCAGAGCCAGCCCGTGGCCCGGTGGCCCGGTGGCCCGGTGGGCTGTGAATTGGCACAGGTCTATGCACGCTTCGGGACTCAAGTGACGCTGGTGGAGGCGGCGCCCGGCCTGCTCGGATCCGAGGAGCCCAGCATCGCAACGCGTCTGGCCGATGTCCTGGAGCGGGACGGGATCGACCTACGGTTGAATGCACGAGCCATCAGTGCCCAAGGCGGCCGCGATGGTGCTCGCCTCCACCTAAAGACCTTCGTGTAATACCGCGCGGCGCTTTGTCATAGCCGGAGGCCGCAGTGTCGGAGGAAGGCGAAAGAGAGACGAGCCTCGCGGCCGATCCGACACAGCCCTTGGTCGACGATCTCGGCCGCCTCGGAGATGGTGTCGGGGCACAGGTTGGCCAGCTCGGTGCCTTTGAGGTTGCCCCATACCTGTTCGACCGGGTTGAGGTCATAGGCGTAGGGCGGAAGCCGCTCGACGACCAGCCAATGTCGCTGGTCCGCTATGAAGCGCTGCATTGCTTTGCTGCGGTGCGAGGGGAGCCCGTCCCAGATGAGCGTGACCTTGTCACCGCCCAGATGACGGTGCAGCTCGAGAAGGAACTCCATGCTGGCTTCGTCGTTGTAAGAGCCCGGCCGCAGGCCGAAGATCAGGGTGGCATCGCTGGAGTCGGGCGAAAAGCAGACGGCAGCCGACATGGAGAGTCGCTTCCAGCTGTTGAGGCGGTGACGCAGCACCGGAGTGTGGCCTCTCGGCGCGTGCTATCCGAAAACTCGATCTTC
>PMLV01000070.1 GCA_003160635.1 Acidimicrobiaceae bacterium | reverse complement strand
ACTCGGTGCCGGCTGGCGGGGTTGGTACCGAGACGGCAGCGACGTTCACCAACGCCGTGAACACGGGTCAGTTCAAGATCTGCAAGCTGGCCAGTAACACCATCTTGGACGGCACCTCGTTCACGTTCGGCTCCAGCTACACGGTGAACGGGACCACCACGACCGGCACCGCAAGCCTCGAGCCGAATCAGTGCTCGAGCCTCCAAGGGCCAATCCCGGTGATCAACGCCGACGGCACACCCGTTGACATCACCGTGACCGAGGCGCCTACGCCCGTAGCCACGGTGCAAAGCATCGTCATCGACCCGTCGGCCAACGCCGTCTCGACCAACACCACCACCGGTGTCTCTGTCTTCACACTGGGGAGCGGTAATGGTCACGTCACGACGGACACCTACACCAACGAGCCCAGGCTGTCCGTCCCCCAGGGAACCTGTACGGCGTCCGGATCGATCTCGGCCTACGTCAATGGAACGAACGTCACTTCCTACATACCCAAGGGAAACTGGGGAGGTGGGTCGCCGGGGATTGACGTCGTCAATGTGGAGGGCACGAGCATCACCAACACGCCGATTTCGACCGGAACCGACATCATCAACTCCGTCGCCACGAACTCGGTGACGGGCCAGACAGTTGCCACCGCCAACAACAACCACGTCTATGTCCTAAAGGGCACCGGACTCGATCCGAGCGTCCCCTCACAGCCCCTGATAGATGCAGGAACGGGCACGATCACCTTCTCCGGTGGGACTGCCACGACGACGGGGGTTTCGATGGACCCCGTCCACAACAAGGCGCTCCTCGGGCTGAGCCTGGGAGGTACGGGAGGGTTCCAGTACCTCAACCTGGCCACCGACACCTTCGAGCCCGCCTTCACCACGCAGGACCCCTTTGGGCTGATCTCGGAGGACCCGCTCGTCGATCCGATCCGCAACCTCCTGCTGTCCCCCTCGGAGGACAACAACTATGAGATTGCCAACGTCTCGACCACCACGTCGCCACAGTTCTTCGAGCACCCGGTGAGCATCAGCGGGTCTCTCGACTCTGCGGCGGAGGACTGCTCGACGGGGATCATCCTGGCCCCGGCGGAGTACAGCAGCCCCTCCCAGGTCGAGATCGCCGACATCAGCAATGCCGGCACCGCCCCCGAGGCTGTCTTCACACCCGGCCTACCAGCAGGGTCCTGGACGGCCCCCGAGCAGGTCCAGACATTGACCGGGTCGTTCCTCAGTGCCGGGCCGAGTGGTTCATCGGTGGCCCAGGGCACCCACACCGGGGTCATCTCAGGCGAGTTCGGAGGCGACAGCCTCACGGCTCTCGCCCTTCCGACGACGTCGGGCACCGGGGCTACCCCGGCGATCAGCAACTGGGTGACGTGTGCCACTGGCGGCGGGTTCGCCATGGGTTTTGATCCGCACACCCTCGTCGCCTACCAAAGCCCCAACGGAGGCGACGCCATCGCCCTGCTGGTGAACGAGGGAGCGACCCAGATGGTACGGGTGGACCTCACCATGATGCTGAACTCGGCGGACGTTCCCGCCACCGGAAATGTGTGCAACAGCGGCACGCTGCCCTCAAGCGCCGAGACGTTCATCTCTCTGCCATAAGGGATCAGCCAAGTAGCGGTAGCCCGGTATTCGACTTGACATGTGCTAGAGACCGTGGGGCCTAGCTGCCCCACGGTCTCACCACGTCTGGCTGGTTCCCCACCCTCAAAGCGCCGCTTGCCAATCGTCCAACGGTAGCTGGCCTCTTTGCCAGAGGCGATGATGGTTTCAGCCATCGAGGATCTCCTGTCGCCCATCCGAACAGCCAGCGCCTTATTCCAGTCGTTTCGCGCAAGAAAGGCCGGAGAGCGGTCACTGGCCCGCGCGTTGTCCCGCGGAGTGATCGAACCATTCTCGGTGTTCACCCACTGAGCGAAACCATCTTCCTCGGTTCCAAAGGCTTCGTAGCCGCGACTCCGTAGCTCTTGCCGAACGGCTGACTTTCCTGAGCCGGATAATTCAGTAGTTCAACCTCAAGCCTCACGCCCACGACGGCCAGGAGGGAGTCCCCCAACCGGCGGTGCCTCCAGCGGACGGGACCGCTGAACATTATGGGACGCTCGTTCGGTGAGTTCCTTCGCCAGACCGGCAGCACGCCGAGCCGTCGATAAAGCGTCCTTAACCTGCCACGACGAGCGTGGCGTTCGGTGCGCCGATCTGTTCGCGACTGCCCGCCAAGGGCACTTTGCGAACGCGTAATCAGGCGGCGCTCACGCGCCAGTGATTGGCAAGGGCGGAAGATTGGCCGCGCGACCGAAGTCGCAGAACGGCTGTCGTGTCGTTTTCACCGATACGAATGCGCCGATCCAGTTGAGGATCTGGGGCTTGGGTACCGGCTCCATTGAAGGAGCGATGGGCTTACCCGGCGGGTCCACGAAGACCGCCCAGTACAGCCGCGAGCCAGAGGTCACGGGTCCGGTGACGAGTCCCCCGACGAGCAGTCGAGTGCCCCGGCCCTCGTTGCACTCGCTGATGAACGATACGCGCTGCGGTTGCCTCGGACATCGAGACCTTTGTGCCAGGTGCGGCCAGCCGAAAAGCAGGATCGTCGAGGTTCTGGGCGTTTGCGTCGGCGATGATACGACTCAGGGGGACCGAGTAGCCCGCCGGTCTGGCGGTCGAGGGCATGTCCTGCTAGCGCCCCCGGCACGATTCGAACGCGCAACCTGATGGGTAGAAACCACCTGCTCTATCCAGTTGAGCTACAGGGGCAGTACGTTCCAGCCTGACATACCACGCCGACGTACTCGTTCATCGGCGATCCGGGCGCCAGGCACGGTAGGGGACTCAACTCGTGGGGGTCGGGACGATGTGCCACACTTGTCCCCCTCGGTGGGCGTAGCTCAGTTGGTTAGAGCGCCAGGTTGTGGTCCTGGAGGTCGGGGGTTCGAGACCCCTCGCTCACCCCGAAATGTGCCGGCGACCTGCCTCTCAGGTTGGCGGTGCCGAGTACACACACAGGGGAGTCAGTAGAAATGGGTGCCACGGCGCGTCGGCGGATCGTCCTCGTCACCGGTGCCTCTTCAGGGATCGGCGAGGCCACCTCCAGGGTGTTGGCGGCTCAGGGCGACACGGTTGCCTTGGTGGCGCGGCGACGCGACCGTCTCGATGCCGTGCTGGCGGACTGCCGGGTCACCTCACCCGACTCGGAGCGTTGGGTGGCCGATCTTTCGGTCCCGGCGACCGCCGCCGACCTGGCGTTGACGATTTGGGACCACTTCGACGGCATCGATGTCGTCATCAACAATGCCGGCGCCCCCATGCGCCGCCACGCCACCCAGTTGACCATGGAGGAAGTGGAACGCACCATGGCGACCAATTATTTGTCGCCGGTGGCGCTGACGTTGGCCGTTCTCCCCCGCATGCTGTCCCGCGCCTCGGGGACGATCGTCAACGTCTCGAGCCTCGGGGGCAGATTGGGCATCGCCACCGAAGCCGCGTATTCGGGATCGAAATTCGCGCTGGCGGGGTGGAGCGAAGCGCTGGCCATGGACCTCGAGGGCACGGGGGTTCGCGTGAAACTCATTCTTCCGGGGGCTATCGACACGGAGATCTGGGACCAGCCCGGCAACGACGCGCCGCTCTACGACGGCCCCAAGGAACCTCCGTCGGTGATAGCCCGCGGCATCGCCGAGGCCATCGACAGCGACGCGTTCGAGCACTACCTGCCTGATCTGAAAACGGTGGTCGAGATGAAAACGACCGACATCGACACCTTCATGATCGGCATGCGTGCCATGTCCGATCAGTCCCGTTCGGATGGCACGCCGTGAAGGCACTCCTCTTCGGCACCGCACCCGATCCCGACGAGGTTCGACCGACCCCTGTCGATGAGCTGGAGACGATGTTGGCGGGTATCCCCTTCGGCCTCCACGAGATGGACGATGCCCGGCTCGTGCGCCCGGATTGGGTGATCACCAAACCGATCCTTGCCGGGATCTGTGGCTCGGACGCCAAGCTCGTGCTGGGCGACTTCAGCACGGGCGACATCGATAACCCGATGGCCGCATTCTCCTCACTTCCCCACGTGCCCGGTCACGAGGTGGTGGCCGAAGTGGTGGCGTTGGGACCCGAGGCCGAGGGTCTCTCCGTGGGTCAACGCGTCATTCTCAACCCATGGCTCACCTGCGGCCCCCGGGGCGTGACGCCGCCATGCCCACCTTGTGTGGCGGGAGATCTCAACTTGTGCTGGAGCTTCACCAAGGGTGACCTCGGCGCTGGCGTCCACGTGGGAGTGACCACGGGTGCGCCCGGCGCCTGGGCCGAGCTTTTGGCGGCGCATGACTCCATGTTGATCCCCGTTCCAGACGGCATCTCGAACGAAGCCGCCGTGCTGGCTGATCCCTTCTCGGTGTCCTTCCATGCCATCGTCCGCCATCCGCCTCCCGAATCCGGCCGGGTACTCGTCTATGGCGCCGGGGCCTTGGGCCTCACCAGTGTGGCCATCCTCCGCATGCTCCACCCCGAGGTCGAGGTGGGTTTGGTGGCGCGTTTCGAGTCCCAAGGCGACATGGCCCGGCAGTTCGGCGCGTCCCGAGTGTTCGCCCATGAGCCCCGCTTGGACCTGGTCGAAGCCCTGGCCGAATGGTCGGGGGCCTTGTTGCACACGCCGTTCGATGGATTGCCCGTGACCCACCCCGGGCACATCGACGTCGTCTACGACACCATCGCCAAGGCGGAGACGCTCGAGGTCGGTGTGCGCGTGCTGGCCGAGCGGGGCCGTCTGGTCTATACGGGCGTGTCCACACCCCAACGCTGGGAGTGGACGCCCACCTACTTCAAGGAGCTGACCATCGCCGGCTCAAATGCCTTTGGGATCGAGGAATTCGACGGGATGCGTCAGCATGCCATCGCCCACTATCTGCAGCTGGTCACGGACAACCGGATCGACATCACCCCCATGTTGACGCATCGCTTCGGTCTGAACGACTGGTGGGATGCGCTCAAGGCGATCGCGCGGCAGGACCAGAGCGGGGCCCTGAAGGTCGCGTTCACCCCCAACGGCGCCTGAGGTCAGGCCCCCGTTCCAAGTTCGCAAAAACGGCGATACCGAGATTCGGTGGCCCGGGCCCAGGTCGGATCGGGTTCGATGCGGCGCCCGATCGTGCCCCAACGCGCCGCGTCAGTAAGCGACGTTTCCAGGCCCGCCGCAAGCCGGGCGAGGTAGGCCGCCCCGCGGGCCGCCCCGTCGGGGACCGACACGGCCTCGACGGGGAGATTGGTGGCGTCGGCCACCGCTGCCATCCACGCGGTGACCCGGGAGCCCCCGCCACTGGCGACGATGCGGCGAGTGGGAAACCCGGCCCCGTCGATGATGCGCTTGATCACGAAGCCGCTGGCCTCGAACGCCGCCCGCTCGAGCGCTTCGGCGCCGGTGGCAATGTCCATCCCGTACAGATTCGACCGCAACGTGTGGTCGTTGAACGGAGTGCGCTCCCCCCGGAGATACGGCAACCAGACGGGCACCCGATCGGGGACGCCGATGCGGGGCTCCAGCTCTTCGCGGGCGGGCCCGGGGCGTGGGGCACCCCGGAGCAGGGTGCGGGCCCAGTCCACGAACAAGGCGCCTGCGTTGCTTGGTCCGCCGATCAGGAATCGGTCCGGCGTCGTGTGCGGGTAGCTGATGAGCCCGGGAACCTGCAACCACTCATCGGCGACCACCCAGACGATGAGCGTGGCGCCGAAGATGACGTGCACGTCGCCTGGCTCCGTGGCCCCGCCGACAATCTGATCGCACATGGCGTCGATGGACCCACCCGTGAACACGGTGTCGGTACCGGGCAAGGTGCCCGCCGCCGCGGCCATCAGGACCACGTGGGGAAGCTGGGACGGCTCGACGCCGATGGCATCGAGCAGCTCGCTGTTCCATTTCCCGCCTGCGTGCAGGTCACCCATCGATGCTGTGACGCCGGTGTCGATGGCGGGGACACCGGCCAAGGCGTAGGTCGCAACCGCTTGGGCGGGCCAATATCCCGCAGCATCGGGGGAAAGGGTGTGCGCCCAGCGCATGAAGCCTTCCGCGTCCGGCATCCCGGCCGGAGCCAGTGCCTCGTCGCCAACCGCGTCGGGATCCACAGGTGCGGCAGGCGGCCGTCCTTCGAAGTCCCCGTAGAGCAGCCCGGGCAGCGTCGGCACGCCTCGGCCGTTGACCGCGGTCAGGGAGGGCACCATGGAGGCCACCGCCACCCCCGCCACTTCCCCGTGCCCGCCTGCGGCCAGCTCCGCCGTCAGCTCGGCAAAGGCCTTCTGGGGGCCCGCCCGCCAGGCCCGGCGCGCGTCGTGGCGGAGCTGGTCCGCCTCGGACGCGAGAATCCGGTGCGCCACCCTGCTCCGGGCAACGACCTCCCCGTTCTCATCAATGGCCAAGGCCTTCACCGCCGTCGTGCCGATGTCGACGCCTACCGTTATCGAACCGCGCGGCTTGATCACCAGTCCAAGATCCGTGTCATGATGCCGCCATTATGGACGAAAGTCCGCACACCGAGAGGAGTTCGAGGAAATGAGCACTGCACGTCCGAAGGCCCTAGTCACCGCTGCCGTGAGCGGTCCGGGACTGGATCTGCTCCACCAACTGGCTGACCTCGTGCTCGATTCATGGCTCGACCTCCCCCAACTTCGGATCTACAACTCCCAGCAACTGGCGGAGCGGGTGGCCGCCGAGGGGGCCAACCTGGTCGTCGTCGAAGGTGACTCCTGCGGCGCCGAGCTGTACGAACAACCCATCATCGCCGTGGCCAGCTGCCGCGGCGACCCCACCAACGTCGATGTCGCCGCCGCGACGGCGGCCGGCGTCCCGGTCCTGCGTGCCCCCGGCCGCAATGCCGACGCCGTGGCCGAGCTGGCCGTGGCCCTCCTCTTCGCCGCCACGCGTGGGTTGGTCCCGGCAGACAGGGACGTGCGGGCCGGGGAGATCTATCGTGACGGAAAGATTCCCTACCAGCGCTACCGGGCCTGGGAAATGGCCGGCAGGACGGCGGGCCTGGTCGGTCTCGGCGCCGTGGGACGGGCCACCCGGTGGCGCCTCCGGGGCCTCGGCATGGACGTGCTGGCCTATGACCCCTACGCGCCCGACGCCACCAGTTCCCTGGACGAGCTCTTCGAACGCTGTGACGTGATCTCGGTGCACGCTCCGGTGACCGAAGAGACGACGGGCATGATCGGCAAGGAAGAGTTCGCCAAGATGAAGGACGGCGTCGTCTACCTGAACACGGCGCGGGCAAAGATCCATGACACCGACGCCCTGGTGGCAGCGCTGCAGTCGGGCAAGGTCGGCTGCGCCGGGTTGGACCACTTCGAGGGTGAACACCTGGCCACCGACCATCCTCTGACCCAGCTGACCAACGTGGTGCTGACGCCGCACATCGGCGGGGCCACCTACAACACCGAGGCGAATCACACCGCCACGGTGGCCGAGGACCTGTGCCGGCTCCTGGCCGGGGCGAGGCCGCTGCACATCGTCAATCCCGAGGTCCTTCCGGATTGAGGTGACAGCCCGCCAGCCCACGATCATCGCCGACAGCATCGGGTTCCAGCCCGAGGGGCCCGATCCCCAGAACATCCGTCCCGGAGCCTCGTACCGACTGGCTGCAGCGTTGGCCCGCGCCGGGGATCACCCCCGCATCTGCACGATCGCCACTGCGGTGGGTGACGACTCGGCGCGGCTTGCCGCGGTGCACAACGCGTTCTCGAAGCTCGGCATGGTGAGCTCGCACCTCACCCTTTTTCCCATGCCGAACGTGCCCGACATGCGCGCCCACCTTCTGGCCCAAGACGTGATCTGGGTTTCGGGCGGGAGCACCGCCAACCTGCTCGCGTTGTGGCGCCTGCACGGGCTCGATGTCATCCTTCGAGAATGCTGGGAGTCCGGCGTCGTCCTCAAAGGGGTGTCCGCCGGCTCGCTGTGCTGGCACGTCGGCGGAACGACGGATTCGTTCGGGCCGGACCTGCGCGTGATCACCAACGGTCTCGCGTTCTTGCCGTATAGCAACAGCCCCCACCATGACGCCGAAGAGCAGCGACGCCCGTTGATCCATCGGCTCATCGCCGAGGGCACCCTGCCCGACGGCTATGCCACCGAGAACGGCACGGGACTGGTTTTCTTCGGCACCGAGCTTCACGAGGCCTTCACCGAGGTCGAGGGAAAGACGGCCTACCAACTGGTTCGCCAGGGCACGACGGTGACCGAAACTGCCCTGCCCACCCGCCTGCTCTGAGGGGCGCCTGCCCTACGGCCGCCTCCCTCGCGTCGCGAATCGCGAGTGAGTAGTGTCATCCCATCGTGACCGTCTCGCACCCAGACGCCCCCGCGGTGCCCACAATGCTGCCGGACCCCACGCCCCGTGGCATCACCGTGCCCATCATCTCGGTGGACGACCACCTCATCGAGCCACCCGACCTGTTCACGGGGCGGCTCCCGGCGGTCCTCCAGGCGGAAGCGCCGCGTGTCGTCGAAGACGATGCGGGCAATCAGTCGTGGCTCTTCGAGTCGCGCCACTACCCGAACATCGGGCTCAACGCGGTGGTCGGTCGGCCCCGAGCGGAATGGAGCATGGAGCCGGCCCGGTTCGACCAGATGCGCCCAGGGTGCTTTGACATCGAGGAACGGATTGCCGACATGGATCGGGCCGGCATCTGGGCCTCGCTCTGCTTCCCCTCCCTGGTGTCGGGATTCTGCGGCGCTGTGTACTCCCGCGCCGAGAACAAAGATTTGGGGCTGGCCTGCTTGCGGGCCTTCAACGATTGGCATCACGACGTCTGGGCCGCCCCCCATCCCACCCGCATCATTCCGCTCCAACTCCCCTACCTGGCTGACATCAACACTGCCGTGGGCGAGATCGAGCGGAACGCGGCGCGCGGATTCAAGGCGGTCAGCTTCCCGGAGTTTCCGGCGCAACTTGGCTTTGCCTCCATCTTCAGCGGCCACTGGGACCCCTTCTTCGCCGCCTGCGAGGAAACGGGAACGGTCGTCTGCCTCCATACCGGCTCTTCGTCCTGGGCTCCGCTCGCTTCTCCGAGCCCTCCCTTCGAGTTGCTGCCGACGCTGTTCCCCGTCAATGCGCTGGTGGCGGCCGGAGAGTGGCTCTGGTCGGGAGTGCCGTTACGGTTTCCCCGACTTTCCATCGCCATGTCCGAGGGCGGGATCGGATGGGTGCCGATGCTGATGGATCGCGTCGACTACGTGCTGGGCCATTCCGCCTCGGGAAGCGAGAGCACGGCGTGGCCGTCCACGATGTTGCCGAGCGAGGTCCTTTCGAGAAACTTCTGGTTCTGCTCCATCGATGACCCGTCGATGGTGGCCGTGCGCCATGTGATCGGCGTCGATCACATCATGGTCGAGAGCGATTACCCGCACGCCGACTCTTCGTGGCCCGATACCCAGCAGGTACTGCTCACGACGTGGGGTGAGCTGCCCGACGACGAGCTGCGAGCCATCGCCGGAGGAAATGCGGCGCGCCTGTTCCACCACCCACTGCCCGATCGCGACGACTGGCGCTCGCCCACGGTGTGAACTCGTAGGCGGAGGGCTCCGAGCCGGTAGCTAGAGCCAGCCGCGCAACGTTTCGATCATGGCGACGGGGTCGCCACCCACCGGGGTGACATTGAGGTGCGTCACGCCGACCTCGGCGAACGCGGCCAGTCGCTCCTTGATGTACCCCTCCGGACCGCACAGCGACATCGCCTCGAGCAGATCGGCCGGCACCTTTGCCGCGGCCTCTGCCTTGTGGCCCGACAGGTACAGGTCCTGAATTTCGGCTGCCTCCTTCTCGTAGCCGTAGCGACAGGCCAGGGCGTTGTAGAAATTCTTCCCCTTGGCCCCCATGCCACCGACGTACAGCGCCGCTCCCGCCCGTCCCATCTCACGGACCGACGCCACCTCGGACTCCTCGCCAATGGCCAGGAGACCTCCCGCCGCAATCTGCAAGGGACCCAACGCCGGGTCGCGGCGGGCGGCACCCGCGGCGAGCGAATCACCGAACACGGCGTGGGCCTTCTCCGGCACGAAGAAGATCGGGAGCCACCCGTCGGCCACCTCGGCCGCCAGGGCTACGTTCTTCTCCCCGAGCGCGGCCACCCAGATCGGGATGCGGGATCTCTCGGGATGGCCGATGATCTTGAGGGCCTTCCCGAGACCCGTGCCCTGAACTTCGGGCAGGGGGATGTGAAAGATATCTCCCTGGTGCACCAGCGGGGCTTCCCGCGCCCACACGTTGCGACAGATCTCGATGGTCTCGCGCGTCCGGGCCAGGGGCCGGTCATAGGGCACGCCGTGGAAACCCTCGATCACTTGCGGGCCGGAGGCGCCGAGGCCGAGCACGCAGCGACCTCCCGAGAGGGCGTCGATCCCGGCCGCGGTCATGGCAATCAGGGTCGGCGTCCGGGTATAGATCGGCAGAATCGCCGCTCCGATCTCCACCGTGTCGGTGCGGGCCGCCAGATAGCCCATCATGCTCGGTGCATCGAATCCGTAGGCCTCGGCCACCCACACCGTGTCGAGCCCGACTTTCTCCAACTCTGCGGTCTGCCGGGCCGACTCGGCAAAGCCCCCCGCATAGCTCAACGGCATGGACAGCTTCACCGATTGCTCCCTTCACTCGTTGGCGCCAGGTCGGATAGGGACTGTAGCGCCGACATCGGCGAGAGCGATTCGGGGACTCGGCGTGCGGCGCTCAGCCGGGTGCCGTCCCGGCCAGGTGATGGGCGGCCCGGGCGGCTAGCGCGACCAGCGTCAGGGTGGGTCCGTATCCGGTGGACGTGACGAACACCGACGAGTCGGCGATGACGAGATTGTCCAACGTGTGCACGCGGCTCCAGCGGTCGACGACCGAGGTGGCCGGGTCGTCGCCCATGCGCGCCGTGCCGATCACGTGGCGACTCTCCGGTATGCGTGAGGCCCTGTCACCGAACTCGGGGACACCTGGCGACGAGGTGTGGATCGTCCAGTCAGCCCCCATCTCCTCGAGCACTGATTGCAGGATCCCTCCATGGTGCTTCGACGCCGCGAGCTCATGGCGTCCCGGCTTGTAGGTGATGCGGGCCACCGGAAAGCCCCGGGCGTCGCGGATCGAGGGACTGAGATCGACGGCGTTGGTCGGATACGGGAGGTCCTCACCCTGCATGATGAAGACCCACATGTGCTCGCTCATCTGGGCGTCCCGCATGGCGGGCGCGTGAGCACGGCCCCAGGGCAAATGGCGGGCCTCACCGATGGGAAACCCACCCCCCGCGTGCTCCACCAGCCCACCACGGATCCACGGAAGGTTCGCCTCGGCTGCGGCGGCGCGCGCACGATCATCTTGGATCATGGCGTCATCGTGGACGTGCGTGACGGAACGACCCTTGTGCGGATGCAGGCGCAGATCCTTGAAGTGCCCGACCATGATGGTCTGGAAGTGCACCATCAGGTGGCGCCCGAGGGCGGGGTGCTCCAGTCCCGACTGGAGCAGGAGCCGTGGCGTCTCGATCGCCCCTCCGGCCACGATCACCACCCCGGCATCCATCGAGCGCTCGACCCCATCGGGCCCGATGTAGTCGACACCGGTGGCTCGCCGTCCCTCGATGCGAATGCGCGAGACGTACGTCTCGGCCATCAGCTCGGCCCGGCCGGTGGCCATGGTCTTTGTCAGGAGCGCCACCGGATCGCCCTTGGCGTGAATCGGGCAGCCGTAAAAAGCGCAGAAGCCGCAGTTGTTGCAGGCGGGCCGGCCGTCATAGGCAATGCTGTTGGCTGCCGTCGGGGCCTCGTAAGGATGCAGTCCCACGCGCTCCGCCGCCGCGGCCGACAGGACGGCGCCGTACATCGGGGCGCCCGGCGGCATCGGGTACGGGCCAGAGCGCCACGCTGCGAAAGGGTTCGCCCCGGCCCGGCCGGACACGCCGATCGCCTTCTCCACTTCCGTGTAGAAAGGCTCGAGCTCGTCGTACGTCAAGGGCCAATCGGCGACATGCGCGTCTTCCTGTGGCCCGTAGGTGGACAACAGCCTGAAATCCTCTTCCCGGAAGCGCGGCACCTTCCCGTCGGCATGCGTCCCACCGCCGCCCACCGTGGTGGGGATGGAATTCACCTCACCCACGTGGGTGTGCTCACCCTCGTCCGCCGAACGACGAAAGGCGCGGGGTTCGATGAGAGGATCAGGCCCCAAGAAGTGACGCACCATGAACTTGATCTCGTCGTTGGAGTAGTCCGAAGCGGGCTTGGTCAGATCGCTGGGATCGAGAAGGTGGTTACGTCCCTTCTCCATGATCACGACGGACCACCCGGCGCGCGTCAGAACCTCGGCCGCGGTCGATCCCCCGGGCCCGGAGCCGATGATGATGGCGTCGGTCATGGTCCCGATACGTCCTCATCGCTGTAGCCGCGTGGCTGCACGTCCCCGTCCCTTCCGATGTAGGCCCACCCGATGCCGTCCCGATTCCCCCCGTACTCGGGGGCCCCGTACATCCCTTCGCAGCAGTGCCCGTACAAGAGGTCGCAGAATCCTTCGTCGGCCCGCAAGCGTCGCTCCTGCTCTGCTCCGTCGACCTCTGCGAAGTCGGCGCCGAGGGCGGCCAACCCCTGCCGGTACTTCTCCTGCAGCCCGACAACGGGACCGTTGAATCCGCGCTCGGGAAGGCCGAGTGATCCCTCAATGCGCATGCGCCACGCCAACTCATCCAATGTGCTCAAGGAATGGAAGTTGATGAATCCCGCCTCACCGCCCTTGCGACCCGACGTCGGACCACCGGCCCAGATCCGTGGCGGATCGAACGTGAACGCGCCCAACAGGGTGTCGATGTAGTCAGCCACTCCCGCTTCTTCTGCTCCCGGCGCCCCCTGATCGGAGGGCATCATCTGCGCACACGCCGCCCGGAGAACGAGGTACTCGCGTTCGGTCAACCAGACGGGCATCGGGCTACGGTAGCGTGCCGGATCCTCACGCGCTGGCGCTGGTGGCGATCAAAGGTGGCGATCAAAGGTGGCGATCAAAGGTGCCAGTCATATCTGGTGCGACAGCGTCAGCTGATCCGCCCGTAGTACGCCGCATCGCCGAAGCCGAAGATGCCGCCGTCGGCGGCCACCAGCCAGTACCCGCCGGTGGCCTGGTCCGCCGCCATCCCCACGACGGGTGCCACCAGCGCGTGACCGCCCATGGAACCGGCAAAGGTCGCCTGGCCGAAATCGAACACACCCCCGTCGGCCGCTTCGAACCGGTAGCCCTGGCCGTCGGGAAGTGCCTCCATCCCGACGATGGGCTGGACGAGGTGCAGCGCCCCGGTGCTCCCGAAGAAGGGGGCATTGAAGCTGAAGATGCCGCCGTCGGCGGCCACCAGCCAGTACCCGCCGGTCACCGAATCGGCTGCCATACCGACAATCGGCTGATTGAGGGCGATGCCACCCATGCTGCCGTAGAACGTGGCGTCACCGAAGCTGAAGATGCCGCCGTCGGCGGCCACCAGCCAGTACCCCTGCCCGTCCGGGGTCGAGGCCATGCCGACGATGGGTGCGACGAGGCGGAGCGCCCCCGTACTGCCGAAGAACGCTGCGTCACCGAAGGTGAAGATGCCGCCGTCGGCGGCCACCAGCCAGTACCCCTGCCCGTCCGGGGTGGCGGTGATCCCGACGATGGGCGAGTTGAGTGGGACGTTCACGAGGGACCCGTAATTCTGGGCTGCGCCGAAGGCCGCGACGTCACCGTTCGACTCGGCCTCCCAATACCCGAGGCCGTCCGTAAGGGTGGCAATGCCGATGATGTGCGGTGGCGTGAGAACGCTGTCGACGACCTGATTCCACGTCAGGGTGATGCCGGCGGGTGGGGGGCCGCAGGTGCCGACCAACTGCACGGCCAGCGAGCCGCCCGGGGATCCGGTCGACGAGAATGCCGCACCCATCGAAATCGTCGGCGCGCCAGTGCCACACGAACTGAACTCGTGCAGGATGATGTCGCGGTGACCCCAGCAGCCGCCGGGTGAGCGGGGGGAACAGCTCGAATTCGTCGTCTGGCCCTGCACGCCGCCATAGCCATCTGAGTACATCCAGTAGAAATCGGCTTCGAACACCGACGCCAGCCCGCCGGCCCAAATCGAACCACCCCAGCTCATCTGGCTGCCTCCGCCGAGCGAGCTGGGAAAAGCGGGATCGACTCCGCCATCTGCCCCTTGTTGCGCATCCGCGTTGAGTTGGGAGGTCATGTCGCTGATCGCCGGAAGGCCCCGGTCGATACGTTCGTCGTTGACGACGATAAATGCTTGCTCGGGAACGGGAAGGCTCGACAGCGTCGCCTCGGAGATGTTGAGGGGGCCGACGCCCTCCTGCGCCCGGGCCGAGTCGATCGATGTGAGGTAGTCGCTGCTGCTCGGCGCGATATCGCTCGGAGGGTTGTTCGGCGGAAGGATGCCCGCTGCCCCGGCCGGGAGCGACAGCCCGCCGCCGATGACAGCCGCACACGCGATCGCGGCAACCGCCAGCCCACCTATAGCGGGTGTCAGCGACCGCCCATCTCGTGTCCGTCCCATCCGCCCCACACGTCCTCCCGGGGACGCTGGGAAAGACGGCAATCACGGAAATGGTCGAAAAGAATCCATTCCGGCAACCCGGCTCACTCAGAGAGTCCCGTAGCTTTGCGTCCCCCCCTCGCGAGGGGTTTGCCTTTGTGGTCAGAGTATGCCCCGAAGACCTGGCAGAAAAGGTTCAGAACCAGCCAAAACGGGCACGGGCAACCGAATTGCAACCTAGGTGCGCCGGCCCGGGCCCCACGTCGTCCTCGCGCTCGCTCGCCACCAGCTTCGGATTCACCCCGGCGGTGACGGCCCCGAGCTTGGCCGCGGCGAGGTAGGCGATGAAATGCTCGGGCGTCGGCGGGAGTGCGAGTGCGACCACGTCTCCCTGCGCCACCCCGAGCTCCGCCAGCCCCACCGCGGTCTCGTCACAGATGCGATCGAACTCTGCGTAACCGAGCGACAATCCCTCGTCGGTGACGAAGGCGGGCCGGTCCCCGAAGCGCCGTGCTGCCTCGACCGCAGTCTCGACCAGCATGTCGATCGTCCGTCGCGTTCAGTCCGACAGTCCGACGATGACCGACTTGGTCTCGGTGAACGCCTCGATGCTGCCCCATCCCCCTTCGCGTCCCAAGCCTGATTGCTTGTACCCTCCGAAGGGCGCGTTCGGCCACACGGTGTACTCGTTGATCCCGACCGTCCCGGCCCGGACCGCCTTGGCCACCCGGAAGGCGCGCGCGATGTTGGTGGTGTACACGCCTGCGCCCAACCCGTACTCGGTGTCATTGGCCAGTGCGATGGCGTGCGCCTCGTCGTCGAAGGGCATGGCGACGAGTACCGGTCCGAAGACTTCCTCCCGTGCGATCGACATGGAATTGTCGACATCGGCGAACAACGTCGGGTTCACGAAGTTGCCCTGGGCCAGATCGCCGCCGGGACGATCGCCCCCCGCCACGAGGCGAGCCCCTTGCGACGGCGCCTTGTCGATGAAGCCGAGTATGCGATCGAGCTGGCGCGCGTTGATGATGGCGCTCGAGGTAGTGGCGGCGTCGAAGGGGTCGCCGAACTGCACCATGCCGACCAATGACGCCGCGGCGTTCACGAAGGCGTCGTACACGCTGCGCTGTACCAGGGATCTGGTCTGGCACACGCAACCCTGGCCCGAGATGCCCATCGAGACCATGCCCATGGCCATCATGGCCGCGCCTTCGACACTGGGGGCATCCTCGAACACGATGCTGGGCGACTTGCCGCCCAGTTCGAGGGTGACCCTCTTGATGGTGTCACCGCTCGCCTCGAGGATGCGCTTGCCCACGGCTCGGCTTCCCGTGAAGGTGACCTTGTCGACGCCGGGGTGGGTGATGAGGGCTTCGCCGGTGGGATTGCCCGGCCCGGCCACAAGGTTGACCACTCCGGGCGGAAAGCCCGCCTCCTCGATCAGGGCCATGAGCTTCAGCGACGTGAGCACGGCGAATTCCGAAGGCTTGACGACAACGGTGCAGCCGGTGGCCAGAGCGGGCGCCACCTTCTGGGCGAACAGCATCATCGGGGCGTTCCACGGGATGATGGCGGCCACCACGCCGACCGGCTCGCGGAAGCTCATGATCTGCACGTCGCCCCCGGTCGGACTGGTCTCGTAGGTCGGGTAGGTCGACCCGCAGATCTTGTCGATCCAGCCCGCGTGGTGGTCGAAGACGCCCGCCGCCATTTCGCTCGAGACGACCGGCAGGGACGAGAACGCAATGGGCATGCCCATCTCGAGTGTCTGCAAGTTGTTGAGCTCGTCCCCGTGCTCGGTGATCAGGGCAACCAGCCGGCTGAAGTACTTCTTCCGCTCCTTGGCGGTGAGCCGGGGCCAGGGGCCCTCGTCAAATGCCCGGCGTGCAGCCAGGACGGCGCGATCGACGTCGGCCGCCGTGCCGATGGCAAATGTCGTCACCACCTCGTTGGTGGCCGGATTCTTCTGTTCCCAGGTGCCCCCGTCGGATGCGTCGCTCCATGCTCCATCGATGAAGAGATGCCCCGGCTGTACGTTCAGCTGGTCACGATGCTCGAGTACGGACATTGCCATCGACAATTCACCCCCCTGGGAGGTCGAGCGCTCACTCGACCCCTGTCGTGCCCCGCTGCGGGACGCAGGCCCCGAACGGACCAACTATGACACGCGTGTCAGAGCGCGGCGAGTCCCCGATCCCACCCTGGTGTCGGCCGTGCCGGCGAACGCGGACGCCTCATTGACCGGGCTCAGGATCCCGCGGTTGCCCGAGCATGCGCTCGGCGATGACATTGCGCTGCACCTCGCTGGTCCCGCCCGCGATGGTCAGGCACCGGGTGGACAGGAACCCCTCCTCCCACCGTTGTGCCTCGCCGTCGAGGACAGCACCATCCGCCCCGTACAGCGCCATGCCCATCTCCTGCACGCGCTGCTCATGCTCGACCCCGAGGAGCTTGCGGACGCTGGCCCCGCTTCCCGGATCGACCCCGGACAGCGTGCGCAAGGTCGAGCGGAGGCTCAGGACGGCGAGGGATTGTGCTTCGACCAGAAGGTGCCCGAGCTCGGCCAATCGCACCGGCGCATCGTCCGCTCCCCGACGCTCGACGGTACGCAGCAGCAACTCGACACCGTTGCCGAACGCCGCTCCGGACGACATCGACACTCGCTCGTTGGACAGTGTGGTGCGGCCGATGCGCCAACCGTCGCCGGGCTGCCCGATCACCGCGTCATCGGGCACGAAGACGTCGGTGAAGAACACCTCGTTGAACATGGCGGCGCCCGTGAGCTCGCGCAGGGGCCGGATGTCGATGCCTTCGGTGTGCATGTCGACGATGAAGTAGGTGATGCCGGCGTGCTTGGACGCGTCCGGGTCGGAACGGGCCAGGCAGATCCCGTAGTCCGCCTGCATGGCCAGCGAGGTCCAGACCTTTTGGCCATTGAGGATCCACCCGCCCTCGACCGACTCCGCCCGGGTGCTCAAGGCGGCCAGGTCCGAACCGGCACCGGGCTCGCTGAAGAGTTGGCACCACGCAAGCTGTCCGAGCAGCGTCGGGCGCACCCACCGCTCCTGTTGCTCTTCAGTGCCGTAGGCGATGATGGTCGGGAGCGCCCAGGCGCCCACGGCGAGGTGCGGTCGGAAGACGCCGGCCGCCGCCATCTCCTCGTCCAGAACCAACTGGTCCAACGGATCCGCCGAGCGGCCCCATGGGGGCGGCCAGTGGGGCATGAGCAGACCTGTCTCGACCAGCGCCGCCCTCTGCGCCGCCCCTTCCTGCGCCGCCACCTGCTCTACCAACGGCCGCAGCGCGGCCCGGCGGGTTTCGGCTTCGGGCGGGAGATCGGCCGAGAGGCTGCGCCGGCTCCCCGCGAGGGCCAACCGGGCCACGTTCTCTTCGAGACGTTCGCCCCCGGCGAGGAGCAGTCGGGTGGCCATGGCCCGCTTCAGATAGAAGTGGGCATCGTGCTCCCAGGAGAAGCCGATGCCACCGAGAATCTGGACACACTGCTTGGCGCAGTGCGCTGCTGCATCGAGGGTGAGGGCTCCGGCCACCTGCGCACTGAGCGCCCGTTCGCCTTCGGCGCTGTCACCGCTCCACACCGTCGCGGCATCCCATGCGACGGCGGCACACTGCTCCACGGCGACCAGCATGTCGGCCAGGGCGTGCTTGATCGCCTGGAATTGACCGATGGGTCGGCCGAACTGCACGCGCACCTTGGCGTACTCGGACGCCGTGTCGAGGCACCAGCGGGCCACGCCGGTTCCCTCGGCCGCCGCCATGACCAAGGCCAGATTGCGCACTTCCTCGGTTGTCACCTCGGGCAGCAACGCATCGGGTGGGAGGGCGGCATCGGTGAACACGGCCTGACCGAGGCTCCGGGTGGCATCGAGCGCGGGGAGGGACGCCGTGTCGGCGTCACGAGGGTCGAGCACGCACCAGCCACCCTCCTCCATCGGCGCGAGCAGCACGGAGGCCGTCGCCAATCCGAGCACGGGGCGCAGTGACCCGCTCACCCGCGATGCGCCGCTCTCCGACCGCCTGATCGACTCGGTGCCGAGGGCGACCGCGGCGGGCGCGGAGCCGTCCAACAGACCGGGCAGGTAGCGGGCCCGTTGCGCAGCACTTCCGTGCCGCGAGATCACGGCTGCCGCCACCACGGTGGGCAGGACAGGGCCGGGGAAGAGGGCGTACCCGAGCTCTTCGAGGACGACGGCAAGTTCACTCAGACCGAAGCCTTGCCCACCGTCGGCCTCTGGCACATGGAGCCCGAGCCAACCTTGGGCAACCATCTTCTCCCACACCGGGGGAAGGTCGTCCGTCGTCGATTCGGCCGCCGCCCGCGGCTCGGTGGGTGGGCAGTGATTCTGCAACCAACGCACCACACCGAGGCGCAGCGCTTCGTGTTCTTCGCTCACCGCTATTGGCATCAGCCCTCCGTCTCTCCCGGGACAATGGCAACCCCGTCTCTCGACAACGAGATGGCGCCGACAGGACAACCTTCGGCCGCGATGCGCAACCGCGCCTCGTCGGTCGCGGCCGCATCAAGGACGACCGCATGGCCTTCCTCGCCGAGATCGAATGTCCCGGGGGCCCAGAACACGCAGTTCCCCGAGCCCATGCATCGTCCCTCGTCGATCACGATCTCGATCGGATCACTCATGGTGCCTCATCGCCTCTCCCCCGGCCTCGCGCTCAACCGGCTCGCAACAGGATCGCACTCGTCGGCACGCCTTCTCCCGAAGTCACCAGGCAGTTTGTCGCACCCTCGACCTGACAGGTGGAGGTGCCGCGCACCTGGCGCACGCCTTCGGTAATGAGGTTGAATCCGTGCACATAGGCCTCGGACAAGCCCCCACCCGATGTATTGGTGGGAAGCGAGCCGCTGCCCCAGCGCAGGTTGCCCTCAGCCACGAAGTCGCCTGCCTCGCCGCGCCGGCAGAACCCGTACCCCTCCAAGGAGAGGAGGATCAGCGGGGTGAAGGCGTCGTAGATCTGCGCCACGTCCACGTCCTGCGGCCCGAGCTCGGACTGCGACCACAGCTTCTGCGCACAGGCCCAAGCCGGGCCCATCAGCGGGTCATCGGAGTAGTAATTCACCATCGTCTCGTGCTGGCGGTTCAATCCCTGCCCGAAGGCATGCACCAGGGCGGGGGGGTGTGGGCAGTCCTTCGCTCGGGCCGCCGGGACGAGGACGACCGCCAAGGCGCCATCTGTCTCGAGGCAATTGTCGAAGAGGCAGAGCGGCTCGGAGATGAAGCGCGACGCCATGTAGTCGTCCAGCGACATCGTCCTGTCATGCATCAACGCGGCCGGATTGCGGTTGGCGTGGGCTCGTATCGCCATGGCGACCTCGGCCAGGTGGGCACGCGTCGCTCCGTACTCGTACATGTAACGGCGAGCCAGCATCGCCACCTCGTCGACCGGACGGAGCAGACCCGAGGGTCGGGTCCATTGTCCCTGCATGGGCAGTCCGGTAGGCGCGGCCGCCCACGGCCGCGACCCGGCCGCGCCGCGCTTGCGCGACCTCCAGGCCACGACCACTTCGGCCTGACCGGTGGCAATCGCCATGGCGGCGTGCCCGACCGTGGCGCAGCCGGCGCCGCCGCCGTACCCCACCTGGGAGAAATACGTGATGTCGCCTGCCCCTATGGCTTTGGCCAGGGTGACCTCGTCGGTGGTCTCCAACGTGTACGAGGACAAGCCGTCGACCTCGCCTGGTGTGAGGCCGGCATCGGCCAACGCGGCGACAACGGCTTCCGCCGCTAGTTGGGACTCGGAGCGGTTGATCTGCTTGGCAAATTCGGTCTGCCCGATGCCGACGATCGCCGCCGCATCTTGGAGAGGGCTCCGACGTCGGGTCATTGGACGACGCTATCCCTCCGCACGACGAATGCGTCAACCCGCCGCGAAGGTCACCGGCAACGACAAGGGAGAGCGGAACGCCAACCCCTCGATGTGGGGAGCCTGCGCCGCAGGATCCAGCGCAAAGGGGCCGAGTCGATCGAAGAGGGTGTTGAGCGCGATACGCGACTCCATGCGGGCGAGGTGCATGCCGAGGCAGACATGGACGCCGAACCCGAAGCCGAGATGCTGACGTGCCGGGCGGAACATGTCATACCGATCCGGATCGACGTAGCGCCCCTCGTCCCGATTGGCCGCCCCGAGCAGGAGCGCCACATCGGCTCCGGCGCCGACGGTCACGCCGGCCAGCTCCGCGTCACGTGTGGCCCGTCGCAGGATGACGGTGACCGGCGGCTCCCAACGCAACGACTCCTCGAAGGCCTGCGGGAAGAGGGAGCGGTCGGCGAAGAGGGCCTCGAATTGGGTGCGATCGCGCAACAGCGCACACAGGAGGTTGCCGGTGGCCCGGTACGTCGTTTCGACCCCGGCGGGAAGGAGAAGGCGCAGGAAGGAGTAGATCTCCTCGTCGTGCAACATCGCCCCATCCACTTCGACCCGTACGAGGTCACTGATCAGGTCGTCGCCCGGCGTCACCCGCCGCTCTGCCATGACCCCGGCGAAGTAGTCGCGCAACGATGCGGAGGCGGCGATGCCCCGTTCCCAATTGGCCGTCACGCTGGTCAGCTCAAGGGCCCAACGCTGGAAGCTCGGATAGTCGGCCCGCGGCAACCCGAGGATGTGGGCGATCACTTGCGCCGGAAAATTGAACGTCACCTCACGCACCAGATCGGCGCGACCCCGATCGATGAAGGTGTCGATCAGTTCGTTCACGACCACCGTGACCAGGCTCTCTTCCCAATGTGCGAGCACCTTTGAGCGAAAGCTGGGCGAGACCATGGCGCGGGCGACGCGGTGTTCAGGCTCGTCCATCTGCAAGATCGTGCGACCCATGACCTGACCGATCACGCCTTCGTAGATGCCCGAGGAATACGTCTCGTTATCCCGCAGCACCTGGACCACCTCGTCGAAGCCCAGCACGGTGATCGGTGGTGGACGGTGCGGATCCGCGGGTGGCGCGCCATCTCCGAGGTCGATCGGACCGCTATGGACCGGCGACTGCCGGCGCAACTCGTGCATCCTGGGGTACGGGTCGCGGATGTCACCCGACACCACGTCCTTGAGCTCGAAAGGATCGAACGGAACGACGGTGACCGGCCTGCTCTCGGTGATGGCCATGGGGCTCCCTCTCTCTGGCAGCGTCGGCAGCTCCATCTGTCCCAGAAATGTGACGCTGGGGTCATGCTATCAAACGTTCGTTTGGGAGCGACGGCGGGGCCGTGTTCGACGGCGGGACCAGAAACACCGAGAATGGGGTAATGGCGAACGCGGACCAGGGCGAAGGATCGTCGACGAGACATCGGATCCTGCAGGTCTCCCTCTCATTGATGTCGCAAAAGGGGGTTGACGGCACCAGCATGCGCGATCTGGCCGCGGCGGCCGGCCTCAATGTCGCTTCCCTCTACCACTACTTCCCTTCCAAACGAGAGCTCCTCGAAGCCGTACTCGTCGAACGGGGCTATTTCCTGGAGTGGGAAGCGGGCCCCAAGCCGGCCGCCGGCCCAGCGACCGAGTCTGCGCTGGCTGCGGTGCTGACCGACATCCTCGTCTCCATGTTCGACGTCGAGGATTTCGTGCGGCTCATGGCGGGCGAGGCCATGCGAGGCGAGGAGACGGCGCGCGCGGTGGGCGTCGATCTCTTCACGACCTTCGAGGCTGCGCTCGCGGAGTGGATCGTCACCCACCGCCCGGATCTGGACGAGCGGGCCGGGGCATCGGCTGTGGCCCACCTGTTGACGGCGATGGTGGTCGGGATCTTCGTGCAGTACGCGGCGGGCGTCGGCGGGGAAGGCGACCGCGACATGCCTTCGGTCTTGGCCGAGCGGGCCAACGAGATCGCGCGGCTCCTCGGGCCTTCCTCCACTTGATCTCGAGGGCTCAAAGCGCCTACCTCGTGAGCCCCGTACCGAAGGAGATGACCGCACTCCCATGACCACAGCTGCAGACCCCCGCACGCCGTGCATCATCGGCGTGGCCCGCCGGACCTGGCATCCCGCCGACGCCCCCGAAGGCGCGCCGGAGCCCCTCGCCATGTGGGAGGAGATGGCCCGGGCGGCGGCGGCCGACGCCGGGGTGCCCGGCGCCGTGGCGCAGCTCGACGGCATCGACATCGTCTACTCGCAGTCGTGGCAGTACGACGACGCGCCGGCCCGCCTGGCCGATCGCCTGGGCGCCTCCCCCGCCCGGCGGGCGTACTCGGGCATCGGTGGAACGGTGCCGCAGACGCTGGCCGTCGACGCGGCGGAGCACATCTGGCGAGGCGACCTCGACCTGACCCTGATCGTCGGCGCGGAGGCCCTCGCCACCGTCCGCCGGTTGAAGATGGCGGGGGCCGAGCCTCAGTGGTCGTACCCGCCGGGCGAGCCGCGGCCCTTCCCGATGAACTTGGACTTCTTTCCTTCCGAGATCAGCCATTCGGTCCACGAGGCCTTTCTCACCTTCGCGCTCTTCGACAACGCGCGCCGGGCCCATCTGGGTCGCGAGCTCGACGCGCACCGCGCCCAGCTCGGCCGCGTGCTGGCGCGGATGACCGAGGTGGCGGCCGCCAGCCCGCATGCCTGGTTCCCGATCGCCCGCTCGGTCGACGAGATCATCACCCCGACCGCCGACAACCGGATGGTGTCGTACCCGTACACCAAATTCATGGTCGCCATCATGGACGTCGACATGGCGGCCGGGCTGCTGCTGGCCAGCGCGGCCAAGGCCGATGCGCTGGGCGTCGCCGAGGACAAGAGGGTCTACCTGCGGGGGTGGGGCTACGCGGAAGACCCCGAACACGTGGCCGAGCACCCCGACCTGTGGCGCTCGCCGGCCATGGCAGCCGCCGCGCGCTCCGCGCTGGAGAGTGCCGGGATCGGCCTCGACGAGATCGCGTATTTCGACTTCTATTCGTGTTTCCCCAGCCCCGTCGGCTTCGCACTCGACACACTCGGCCTGGCCGTGGACGACCCGCGGGGGGTGACCCGGACAGGCGGACTGGCGTACCACGGCGGCCCGGGCTCCGATTACGTGACACACTCGCTCGCCGCCATGGTCGAGACCCTCCGGACAGATCCCGGGTCCGTCGGTCTCGTCAGCGCTCTCGGGATGCACATGCAAAAGCACGCCTATGCCCTGTGGTCCACCGAGCCGGGACCGCGCCCGTCGGCTGTGCCGGCGCCACACCCTCTGCGCACCCCCGTGGTCGATACTCCTCCCCAGGGTCCGGCGACCGTCGCCACCTACGGCGTGCTGCACGGCCGGGACGGGGCGCCGACATCCGGCCTCCTGGTGTGCGACCTTCCCGGAGTGGCCCGCTGCTATGCGCGCCTCGACGGTGGGGATGATGCCCTGGCGGAGGCCGAGGCGACCGAGCTGATCGGGCGCACGGTCACCCTCACGCCCAAGGACGGGCTCAACCTGGCCCGGATCGATTGACGCGATGGAACCTGCTCCCCGCCGCCGTCAGATGAGCCGGCCTCGCGTGGCCGAGATGATCGCCAACGAGATCCGCCATCGCATCCTCGACGGACAATTGGTCGACGGCGACATGCTGCCCAAGGTGGACGACCTGGCCGACGACTTTCGGGTCAGCAAG
The DNA here is from genome assembly GCA_003160635.1 of Acidimicrobiaceae bacterium. Lineage (GTDB taxonomy): Bacteria > Actinomycetota > Acidimicrobiia > Acidimicrobiales > RAAP-2 > Bog-473. The sequence goes on along the minus strand of PMLV01000070.1, from coordinate 122,769 downwards.
CCATCGGTGCGCGAGGCGATGCGCATCCTCGAGACGGAGGGTCTCATTTCGGCCCGTCGCGGCGGCGCGGGTGGCGCCGAGGTCCACATGCCCACGGCAGCCACCGCGGCCCACACGCTGGGTATGATCCTGCAGTCGACGCACGCCACGCTGGCGGACCTCGCCACGGCGCTGCTCGCGCTGGAGCCGGCGTGCGCCGCCAAGACGGCCGAGCGAGAAGACCGCGGCGAAGCGGTGATCCCCCATTTGCACCATCTGCACCGGGAATTGGAGGAGAGGAGGGGCGATCCGGCGGGTTTCAGCATGGTGGCCCGGCAGTTTCACCAGGCCATCGTCAGCGGATGCGGCAACTCCGCCCTGGCGCTGGTGGCCGGCGCGCTGGAGTCGCTGTGGTCGCAGCACGAGTCGACATGGTTGGAGTTCAGGGACGCCGAGCTCGACGACGATGAGGTGGCGGTCAGGGTGCTGAAGGCTCACGTCCGCATCATCGAGGCCATTGAGAGCGGCGATGCGGTGGACGCGCGGAGACTCGTGGCGCAACACCTGGCCGAGAGCCAGACCTACGTGCTCTCGGAGAGCGCCAACCAGCACATCACGGTGGCCACCGCGTATCTCGGCCCATTCTGAGCTGGAGGCGCCCTTACGAATTCCAGCGGTAGTACTGGATCTCGACCGCCAACGGCATCCGGTAGCCGATGTAGCAGTTGATCAGATCGACCTGCTTGCCCGGCATGCGATCCAAGATACTCTCGTCGATGTCGTAGGACGTGACCGCCTTGTCGACGATGACGACGTCACCGTCGCTCTTCTTGTACTCCTTGGCCTTCTCGAGGATCTCGTTCAGTTGGTCCTCGCTCTCCACGACGAACCCGAAATGGTCCACGGGAGTCGCTTTCATGGCGTTCTCCAGCCCGTAGAGAAAGATGAACTGACCCGAACCTGTGAGCATGACGAGGGGCGGGTGGGCCGGCACGTCCTCCCCCACCAGAGCGGCCAGCTCGAGCGTGAACTCTTCGAGGAACTTCTCGTCCTCGACGTATTCGGACCAGTTGAACACCTTCTCGTAGAAACCCAGCAGCTCCTGGCGGCGTGCACCGGTTATCTCGCCGGGCAGCATGCTCAGGGCCACGTGATTCATCTGGAAGCTCAGTGCGTCGCTCATCGGGCTTACCTCACTTTCGATTGCAACTCGGCCTGTGTTCGTCAGTCCCTTGGCTGCGAAGCCACCATCAATCGGCTCCTCCACTGATCGCGGTATGTCAACCCCTGCACCATGTAGGAACCGGGGAACGTGTCGGGGTCGTAGACTTCGGGCTCACCGATCAACCGCTCCAGGGCGCTGTCGCTCATGACCTCCTGGAGGAAGATGGCCTCTGGCCTGTGGCCGCTCCCCGGCGCGACCAGAAAGAAACCCCACAGCTTCACGACAGCCGCCCCCGAGCTGGCCCACTTCTGCAGCGGCTCCCAGTACTCCCGGCGTTGGAAGTCCACGTAGTCGGCCACGCTCACGTACGGCCAGCCGGTGTCCTCCATGAAGATGCGGCGACCGTTCCCCCGTGACTCGAGAGCCGTTGCCAGCTCGTCCCACTCGTTGAACGGTGACCATGGGGCCGCCAGGAGAACCTTGCGCTGGAACGCATGTGTCAGACCCTGCGACCGGGCCCGCCAGGCCGCCCCCTCGCTTTCCGAGATCCAGCGGGTGTACGTGCCGAGGTCCTCTCCCGATCGCAGCGCGGTCAGGGCGATGGCGAATTCCCCTTCGATGCCGGTGCGCTGGCGCAGGAACCACAGGGGCTCGATCCCGTCGATGGCCCGCACCTTCGGTGCCACCTCGTTCCAATACGCCTCTTCGAACTCGTCCAATCCGCCGTGGACGATCTGGAACGTCTCGTGCAACAGGATCACAATTCCACCCTTTCGTGGCTCGACGAGACTTCTATTGCAGCGGGGACCACGACGAAGGCCGCAGTACCCATGTCGACTCCGCCTTCCCCAGCACATCACTCGTGTCCGACTCACCGGTCAAGATGTCGAGCACGGCGGCGGGAGACTCCTTGCTCAAGATGGAGATGCCATCCGGCGAGCCCCCCACGCACCCGCGCATGACGAGGCCAGGCTGACCGATGGCCGTCTCGCCGCCGGCATCGGGTGGGATGAACCGCTGCACCCACAGCCCGGGCGATGCGGCGTCTGCCGCCGGAGGCACCTCTGACAGCACCTCGAGGACTGACGACTCGGTGTCGTACCTGGTCGCATCGAGCTCTTCGGTCACAGCAGAGAGCTCGCCATAGGCCACGGCCCGCGCGTAGTCCTCCCACGCCGACCAGTCGGCGAGACGCAGGCCGGTGGTGACGCAGTACGAGGGGCCGGTTCCGTGCGACACCTCGAAGAACCACGCCGGGGTCACCCCGAGCGGTGCCGCGGCCTTCCAGAACTGCTGCGTGGTGGACTCGAATTCCTCCACTGAGGCACCTTTTACCCTGTGAACCTCGTGCACCACTAACACGCGTCTTCTCCTTGTCGTTGATACGTCATGGTCGTCGATGGGCCATCACATGGCAGCGTCATGCGCTCACGACGAGGGGCTTGCCGGCTACCGCGCCGCGCTTCATCTGGCGCAAGAGCGGCATGAGGCCGGCGAACGTGGTGTCGGTCGGTTCGAGGAGCACCTCGTGAGGAAAGGCGTCGTCGGAGAGCAGGTCGAGTGCATCCTCGAAACCATGGTCGTCGTGTTCGGCCGATCCCACGATCTCGGCCTCCTGCACCAGCACGCGCAGCGGATCCAGGGGTACCGTGCCGAAGTTGCTGCCGACGATGACCAACCGCCCTCCTCGGCGGAGTTGGGTCAGGCCCTGGGTGGTGGCGGCCACGGTACCCGAGCATTCGATCACAACGTCGTACGGCGCCGACACGGTGTCCAGGTAGCTCTTCACCTCTTCCAGCTCCGCCGGCGTGGTGACCGTCGCCCCCAGGCGTTCGACCGTGGCATGGCGCTCGGGAACGGGCTCACTCACCGTGACATCCGTCAGGCCCCGGGCCTGTAGGGCGGCCAGCGTCAAGAGCCCGATCGGACCACCGCCGGCGATGAGGACCCGGTCCGAAGCCGTGGCGCCCGAACGCGTCACGCCGTGCAGCGCCACCGCCAGGGGCTCGGCCAACGCTGCGGTACGCAGGTCCATTGCCGGCGGGACGGGATACAGCGTGTCCTCGTGCTCCTTGAGGAATTCGGCAAATCCCCCCGATGCCGGCCCCACGACCTTGTCGCCGACCTTCCAACGACCTACTCGGGCACCGACGGCGGCGACGACGCCCGACCATTCGTGGCCGTAGATCGAGCCGGGAACACCCCACCCACCGTCACCGAAGACGATGTGGATGTCCGTGCCGCACACGCCGCAGTAGGCCACGCGCACCAGGACCTCGTGATCGGACGGCGTGGGCACGGCAACGCTGGACTCGTCGAGGTGCTCGATCCCCCGGAAGACGACTGCCCTCATGACGTCAGGCGTACTCACATCATCCTTTCTGTCGGCTCATCCGGGAGATGCCCCAACCGGTGCTCCGGACGGACTCCTCATGCAAGAGATCGGGCTAATTCAGGAGATCGGGCTGCAGCTGGACGATGAAGTCGAACAGGGGCTGGAAACTGAACCAACCAGCCAGCGGGGCCCCATTCATGGCGCTCGTGGCCCGGGCCAACTCGTCGCTGAGTGGCTGCACCGTGCCCAAACCGCGGGCGATGGCCTCGGCCTGACAACAGCGCTCCATGGAGATGAACCACCAGGCTGCTTCGTCGATCGTCCTGCCCACCGTGAGTAATCCGTGATTCTTGAGAATGAGCGCCTTGCGATCCCCCAGCGAGTCGGCGAGCCTGTCGCCCTCCTCCGGTGTCAGGACAACTCCGCCGTAGTCGACCACCGCGTGGTCGTTGTAGAAGGCACAGGCATCCTGGGTGATCGGGCTCAGCAACTCACCGACCGCCGACCACGCCTTGCCGTACATCGAATGTGCGTGCGCCGCCGCGACCACATCGGGACGGGCCTTGTGCAGGCGAGAATGAATGGCGAAGGCGGCCAGGTTGAGAGGCCGGTCTCCCTCCACCACGGTTCCGTTGGCGTCCACCAGGAGAAGATCCGACGCCCTGACATGGGCGAAGTGCAAGCCGGCCGGGTTGACCCAGAATGCATCCGGGCGACCCGGGTCACGCGCCGTGATGTGGCCGGCGAACCCTTCGTCGAATCCGAAATGGGCGAACAACCGACATGCCGCGGCGAGACGTTGCTTGCGGTAGAGGCGTTCCTGCTCGTCCGTCTCGAACACGGGCGGGCTCGGGAAGTTCGCGGGCCTCGGGATCGCAACTTCCTCATCGACCTTGCTCATCGGTCCCCCTCTCGCACATCCGTCACGGGACGGCTGTCCTTTAGCTGATAGTAGGTTTCTAGAAAAAAGGAGTCAAGGGAGCGGCGCCCCTAGCCGGCGTGGGAACGGATCACCTCGACCACGGCGGCGCGGGGAATCTTGCCATAGCGGTTGTACGGCAGTTCGTCGACGAACACGATGATCTCTGGAACCTTGAAGCGGGCCAGCGCCTGCTGGCAGTGTGCCTTCACCGTGTCCACTTCCAGGCCCACGTCCCCGACGATCAGCGCACCGACCCTCTCCCCCAAATCCTCGTCGGGCACGCCGGCCACGGCCACCTCGGCCACTCCCCGAAGCGTCCGGATCGCTGCCTCTATCTCGACAGGGCCGAACTTCTCCCCACCCCGATTGATGGTGTCCTTCACCCGTCCCTTAACGAAGAGATAGCCCTCCTCGTCGATTGCGACGAGGTCCCCCGTCGGCATCCAATCTCGTGTGATGTTCTGGGCCGCCCGGACGACCGCCTCCCCGATCTGCCCGACACCCAGGTCTTCCTGCGTCTCGACGTCGACCACGCGGAGTTCGACGCCGGGGAATGGTCGGCCGACCGAGTCGAGCTTGCGGCCGGCACGATGGTCCTCCGGCGAGAGAGCGGCATAGGCACCCAACGTCTCTGTCTGGCCGAACACGTTGGAGAAATCGACCTCGGGAAGGGCGGCCACCGCCCGCCGGATGAGATCGGGGAGGGCGGGCGCGGCGCCGTAGCTCAGCGACCTCAGGCTGCCGATGTCCCGCGAGGCGAATTCCGGATGATCGAGGATCCGGCGCAACATCGTGGGTACCACGAATGTCTGGCTGACCCGGCACTCCTCCACCGTGCGCAGCCATGCGCCGGCATCGAAACGGGGCAGGATGACCATCGACCTCCCCGAATGCAGGGTGATGAGGAGTCCCAGCGTTCCGCCGATGTGAAAGAGCGGCACCGACATCATGTCGATGGGCGGATCCACCGCCGGATCGACGGTCGTCCCGTAATACGCGAGCCGGTCCGAGACCGTGCGATGGCTGATGTACACCGGTTTGGGGAGTCCCGTCGATCCGCTCGAGAACAAGATGAGCCCCGTGGAATCGTCCTCGATCGACACATCCGGCAGCGCATGGTGTCCCGCCACCCCGGCGATGTCTTCCTCCCTCACGACGGTGCCGCCCAGTGCCGCGGCCAGTGTGGCCTGATGATGCCTTCCGGCCACCCCGACGCGGGCGCCGATCATCTGGCACAAGGCGGCCATCTCGCCGGGCTTGAGGTCGGGGTTCATCTGGGCAGATGCCGCACCGAGCCGGGCGACTCCGAGAATCGCGGCCACGGCCAACGGACTGCCACCGTCGACGACCGCGACATGGTCTCCCGATCCCACTCCCGCCGCATGCAAGGCCACCGCGCAGCGCTGTGCGAGCGCATCGAGTGCGGCATACGTGAGGCGCTCGTCCCCCACCGCCAGCGCCATCCGGTCCGGCACCCATTCCACTGCCCGGTCGATCGTCTGCCCGACGTACATCAGCCCTCCCCTTCGTTACGTGTGTTTCTACATGAAGTCAGCGGAGGCGGTGATCAAGGTCCTATCATTTGTATGTTCATACTTTATGTAAGAATGAAGGCGCACCAGCGCAATCCGATCTGCCCGCCCCCCTGGTGGGGTCGGTCCGCTGGTGCACTCCGCGCCCGGCGGCGCTAGCTCTTCGGTGTGCTCGGCGTCTGTGTCGTGGGGCCGAGGAATGGCGTCGTGTCGATCTGTTCCAGCTGGATCTCACCGGCCAAGACCTTGCGCTTCCACTCCGCCTGTTCGGGCTCACGCGCGTGAAATTCGGGCATGACTTCCTTTGCGAACAACTCGAGGCTCTCGCAGATGTCCTCGTGCGTGTTCTTGCCGGCCTGGGTGAGCAGGATCACCTGGTCGACGTGCGCGTTGGCGAACTCGTCAAGTTGCTCGATGATCCGGTCGGGCGTGCCGATGAGTCCATCCGAATAGACCTTCTGCCCCTCGGGATCCTCCCGCCACTCAAGGTATTTCTCCCAGAGATTGACGGTGCCCGGAGCGAACGGACCCTCCTTGTTGTAATGGACGAGTGCGAACTGGAAGAACGACCACCCGTCCGACCGGCGACGCGCTTCCTCGTCGGACGTCGAGCACATGAGTGCGCTCACCATGGCCATGTTGGGATTGGTCTGATAGTCGGCCAGCTTGTCCAGGTTGTTCACGTACGCGTCGTAGTAGGCGTTGACCCATGCCACGGCGGCCTCGACACTCAGGAACTGAAAACCGAGCGCCCCCATGCCGAGCGAGCCGGCGCGCGCAATGGTCTTGTACTGCGAGCAGGCCACCCACAGCGGAGGATGGGGCTTTTGGCGCGGCTTTGGGATGACGTTGCGCAGAGGGAAGTCGAAGTACTTCCCGTGGAACTCGGTGCCCTCAGGTGAATCGTTCAGCATGGGGATGAGCGCCTGCACCGCCTCGTCCCACACTTCGCGCTTGTCACGAAACCGGCGACCGAAGGGGTGCAGCTCGGTCGTGCTCCCGCCCTCTCCAAGGCCGAGCTCGACCCGGCCGTTGCTGATCAGATCAAGCGTCGACACCCGCTCGGCCACATTGGCCGGATGGTTGGTCGTCAGCTGCACGATGCCGTGACCCAACCTGATGTTCTTCGTCGTACGGCTCAGTGCACCCAGGAAAACCTCTGGAGCGGAGGAATGGGCGTACTCCTCCATGAAGTGGTGCTCGGTGCACCACACGTAGTCAAAGCCCAGGCGATCCGCCAACTCCGCTTGTTCAAGCGCGTTGGTGAGGACCCGGTACTCGCTGTCCTCGTCCCATGGACGAGGGATCTGCAGCTCGAAGAATATGCCGAATTTCACGTTGTCCTTCCGACAGCCGTATTATCTTTATATTGATGCGCCGAGAACATTACTGCGCCGCGGCGTTGCCCGTTGCATCCGGCCGGGCTCCCGTTTGCAGCAGTCGCTCGGCCAGCTGACGGGCGCCTTCAGCACGCACCTTGTCCGTCCCCGTCATCGAGAAGTCCTCGACGGACACGAAGAGCACCCGCCGCGGCACCTTGTAGGCGGCCAGCGTGGAGCGCAAGTGGGCCAGGACGTCCTCGGCGGTGATGGGGTCCTCGTCACGGGGCACGACCAGCGCCACGATCTCCTCGCCGAGCGTCGGATGCGCGACGCCGACGACGTGGGCGAGCTCGACCCGTTTCCAGGTCGAGAGTGCAATCTCCACCTCGTAGGAGGAGACGTTGACGCCGCCGGTTCGTATGATGCCGGTTTGACGTCCCTCCCAGTGCAAGAGCCCTTTTTCATCGAGAAACCCGACGTCCTTCGTTCTGACATAGCCGCGGTCGTCAAAACCTTCGCCCGGATCGGCCTTGTGGTAGCCGCACATCATGGTGGTCGCCCACACGGCGATCTCACCCACTTCGCCCGTCGGCAGGTCGTCCCCATCGGGCCCGACGATCCGGATTCTCACCCCGGGCAGCAGTGGCCCCTTGCTGCTCCCGCGGTCGCCCGGGTCGGCGTCTGCCGGAACGCCGGTCACCACCGCGAACGTCTCGCTCAGGCCATAGGCCCCCACGGGGTCCCAGGCGTTTCCGGTCCGACCCAGCACCGCAGGGAGCGGGCTCCGGCCGGACATCCGGACGAGTCGGGAAAGGTCCCGCTGCCCGATATCCGGTAGATCGGCCAGGCGGGCTGCGATATGCGGGGGTGCATGGATTGTGGTCACCCGTTCGCGCTCGAGGAGATCGAGTGTGAGCGGCGGGTCGAACGACTCTTGGAGGACCGTCGTGGCGCCTGCCGCCATAGTGGAGCCGAGACCCATCACGAGACCCGCCGTCCAGAAGAGTGGCAGCGAGCTCCAGACCCGGTCTGTGGGTCGGGTGCGCATCAATTCGGCCAGACGTTGGGATTGTATGCAGAAGGCGCGCTGCCGGTGGACGACGGCCTTGGGCCGATCTGTCGACCCCGATGTATAGAGGATCATGCCCTGATCCGCGGGACGCACGGCGTCGCGCAACGCGTCGACTACCCCGATCGGCACCTCTCCTCCCTCGACGAGGAAGTCCTCCCACGCGCTGCACCATGGTGCCTCGCCGCCTTCACCAAGTACCACCACACCGCGCAACGAGGGAAATTCGGGGACGTACAGCTCACCCCGCCCACACCTGGCGAGCGCCGGCGCGTGCGCCAAGAGATCAGCCAGATAGCGGTGCCCGCGTATTTCGGACGCCGTCACCAGCGTGCCCGCATCGGAATGGGCGATGGTCCAGTGTCTCTCGTCGGCCAGGGCAAACGTGTTGATCGGCACGGCCACCGCCCCGATGGCACAGACGGCGAAGAGGGACTCTACGAACTCGACGGTGTTCCCCATGACGAGCGCAACGCGGCTGCCGCTGCGCACGCCCGCCCTCACCAGCGCGCGAGCAACGGTGTCCACCCTCTGGGCCAGCCCGAGGTAGCTGAGCCGTCGATGCTCGTCGACGACTGCCTCATGTTCGCCGAAGCGCTCCGCCACAGATTGCACGAACGCACCGACGCTAATCTCTCCGCCGCAGGCCGGCGTCTGCCGACCGTCTTCGGAGCCCCGCCAACTCGGTTCCTCCGCAGGCATGCCTGTTAATATTAACATTTAAAGAGAAGATAAGGAGACGCATGGGCGACCGGACGCCGACCATCGTGGGCATCGGTTTGAGCGATTATCCCAAGACCCCACAGCTCGACGCGCTGGCCCACCATGGGCTCGCCATACGAAGGGCCCTCGACGACAGCGGGGTGCAGAAGTCGGACATCGACGGACTGCTGTGCTTCGGCTCCTACGGCATTGACGACGCAGTGACCATGGCCGAGATCCTCGGCATCCGCTACAACTACCTCGACGGCACCTTCGCCGGAGGCACCGTGTTCGAGTTCTACGTCCAACACGCCGCGGCGGCGATCGAGCACGGCGATTGCGAGACGGTCCTGATCACCTACGGTTCGGACCTTCTCTCCAAACAGGGTCGCACGCTCGGCACGCAGCTGTACACCTCGGGGAACCGCCAAGGCGGTCCGCTCCAGTTCGAGATGCCCTATGGCAGCCCCCTGGTCAGTGGCTACGCGCTGGCGGCCCGCCGCCACATGCACCAATACGGAACCACGTCCGAGCAATTGGCGCGGGTGGCGGTCGACATGCGCGCCAACGCAGCCAAGAATCCACTGGCGATGTATCGCGACCCCCTGACCGTCGACGACGTCCTGGCCTCGCGGATGATCTCCGACCCGCTGCACATGTTGGACTGTTGCATTATCTCCGACGGGGGTGGCGCCGTCCTCATGACGACGGCCGAACGGGCGCGTGACCTCCGACAGACGCCGATCTACGTCCGGGGTGCAGCGACGGCCCAGACGCACTGGAATATCAGCGCCATGCCGGACTTCACCGTCACGGCCGCGGCACAGTCGGGACCGGCCGCCTTCCAGAAGGCAGGGATCACGCCGGCCGACGTCGACATGTTGATGCTCTACGACAGCTTCACCATCACCGTCCTCCTGTTGTTGGAGGACCTCGGTTTCGCCAGGAAGGGAGAGGGCGGACCCTTCCTCGACGCGAACCGCTTGACCTACGACGGAGATCTCCCCACCAACACCGATGGAGGGGGCCTGTCGTCGTGCCATCCGGGCATGAGGGGCATCTTCCTGCTCATTGAATCGGTGCGCCAGCTGCGCGGACAAGCGGGCGCGGTGCAGGTGCCCGACGCCGAGGTCGCCGTCGCATGTGGCTCGGGCGGTCAGCTTTCCTGCATGGGAACCGTCGTTCTGGGCAAGGAGAAGTCATGACGGCAGATACCCCCGTCGAGGGTCGCATCCTGCCAGCGCCCAACAGCTCCACCCAACCGTTCTGGGACGCCGCCGCCCGTGGCGAGCTGATCGTCCAGTGGTGCGAGCAGTGCCAAGAAGCACAGTTCCACCCCGGACCGCTCTGCCGGACGTGCGGGAGCGAGCCGGGCTGGAAGGTGACAAGCGGGCGGGGTGCCATCTATACCTACACGATCGTGCACCAGAGCCGCACCCCCCCCTTCGACAAGCTCGTCCCATACATCGTGGGAATGGTCGACCTCGATGAGGGCCCGCGCATGATGTCAAACATCATCGGGTGTTCCGTCGATGAGGTCCATGTGGGCATGCGGGTCGAGGTGGCATTCGCGGCCGAGGTCGACGGCATAGCCCTCCCGTTCTGGCAGCCCACAACCGAGGCAACCCCGTGAGCGGCCGCAACGAGGGGCGTGTGGCCATCGTCACCGGCGCGGGACGGGGCTTCGGCCGCTGCCACGCCCTCGAACTGGCCCGCCAGGGAGCGGCGGTCGTGGTAAACGACCTGGGTGTGGAGGTGGGTGGCGAGCTCAAGGCCGGCGCTCCGGCCGAGGAAGTGGTCGAGGAGATCCGCTCGGCCGGGGGCCGAGCCGTCGCCAACGGGGACGATGTCTCGAGCACCGATGGGGCGGCGCGTCTCGTTCAGGCGGCGCTCGACGAGTTCGGCCGCTTGGACACCCTCGTCAACAACGCCGGCGTCCTGCGCGATCGCATGCTCGTCAACCTTTCCGACGACGACTGGGACACCGTCATCCGGGTCCATCTCCGGGGCACCTTCTGCCCGACCCGCCAGGCCGCGCAGCATTGGCGAAGCGAATCGAAGGCGGGACGTCCCGTCGATGGGCGCGTGATCAACACGTCGTCGGCGGCCGGCCTCTTCGGCAATCTCGGACAGGCCAACTACACGACGGCCAAAATGGGAATCCTCGGCTTCACCATCGAGACCGCAATCGAGTTGGGAAGGTACGGCGTCAGCGTCAACGCCATCGCCCCGGGCGGGCGGACCCGCATGACGGCCCAGCTGTTCTCGGACATGATGGAGGACGTGCCCGACGGCGCCTTCGACGCCATGGCGCCGGAGAACGTGGCACCCCTGGTGGCATGGCTGGCCGGGCCCGAATCAGCGCACGTGACCGGACGGGTCTTCGAGGTCTACGGCGGCACGATCGGCTTGGCCACCGGCTGGACCCGCGGCCCACATTTCACACAGGACCACCGGTTCACCTCGGACGAGGTCGGTCCCACCGTGAGCCAACTCTTGGCCGAAGCCCCCGATCCGGTGCCGGTCCTCGGGATCTGAGAGGACGTCTACACCCCGAGCATGCCGGCAGGAGCAGGACTTTGCGCTACCAGATCGGTCAGGACCGCACCCACCTTGGCCGGGTCATCGGACGGTTCTCCCGACGGCCCCCTCGTCCACCCTTCCGCCACGGTGAGCCGTAGCCCGGACGACTCAATGACACGTCCCGTCACACCCGCCGACTCTGCACTGGCCAACCACGTCACGACTGCCGCGGGCCAACGAGGGTCGAACCCGTCCTGACGCTCGGGGGGGAGCTGCCCCGAAGGGTCGAGATCTTGGGTGAGCCGGGTGGCGGCGGCCGGAGCTACGGCGTTGACGGTCACCCCATAGCGTCCGAGTTCCTGGCTCGCGATGATGGTGAAGGCGGCGATGCCGGCCTTGGCCGTGCCGTAGTTCGTCTGCCCGACGTTGCCATAGATCCCCGATGAGGAAGACGTGTTGATCACACGCGCATCCACCGGCGTGCCGGCCTTGGACTGGTTCCTCCAGTACTCGGCTGCGTGGCGGGTGGGACAGAACGTGCCCCGCAAATGCACACGGATGACCTGATCCCAGTCCTCCGGCGCCATGTTGACCAGCATCCGGTCGCGCAGCACCCCGGCGTTGTTGACCAGGACATCGAGCCGGCCGAATGTGGTCAATGCCAACGTGACGAGACGCTCGGCACCCTCCCAATCGGAGACGTCGTCGGCGTTGGCCACCGCCTCTCCACCTGCCGCCCGTATCTCCTCGACGACTTCGTGCGCGGGCTCGTTCGACATGCCTGTGCCGTCGCGGTCACCTCCCAGGTCGTTGACGACGACAAAGGCCCCCGCTGCGGCTAACGACAAGGCCTCGGAACGCCCGATCCCCCGTCCGCCCCCGGTCACGATGGCCACACGTCCGTCACACAACTGACTCATGCAGGCTCCGATTTCCTAGAGCGAGAGGCCCAGCAACTTGATCGCGTTGCCGCGGGCGATCTTGTCCACCGTCGCCTGGTCGAGATGCCCGAAGAGCTTTTCCGCCACCTGGGGGGTATTGGGCCAGGTGCCATCCGAGTGCGGGTAGTCGGTCTCGAAGAGAACCTGGTCCGCACCGATCCGGTCCAGCATGTCGATGCCGACGTTGTCTTTGAAGAAACAGCTGAAAATTCGATCCTTGTAGTAGCTCGAGGGTAATTCGCCGGACAAACGGTCGTCGTGGGCCCATAGGTGTGTCAACCAGGCGTCATCGGCTCGTTCCAAGATGAACGGTATCCACCCGATCTGGCACTCGGCATAGAGCAGTTTCAGCGTTGGATAGCGCGCCAGAATGCCCGATTGCATGTAATCGACCATGGACGCCGCACTGTTGGCGAAGATCATGACGGTCGAGACCACCTGAGGTGCGTCGGGTGAGGTGATCGTGGTGCGGGTACCCGACCCGATGTGCATGGCGATGACCGTTCCCGTCTCTTCGCAGGCCTCGAAGAACGGGTCCCAGTGACCACTCCAGATACTGGGGAGGTTCAACCAGGCCGGGAGCTCGCTGAAGGCGACGGCGCGCACACCCCGAGCGGCATTGCGCCGCACTTCGGCCGCCGCCGCGGCGACGTCCCAAAGGGGAATGAGGCAGAGAGGGATCAGGCGTCCACCGCTGCCCGCGCACCATTCATCCACCATGAAGTCGTTGTAGGCCTTGACACACAGCATGGCCAGATCATGATCCTTGGCCTCGTTGAATATCTGTCCACAAAAGCGCGGGTAGTTAGGGAAGCACAGCGACGCTTCGACGCCGTTGAGCGTCATGTCGTCGAGGCGGGCCTTCTGCTGCCAACAGCCCGGGCGCATGTCGTCCAGCGTCACCACGTGACTGTCGTCCTGGTCGGGCGGGTAGCCAGCTTGTGCGATGTAACGGATCACGGGGTAGTACTTGTCTTCGTAGTGCCACCAGGCTGCCGGCGGTCCCTTGGGATCCGAACTGGCGACATAGGCACCGTTGACTTTGCTGAAGGCATCCGCCGGCAGTGTTTCAAGGCGCGGCGCGACGCTCTTGTATTTGGCCGGGACCCGATCCTGCCAGATGCCGGGTGGTTCAATGAGGTGGTCGTCCACGCTCACGATAGGCGGAATCGAGCTCTTCATACCCTGGCCTCACACTTCTCGGTACGTGCAATACGTTCTATCTTATATAGGTTACTCGTCATCATGGGGACGCGGCAACCAGATATTCAACCAGCCAGCAGCGAAGGGCCTCTAGAGGCGGATGCCGGACACAATGCCGCGAGGGGCGTCGCTCCGCTGGGTCACCGACACGCTCTGACTGCCTTGCTCGCCCAGGACATGGATCTGGCTCGCTTCCATGTGGGCATACGCGATGCGTGCCGCATCGTTCGCGTCCCCCCGCTCGATGGCGTCAACGAGCTTGCGGTGGGCCCGCAATGCGGCGAGGCGCAGGTGGCGATCGGGAAACGCGTGTCTCGCCTCGGCCCCCTCCGCCCAAGCCGACTCCTGGGTAGACCACAGCGTGACCAGTGTTCCGACCGTCAGCCGAAGAGTTTCGTTGCCGCATTGCCCGACCAGTTCGTCGTGAAAACGGTGGGCAATCTGGGTGAAGGCCATGGCGTTGTCGATGTTTTCGGCGCCCTCCTCTATGGAGGCCCTGAGAACCGGCACCGTGGTCTGTGCCCGGTCAGGACGGTCGGCGCACGCTGCAGCACAGGCCGGTTCGAGCCGGGCCAGGGCCTCCGCCAAGTCGCTGAGCGGCACACTGCCTGCTTGGAGGACAAGGCCCATCATGAAGGCAGCTGCTTCGGGCTTGGGCGCATGCACCACCGCGCCACCCATATTGCCCCGGCGCACCGTGATCAGACCTTCTGTCTCGAGGATGCGGAGCGCCTCGCGCAGGGACGGACGGCTCACCTCGAATTCTTCGAGAAGTTCGTCCTGCTTGGGAAGAAGCTTGCCGTCAGCGATCTCGCCGTTCACAATCCGGCTCCGCAAGCGGGACGCGATGAGGTCCGCGATCCGGGGCTGGCGAAGCTGGGCTCCTCGACCCGATCCCCGTTGCGGCGCGCCGTCCATCCCGTCTTCCATCGGCTTGAGGGCATTCATATACATTGATTGTACCGAAAGGATGGCGACGCCCAGCGCACCCCCAGCTGAAGGCCGCGATCGGATCCATCCGGGGGAATTCCTCACCCGGATGCGCTCCTTCGCAACAAGGCTACGTACGTTGCATGCACGAACGCGTGACATGCCTCTGAAAAGGACCCGATGAGTAATGGAAGAGACGCTGTTGTGTTGGAACGAAGGTGGCGTAGCGCATCTCAGCCTCAATCGACCGGAGGCCCGCAACGCGCTCAACCCGGCACTGCGAAGGGAACTCTCCGAGAGCCTCGAAGAGGCGGATTCCGACAGTGACATCGGGTGCATCGTTCTCACGGGAGAAGGGCCGGCCTTCTGCGCCGGGGTCGATCTCAAGAGCTTGTCCGAAACGGAGTCGGCACATTTCTCGTCCGACCCGGCCACGGACATTGCACGCTGCTCGACGCCGGTCATCGCCGCCGTCAACGGCGCATGCATCGGCGGGGGTCTCGAACTGGCCCTCGCCTGTGACTTCATCATCGCGGCCCACGAGGCTGTCTTCGCGGACACGCATGCGGGCTTGGGCTTCGTCGCCACCTGGGGGCTCTACGACCGGCTGCCACGGGCCGTCGGTGTTCGCCAAGCCAGGGAGCTCTGCCTTACCGGTCGCCGATTCGATGCCCGTGAGGCCGTGGAGCTCGGATTGGCCACCCGCGCCGTTCCCCTGCCCGACTTACGACAGGCCGCCACGGAGTCAGCACAACGGATCGCCGCGTTGGACCCCCTGGTGCGCGCCGAGATATGTGAGCGATTGCAACGCGCCGAAGCGGCGGGCTGATGCATCTTCAATCGGTGAGCCCGGGTGCCTTCAGTTGGCGCTCATCACCCACTGTGGCACGGGGAAGCCCTCGATACTCTTTCCGAAGACGGCCGTCACGCCCGCCCCGATACTGAGCTCGGAGCTGGGAACGACACCGATTGACCCGTCGACCTCGCGAACGATATTGCCAACCAGCCGGATCAGAGGGTCCTCGTCGAGCTCGATCACCGCCACGACGTAGGGTGCCTCTTCGGCGAACGGCGGCAGCAGCGGTGGGTGGGGCACTGCGAATGACCAGATGCGGCCTCGTCCCGATTGGCGCTGCCATTCCGAATCCAAGGAATGGCACCACGGGCACATGGGGCGTGGCGGAAACCGCAGGCGCGCGCAGTTCGTGCACGCCTGAATCCGCAGCTCCCCGCGCCGTGCCGCTTCGAAGAATGGTGCCGTCTCCGGGTCCTCCATAGGGCTGAACGCGGCAGTCATCTCAGCTCTCCTCACTTCGAAGAATGAGGGCGCTGGTCGGCACCCCTTCACCCGACGTCACCAGGCACGCAGTGGCGTCCACCACTTGCGATGTCGAGTCACCCCGCATCTGCCGTACTCCTTCGGTGATGAGGTTCATCCCGTGCACGTACGCCTCGGACAGACCTCCCCCACTCGTATTGACCGGAAGTTTCCCGCCGTATCGAATGGTCCCGCCTTCGATGAAGCCCGGCGCTTCGCCGCGACCGCAGAAGCCGTAGTTCTCCAGCGAAATCAGCACCAGAGGGGTGAACGCGTCATAGATCTGCACGACATCTATGTCCTGTGGCTGCAGCTCTGATTGCCGCCAAAGGGCTGCCGCACACGCGCGCGCCGGGGCTCCGATGGGGTCCTCGGCCCAGAAATTCACCATGTGATGATGTTGTTGAGGAATCGCCTGTGCGAACGAGTCAACGAACACCGGAGCCCTTCGGCAATCCTTGGCCCGTTCCGTCGACGTGACGACGACCGCCAACGCGCCGTCCGTCTCCAGGCAGTTGTCGAACAGACAGAGCGGCTCACTGATCCATCGCGCGTTCATGTAGTCGTCGAGCGACATCAGTCGGTCGTGCATCATTGCAGCCGGGTTGCGATTTGCATTGGCACGAATCGACATTGCCACTTCAGCCAGATGTTCCCGCGTCGCGCCAGTTTCGTGCATGTACCTTCGGGTCAGCACGGCGATCTCGTCCACCGGGCGCAACAAGCCGAACGGGCGAGCCCACGTGGCTGCCGTGACCTGCTCGGAACCCGGGATCCGCAGGCCCCCCGGCCCGGCGGCCCAGGGTCGGACTCCGGACCCTCTCTTCCTGGAGCGCCACGCGACGCCGACGTGAGAAACGCCTCCCGCGATGGCCAGGCTCAGATGGCCGATCGTCCCGCAACCCCCCCCTCCGCCATAGCCGATCTTCGAGAAGAACGTGATATCCCCCAAGCCGAGGTTCTTGGCGACGGCGACCTCCTCGGTGGCCTCCATGGTGAACGAGGAAAGAGCGTCGACCTCACTCGCCTCGATGCCGGCATCCTCGAGGGCTGCCAAAATGGCCCGTACCGCCAACTCCTCCTCTGTGGGTTCGAGGTGCTTGGAGAATTCCGACTGCCCGATGCCCACGATGGCGGTGTTGAAGCCCAACCGAACCCCTCTCAATTGCCCTGGCTGCCAAGCCGGCATGGCCGACTCTCTACTTGCGAGATCTTCCTATCTATGCAATGTTAGACCCTAGAGCAGTACGGCATGCGGTGCCTCTGCACTCCATCTGGAGAGGCCGGGTGAAGGAACCCGGCGGGGTTACAACCGTTACCTTCGCCTGCCGCCCAGGGTTCGGGAGCGAGGAGATTGGATGGCAGGCAAAGACGCACGTCGGTCCAGTGGCCAGGAAACGACAATTCCTTCATGCTGGTCGACGGAGTTAGGCCCCTCGACCATTCCGGCCGTGCTGTCACAGGCTGGACGCCGCTTCGCCGACGAGCCCTGGATGGCCTTCAAGGGGGAGGTGCGAACCTTCGCCGACCTCATGAGCAACGTCGCGGCCATCGCGGCCGGACTCGAGGCTCTCGGGATTGCCGAAGGCGATCGGGTTGGCCTCTTCCTGGGTAACGCGTTCGAATGGCTTCAGATCGAATATGCAGTCACCGCGCTGGGCGCCGCCCTGGTTCCCCTGAATACGGCATTACGGGCCCGTGAGCTCGACCACATCGTGAGCAAGTCAGAGATGAACCTGCTCGTGTGGGGCGGAAACGTTGTCGGTCACGACACGCGGCCCTTGTTGCAATCCCTGGTCCCCGAGATCTACGACGCTCCCGTCGGAGAATGGCAGAGCAGCAAATTCCCGGCACTGCGCCAAGTGATCGGGGTCGGCGAAGGCGAGTGGCCCAAAGGTGCCATCCCCTGGGCCGAGATCATCGCCTCAGGTCAATCCGCCGGCCCGGAGAACATCCCCGAGAACATCGTCACGAGCGACGACGTCGCCCTGATCATGTTCACATCCGGAACGACAGGAGTACCCAAGGGCGCGGTCCTTACGCATGGCGCAATTGTCGATCATCTGGCGCATTGGGTCTCGCACATCGGATTGGGGCCAGGCGACCGCTCGATCCTTGCCTCACCGCTGTTCTGGACGTTCGGGTGCACCATGAATGCCCTGGTCCCCCTTCTGGCCGGTTCCATGATCGTTCTCGACGATCAGTTCGATCCCACTCGCTTCCTGGAGCACCTCGTGACATACAAGTGCACCCACCTGCAGGGTGTGCCCACCCACTACGAACTGGCGCTGGCCCACCCAAACGCCGACAACTGCGATCTGAGCAGCATGCGGATCGTGCAGATCGGCGGGTCATCGGGCATCGACGGGCTGGTCCAGCGCATCTGTGAGCGGATGCCCAACGCCGATCTGGTGTCCTCGTACGGCCTCACCGAGGCCGTCATCGCGAGCACCTGGACCGACCTCGGTGATCCGCTGGAAGACATCATCTCGACCGTTGGCCACGCCGCTCCCGATAACGACATCGAGTTGCGTGATCCCGAGAGCGGTAACGTCGTGGCGCCCGGAGAGGTGGGTGTGTTGTGGATCCGGGGACCGAACGTGACGAAGGGATACCTGGGAAACCCCGAGGCCACAATGACGTCGATTGTCGATGGATGGCTGAACACGGGAGATCTGGCCAGCGCCGATGCGCGCGGCTACCTCTCCATCATGGGACGCGGCGTCGATGCCTTCAAGCGTGGCGGTGCGAACGTCTATCCAGCCGAAATCGAAGTGGTCCTCAATGAACGCGACGACGTCGCTGGCTCGGCCGTGATCGGGGTCCCCCACCCGATTCAAGGAGAAGTGGGCGTGGCATTTGTGCTGCGCCAACCCGGCACCGAGGCAAGCGAACAGGAGCTTCTCGACTATTGCCGGACCCAACTCGCCTCGTACAAGGTTCCGGCCTCTGTCGAATTCGTCGACTCATTACCCCTCACGCCGACGGGGAAGATCCAAAAGTTCGTCTTGCGTGACCAGTGGATCAACGCGCAACACTGAACGACAAGAATGGCCCCGATTGACCGATTGCCTGTCGCACCCCTACCATCGCCTCCGCTGGCGGTGCCGTCCCATCCACGTCTCATCGCATTGGCACTTCCCTACTCTCAGAACGAGGTGAACCATTGGGGTCTCGAACCGCGGTCATTGCCGGCATCGGATTGAGCGATTTTCCGAAGACGCCCCATCTCGATTCCATCGGCCATCACGGCTTAGCGATACGCAGGGCTCTCGACGACTCCGGAATTGCGAAGCAGGACATCGATGGCCTGATGTGTGTGGGAACCTACGGACTGGACGACGCGGCGACGATGGCCGAGATCCTCGGCATCGACCATCGCTACATCGACGGCACCGACACGGGTGGTGCGGTCTTTGAGTACTACGTCCAACACGCAGCCGCGGCCATCGAACACGGCGAGTGCGACACTGTCCTCATCACGTATGGGTCGGATTTCCTGTCCCGCATGGGGCGTACCCTTGGTACCCAGCTCTTCGGCAATTCCGGCGACGGGCGACAGCGGGGAGCCTTGCAATTCGACATGCCGTATGGAAGCCCGCTCGTCAGCAACTATGCGCTTTCAGCCATGCGGCACATGCATGAGTTTGGGACGACCTCCGAGGCTTTGGCGCAGATTGCGGTCGACATCCGCCAGAACGCATCACTCAATCCCGATGCCATGTACCAGACTCCCATCACCGTCGATGATGTCCTCGCATCACGAATGATCTCCGACCCACTTCACCTGCTCGACTGCTGCATCATCACCGACGGAGGTGGCGCGGTATTGATGACGACGGAGGAACGGGCCAAGGACCTTCGGCAGGCACCTGTCTACGTTCTCGGAGCGGCCGCCGCCCAGACCCACTGGAGCATGAGCCAGATGCCCTCCCTGACGACCACGGCGGCCGCCATCACGGGTCCGCTGGCCTTCGCCAAGGCCGGAGTTTCGCCAGCTGACGTCGATACACTCCAACTGTATGACAGCTTCACCATCACGGTCCTACTGCTGCTCGAAGATCTCGGTTTCTGCAAGAAGGGTGAGGGTGGGGATCTCATAAAGAGTGGGCTCCTGACAACGACAGGAGAACTTCCCACGAACACGGATGGCGGTGGGCTCTCGTCCTGTCACCCTGGTCGACGAGGAATCTTTCTGTTGATCGAGGCAGTACGCCAACTCCGAGGACACGCCGGTGCGGCACAGGTTCCCGATTGCAAGATTGCCGTGGCAAGCGGCTCAGGCGGCAACCTCTCGTGCATGGGGACCGTCGTCCTCGGAAAGGAGGGCTCGTGATCGATGCCCGCATGGTGGAAGGCCGGATACTTCCGGTTCCCGATCCCATCTCAGAGCCATATTGGACCGCCACCACCAGGGGCGAGCTCCTGATCCAATATTGCTCGGCCTGTGACCGATTCGAGTTCTATCCGAGACCGTTCTGCCGCCAGTGCGCGGGCGAGCTCACGTGGCGACCAGCTTCTGGTCGAGGCACCGTCTACTCCTTCACGGTTGTGCGTCAAAGTCGCACTCCGCCGTTCGATCAACTCGTGCCGTATGTGGTCGCCCTGGTCGACTTGGATGAGGGTCCGCGGATGATGACCAATATCGTCGACTGCGACGCCGATAGCGTCGCGATCGGACAGAGGGTCGCGGTCGATTTTGCCGAGGAGGTCGAGGGCGTTGCCCTCCCCTTCTTTCACCCCATAGAGCAGTCATTGTCGTGAGTGGAATCTGCGAGGGGCGAGTCGCCATCGTCACGGGTGCAGGACGCGGACTCGGCCGCGCACATGCCCTGGAGCTGGGGCGGGAGGGCGCTTCGGTTGTCGTCAACGACTTGGGAGTCGAGCTCGACGGCAGCGGCGGTGGTCCAGATTGGGCCAACGAGGTGGCAAGCGAGATTCGGGCGCTCGGTGGTCACGCGGTGGTCGACAACAACGATGTCTCGGACTGGGCTGGAGCGCAAGAGTTGATCGGAACTGCGGTTCGGGAATTCGGGCGACTCGACGTCCTCGTCAACAATGCGGGGGTCCTACGAGACCGGATGATCGTCAGCTTGACCGCGGACGATGTCACCAAGGTGGTCGGTGTGCACCTGTGCGGCGCGTTGTTCACCTCCCACCACGCCGGACATTATTGGCGAGAGCGCGCGAAATCCGGGGAGACGCCTGTCGCCCGCATCATCAACACGACCTCGGGCGCGGGCCTGTACGGCAACTTCGGTCAGTCCGCCTACAGCGCAGCCAAGGCTGGAATCGTCGGAATGACGCTGGTCGCCGCGGTCGAGCTGGGGCGCTACGGGGTTACGGTCAATGCGCTCTCGCCGGGCGCCCGGACCCGGATGACCCAGGAGATATTCGCTTCTGCCATGGCCGAGCCTGGCGAAGGCTTTGACACAATGGCGCCGGAGAATGTCTCGCCGCTTGTCGCCTGGTTGGCCAGCCTGGAGTCGAGTTCGGTGACGGGGCGCGTCTTCGAGAGCTACGGAGGGATGATCGGCATTGCCGAGGGTTGGAGGCACGGGCCCTCGTTTACCGAGGGCCGAAGACTGGCACCAGCTGAGGTGGGGGACGTTGTGCGGGATCTCCTGAGTCGAGCCGCCCCGGCAGAGCCGGTACAAGGTTCCTGAGAGACCCTCAATCCTCACCGTCGACCCGACTGATGCCCATAGCCGTCAGCGAAGAGCACGAGCATCTCGGACAGGTCGTCCACGCCTGGCTCGGCGTCCGCTGCCCCACGAATGCAGGACGGGCCGCACTCGGCACCGACCCCGCCGAGCTTCCACTCCTTTGGAATCAGATCGCGGCCGAAGGATGGCTCGGCCTTCATCTGCCGGAGCGATTCGGAGGCCAGGGATTCGGCCTGAGCGAGCTTGCGGTCGTCCTTGGCGAATTTGCTCGGGCGCTCGTGCCCGGCCCGCTCCTCTCAACCGTGCTCACCTCTGCGATCCTCGCGGCCTGCGGAACAGATTCACTCTGTCGTGATCTTCTACCCGGGTTGGCCAATGGATCGAGGCCAGCGGGCGTTTCCTTTGGAAGGGATCGCCTTGAGATCACGCAGGAGGCGGACCATGGTCAACAATCCGTCTCGGGGACCCTTCGCTCGGTCCTCGGCGCGCCTGGTGCGCTCGTCATATTCGCGCCGATCACGGACGTCGGCTGGTGCCTCTTGGATCTCACTGATCCCTCGACGAAGGAGGGGGTGCACGTACGAACACTCGATCCCGTCGACCCCACCCGCAGCATCGGGGATGTGGTGGTCGACAACGTACACGTTCCCACCGACCACATCCTTGGTGGCGTCACCGACCATCTGGTCAACACCACTGCCGCCATACTGGCGGCAGTGGAGAGCGCCGGATCGGCGCGATGGTGCCTGGACACCGCCTCGGACTACGCAAAGACCCGGGTGCAATTCGGTCGTCCGATAGGTCAATTCCAGGGAGTGAAGCACAAGCTGGCAGACATGGTCGTCGCGGCCGAACAGGCTGATGCTGTCGCCTGGGATGCTGCGCGCGCCTTCGATCACCTTGCCCACACGTCAGCGCCGCAGCGCTACGAGTTGGACCTCGTCGCCTCGCTCGCTGCCTTCGTCTCATTCCGGAGTCTTGCCGGTTGCGCGAAGTCCTGCGTGCAGATCCTTGGCGGCATCGGCTTCACCTGGGAGCACGACGCCCATCTCTACCTCAAGAGGTCCATGTCCACGTGCGCACTCCCCGGTGGCCCCGACGCTCATGCGTCCCGTATCGCACACTTGGCTCTCAGCGGGACTCGTCGCCTCTTATCCGCAGACCTGCCCGCCCGGGCCGTCGAGATCAGGAACGAACTCACACCGGTCATTGCCGGACTTCGAGGGCTGGAGGGTGAGGCGCGAACCGAGTACCTGGTCGACAACGGATGGGCCTTCTCGCATTGGCCCCTGCCCTGGGGCCGCAGTGCCGATCCGCTCGAACAGATCGTTCTCCAAGAGGAGCTGGCGGCGGCTGGCTTCTCACTGGCCAGAAGCTCTGGACGTCGCACGCCCACGAGGCCGGTTGGGGGATATGCCTGGCCCGAAGCGATGCCAAGGCGGCAAAACATAAGGGAATCACATATTTCATTGTGGACATGGCAACCCCGGGCATCGACATCCGACCTCTCCGAGACCTGACCGGCCGAGCTGAGTTCAACGAAGTCTTCCTCGATGCCGTATTCGTGCCGGACGGTGCCGTCGTCGGCGCCCCCGGCGACGGATGGAGGATCGCGCGGACCACTCTGGCCAACGAGCGCGTCTCCATGTCGTCGGGGTCGGGGGGTTCGGCACGGGAGTCGAAGAGGTCCTGATCTCGCTCTCGCAGCTTGGCGTTGCAATGACCCCGAGCCAAGAACTGCGCGCCGGAGAGCTCCTTGCCGAAAGTCAATCGCTGACCCTGATGGGCCACCGGGCGACGCTCCGCGCCCTCAGAGGTTTGGATCCCGGCGCAGGAGCCAGCGTCGGGAAGCTGCTCGGCGCCGAACATGAGCAACGTGTCCAGGAATTCGGACTGTCGCTGGCCGGTACCGCTGGGTCGTTTCGCTCCGGCGAGGCCGAGTCTTGGATCCTGGGCTCGCTCGTGACTCGTTGCCTCACCATTGCCGGGGGCACCAGTGAGGTCCAGCGC
Source organism: Acidimicrobiaceae bacterium (assembly GCA_003160635.1). Classification (GTDB taxonomy): domain Bacteria; phylum Actinomycetota; class Acidimicrobiia; order Acidimicrobiales; family RAAP-2; genus Bog-473. Next base: position 99,152 of record PMLV01000070.1, on the reverse strand, counting down.
AATCTCATCGCAGAGCGACTGCTCGGACAGCCTCGTGATCCGGAGCCTCCACCTTCGCTTTCGCCCCACTAGAGAGGCGACGTGGACCCTAAGAGCTGACCTTGGTGATAGTCCGCCGTGCCGCACAAGTACGCGAGAACCCAGGATCGTTTCAAATACAGATGTGCCGAGTGCTCAGTTGTGCACCCGAGCGCTCCATGGTTCTGAATATTGGCACTGGAGTTCTCGGTAGCAGCCGCACTGGCGACGACCTTGGCTGCGCTGACCTGCTGCATGGCGTCCTCATGTCCGGCGCTGAGGCTGAGCACGGCATACGCGACCTGGCACCAGGCCGCTTCGGCCTGGATCGCCATCTCACTGCAGCGGTGTTTGATCGCCTGGAACATGCCGATTGGCCTGCCGAACTGCGACCGTGTCCGGGCATAGAAGGCCGAATCGTCGCGTGTCGCCTCGGCGATCCCAGCGGCCATTGCAGCCACCAGAACCCCTCCCCGTACCCACCAGTCTCCGCTGCCCTGACATCGAGCGTGGCCCGCCAGAGTGAGCATTCCCATCGATACGGAGGGGTCGATGCACGCCCGCATCTGGAACGAGTCGTTCTCGTCCCGCTCCACGAGCATGGCCCTGTCGGGACGTAGCAGGAGCACGTAGGTCGACCGCGGGACGTCAAACGCGCGCAACGCGCCAACGTGGTCCGACGCCGCTCCGTTCCCGGCGTCATCCTCCACGTGGGCCAACGCGACCAGTTCCCGGCCGGCCGCTATTTTCTCACTCAGTTCGCCCTCACCGCACGCAGCGCTCAAACCCGCGGCGAGCGTTGCGGCGAGGAAAGGCCCGGCGGCGAGGTGCCGCCCCAGCACGCGGAACAAGAGCGCCTGATCTATGAGCCCATCCCCGCAAGAGTCGTCAGCGAACCACCCGTTCTGACTCCAATCGGAGAAAATCAGGGACGGTTCACGCGCCCGGCCGAAGAGGGAATCTGCTTCGTCCATCAGTGCCTGCTGCCGTACGTCAGGAAACAGGTTCATCGTTCGATCACCGACGTCGGACTAGCGGTCATGCGGGAGCCCGAGGACGCGCTCCGCTATCACGCTGCTTTGAATCTCACTGGTGCCCCCACCGACTGTCTCGGTGAAGCTCCAGAGATACTCTTTGGTCCAGTAATGATCGTCTGAGGCACCGTCGATGTCGAGGCTCCGAGGGCCGAGAATGTCGAGAGCCAGGCGATGCACCCGCTGACTGAGCAAGGCATGGAAGATGCGCCCGAATGAGCCTTCCGCTCCTGGGTGCCCGTCCCGTTCCACGCGCGAAAGCTCTGCGTACGTCATCGCCCTCAGGGCGATGACTTCGGCCCGCGCCGTCGCCAATCGCCGTGCGAGCTCGTCGTTGTCCAACGCTCGTGCCGGCCCATGCGGGCCCCTGGTGTTGGCCGCAAGCTCGACGAGGTCGTCGACCGTGCGGGCGAGGGACACCTGGTCTGCGATACGACCAGTGCCCCGCTTGAGGTACAGACTCGAGGACACGACATTCCATCCGTCGTTGACCTGGCCCACCACGTTCGAAAGTGGTATGCGCACCTCGTCGTAGATCACCCGGCACAGGCGATCGATGCCCGACAGCATGCGGATGGGTTCGACGATCAGGCCGGGCGGCGACGGGGAGAGGTCGCAGATGATCCAGGTAATGCCCTTGTGCTTGGGGGCATCCGGGTCTGTCCGGACCAAGAGTTCCTGATGGTCCGCGATGTCGGCATAGCTCGTCCAAATCTTCTCCCCGGTGATGACCATCTCGTTTCCGTCAATGGTCCCTCGCGTTTGCAGGGAGGCCAGATCGGATCCGGCATTGGGTTCGGAGTAGCCCTGAGCCCAGATCGATCGACCTTCGAGGATCCTCGACAGGTGCCGCACCTTCTGGTCTTCACTGCCGTGGATCATCAGCGTTGGGCCCGCGTCGTTGAGGCCGACGAAGGAAGTTCCCACGTTGGGCGCTCCGGCGCGGGCGTACTCCTCGTGCCAGATCATCTGCTGCAGGAGGCTGAGCCCCCTTCCCCCGTACTCGACGGGCCACGAGATGCCGGCCCATCCACCCTCGTACTGGGTCGCCTGCCACGCGAGATCGAACTCACGCAGGCCCTGGCCGTCATCGGGAGGGCGTTCCTTCGGGACATTGCGGCTCAACCAATCCCGCGCCTCGGCCCGAAACGAGTGATCCTCCTCGGTGAAGGTGATATCCATGGTTCGGCTATCGCCACGCCGAGGGTTCTACGCCCATGGGTTCTCCGATACTCGGCTCACGCGGCACCACTCTTATCTCCCACTCATCGTCTGTCCAACGATTCCACGTTGCGCAAGCTCTTCGAACTGCTCGGACGTCAGCCCGAGATCGCCCATGAGCACCTCTTGATTGTGTTGACCCAGCGTCGGGGCAGGTCCACCGGGCCAGGCCGCACGCATTCCCGAGAACCGGAACGGCCAACCCGGCCCCTCATGACACCCCGCGACGGGATGATCGATCGGAATCCAGAATCCACGACCACGCAGCTCGGGAATCTCGTCGATCCGATCAGCCGGTATCACGACAGTCGAGGGAACACCGTGCTCGCGCAGTATCCTCGCCGCGTCATCAGCGCTTCTCCTGCGAGACCATTCGGACACGCCTCCGTCGATGACATCTGCGCTCTGTCGCCGCCCGGCAAGGGTGGCGAATTGAGATGCCTGTGCCCACGAAGGAGAGTCAAGCGCAGCAACCAATCCTTGCCAATGCGCTTCTTCGAGAACGGACAGAGCCACCCACGAGTCCGCGCCCTCACAGCGGTACACGCCCTGTGGCGATCCTTCCGGTCCGTGATTTCCGTCGCGCACCAACTCGCGCCGGTAGGCCGACCATTCGATCACCACTTCGGCGGCGAGGTTGGCGGAAGTCTCCACGAGGGGCACCTCCACCAACTGACCCTCACCCGTTCGATCTCGGTGTTCCAATGCCATCAACAGCGCGACGATCGCGTGCATGCCGCCGATCGGATCACAGGCCCCCCTCGGAATGAGCGGCGGCCCGTCGGCATGGCCGGTGATCCAGGCCATCCCCGTGATCTGCTCCATGGTCTGCGCGAACCCTCCTCGGTCCCGCCATGGTCCCGTGGCCCCGAACGCCGATATGCGAAGCATCACGATGTCCGGACGGACTTCGGCCAGTCGCGGGTAACCCAGGCCAAACTGCTCCATCACGCGGGGCGTGAAGTTTTCGATCACGACGTCCGCTCCGCCGATGAGTCGCAGGGCCAGGTCGCGTCCTGCGGGCGTATCGAGCGCCAAAGTGACCCCACGTTTGTTGGCGTTACATGACCCGAATATCGCAGACTTCTCATGCCACTGCGGATCCGATGGCGGGGCACTGGAACTGAAACGGATGGGATCCGGTCTCCCGATCGACTCGACCTTGATGACATCGGCGCCAAAGGCGGCCAGCAATGCCGCGGCATACGGACCCGCCCAGAATGCCGAGAAGTCAATGACGCGTAAGCCGGCGAATGGAAGGGGGCGCGCGGCAACGAAAGGCGATGAGGACGTGGAAGCTTCGCGGCCGGCAGAGTGTGCCGACGTGATGACCTCCGTGTGCTCCCCGATCGCCGGCGACGCCCCGAGCGGTCGTACTTCATTGCGTGAGAATCGAAAGGGGGGCCGGGGGGCAAGGAACCGGCCGCTGGGCGGTCGTACGTATACTCCCATTGAGCGAAATGGCTCTATCTCGGGAATCCTTGCGCCCCCCACGACCGGGGCTGCCGGAACTCGAAATTTTGCCGATTCCTCGAGCAACTCGTCGACTCGATGTCGTGACGTAAACGCCTCGATCATCCCCTCTGCTTCGGCGCGGTGGGCCTGCCGGTAAGAGAGCAATGACCACTCGCCCTCGGCGCGCTCATACTGTTCGGCCATGACGGCGAACGCCTGCCACTGCGCGTTCGTGACGGTGCAGAATCCGATCCACCCATCGCGGGCCCGCTCCACGCTCGGGATCTCCACCGAGCGCGTGTAGGGCTTGGCGTCCTCGCCCTGGATGTGCCGCATCAGGGAGGCATACCCGACAAGGGAGACCGCCATCGACTCGAGCCTGGAGACATCGACATGCTCTCCGACGCCGCACTCCCGCGCTCGCCGCCACGCGACGAGGGCACCAACCGCCGCATACACGCCGGTGGCCCATTCCCCCAGGCGTCCCCCCGCGACGAGAGGGAAACGATCGGGGTGTCCCCGCCCGTGCACAGAGCCGGAAAGGGATTGCAAGAGAAGCTCGCTGAAGACGCTGTCATCGTGACGCACGCCCCGGCCCAGATCGGAGATAGACACAAGGACGGCTTGCCGCCGTTGCGCTCGAACCTGCGCAGGCCCAAGTCCGAAGGCTTCGATCTGACCGGCGGGGAAGCTCTCGAGCACGACATCGGATTGCCGAATGAGATCGCGCACGAGAGCCAGCCCTTCCGCCGTTGCCATATCGGCCACGACGCTCCGCTTCGACGCGTTGAGCCATTCGAAGAGGGCGCCTGTTCCGGGTGGTTCATCGTCTAATCCAGACGCCCACCACTTCCGGAGCGGGTCACCCGCAGGACCTTCCACCTTGATCGCATCGGCGCCGCCGTCGACGAGCAACTTGGCGCAGTACGCGCCCGCAATACCGCTGGACAGGTCGAGCAGGCGTAGCCCCTCGAGCGGCATGGCCATCTCAGGCTTCACCGATTCCGGCAGATCCCCGCCTACGACATCTGGTCGTCACGTCCGGAACTGGAGATCTTCGCTTGGCATGGGTTTCTCCTTGGCGATCCGCTCGGCGCGCACCGCGCACCTTTCCAGCATCGTTGCCTGCAAGCTCACAAGGTTCGCAACTGCACTAAGATAGCAACGATTTTGCTAAGACGGGAACATGTATAGGATGGCCAAGGATGCCGAGTCCGGGCAGGCTGCCTACGCACGGTGGACCCGATGGGGGGCTCGGCGGGGAGGACCGTCCCACGATCACGAAGATGGACGTGAACGTGGACACCAGATATGAGCATCGCTTCTCGCCGGCATGGAACTCCTGGAAATACATCCATACACGGCATATACAGAAAACCTGCAGGTTCCCAATAGGAGGTAGGCATCGGATGCTTGACCTGTTGATCCGCAATGGAACGGTGGTGGACGGGACTGGAGCTCCATCTCGGCGGGCTGATGTCGGCGTCCGTGACGGCCGGGTCGTCGCCATCGGGGAAATAGACGAACCGGCGGCACGAACGGTCGACGCCGACGGACTCATCGTCGCGCCGGGATTCATCGATCTGCACACCCACTACGACGCACAGCTGTTCTGGGATCCGACTGCCAGCCCATCCCCCCTTCACGGCGTGACCACCGTCATGGGTGGAAATTGCGGATTCTCTTTGGCCCCGACCGACCCCGACCACACCGGATACCTGACACGGATGATGTCCAAGGTCGAAGGAATGCCGCGCGACGCACTGGAACAGGGACTGGATTGGAACTGGCGGTCGTTCGGGGAATTCCTGGACCGGCTCGAGGGCGGCATAGGCGTCAATGCCGGCTTTCTCGTAGGCCATTCCGCCTTGCGCCGGGCCGTCATGGGAGACGCCGCCGTCAGTGACGAAGCCAGCCCCGAACAGGTGGCGGCCATGGCCAGAAACCTCCACGCCGCACTCGAGCAGGGAGGCCTCGGTTTCTCGACATCTACGGTGAGTACGCACCATGACGGCGAGCTACAACCGGTTCCGTCGCGCTCGGCCGTTCGGTCGGAGTTCGAGGTACTCGCCACCGCAGTGGCAGATCATCCCGGAACGAGCATTGAGATGATCCTGCAGGGGTGCTTGAGCGGGTTCAGCGCCGAAGAAGAGGATTTGATGGCGACCCTTTCGAGACTCGCCAATCGGCCGCTCAACTGGAATGTTCTCGGACTCTCTTCAACGTCGCCCGAGCGGATCGCACAGCAACTGCACGCTTCCGACGTGGCCGCCGCCAAGGGAGGTACCGTGGTCGCGCTCAGCATCATCCATAACATGCCCGTGTTCATCTCGTTCGACAGTGGCGTACTCCTCTCGGGATTGCCGGGATGGCGCGAACTGTTCGTTCTTCCCGTGGCGGAGCGAATCGTCAGCCTGTCGGACCCCGAGGTCCGTCGACGGTTGGAGGCGAGCGCCGCTTCGGAGGAGGCGGGCAACCTGCGATCTCGCGTGGCGAACTGGCCCGAAATGACCATCCAACAGAGTTATTCGTCACAGACGGCCCCGTACGAAGGTCGGATGATGGACGATATTGCGCACGAGAGGGGGCAGAGCCCGTTCGACGCTCTCCTCGACATCGTCGTGGCCGACGACCTCAAGACCGGGTTGATGCCCCCGACCCCCGAATCCGACGCGGACTGGGAGGCCGGGGTCGAATTGTGGAACGACAACCGAGTCGTTGTCGGAGGTTCCGATGCCGGCGCGCACCTCGACATGACGTGCGGCGCGGTGTATTCAACGGGACTCCTCGAAGGGGCGGTCAGAAAACGGGGTCTCATCGGCTGGGAGGAAGCAATCGCGCTCCTCACCGACCGGCCGGCTCGTCTGTACGGCCTGCGCGAACGAGGGAAACTGGCGCCGGGTTATTGGGCCGATATTGTGATCTTCGATCCCGACACGGTCGCGCCAGGTGCGGTCCGGATGCGAAAGGACATGCCGGGAGGTGCCAGCCGTTTGTACGCCGATTCGATCGGGATGGAGAAGGTGTTCGTCAACGGGCGCGAGATCGTGGCTAACGGCAGCTTCACGGGGGAACTCCCCGGACAGCTTCTACGGTCTGGCAGGGACACCAGGACCGTGACGGCTGGAACCGAATGGTGGCGGGACTGAGGCCCATTCGCCCGCCGGGAACCTGCACAACCTCTGATGCATGAACAGACAAAGGAGCACCAATGACTGCAACCATCCCGGACATACACGACAGCCGATCCGCGATCGAAGGCATCAAAGTCATTGATACAGATACACACCTGACAGAACCTGCAGATCTCTGGACCTCAAGGGCCCCGAAGGCCTTCAAGGATCGAGTTCCCCGTGTCGTCATGCGCAAAGGGACGTACAACCTCGCTTCGGGGGAAGCTCTCAGCGAAGCTGGGGAGAGTCCGGTCTGGGTGGTCGACGACTCCCTGATACTCGGACCCGCATGCGCCTACGGGGTGGTGAATGCCGCGAATGAAAAGGTTCGAGGAATTGACTTCATGGACTGGTCGATCAACGACATCTCCCCTGCCGCCAGCTTTCTCGAACCCCGACTCGCCGCGATGGACGCCACCGGCATTTGGGGCCAAATCGTCTACCCCAACCTCGCCGGCTTCGGCGGACAGGCCTTCAGTTCGATCGAGGACCTCCGACTCCGGAATCTCTGCGCCACGCTCTACAACGATGCGATGGCCGAGATCCAAGAGCAGTCCGGTGGACGGATCATGGGAATGGGTCTTCTGCCCTGGTGGGACGTCCCCTCAGCTATTGCCGAAGTCGAGCGAATTCATACCCTCGGGTTGAAGGGCGTCAATACGAACGCAGATCCGCAGGATCAGGGATTGCCGGATTTAGGCGATCCGTGCTGGGAGCCGCTCTGGGAGGCCTGCACGTCCCACGACCTGCCCGTCAACTTCCACATCGGGGCGAGCCTCACCCAGGCGTCCTGGTACGGCAAGGCCTCTTGGCCTTCCCTTGACAATGAGCGGAAATTGGCGCTCGGCTCGACCTTGCTCTACCTCAACAATGCGCGCGTCATCGGGAACCTCATCTTCTCAGGCGTTCTCGAGCGGCATCCCACCTTGAAAATCGTCTCGTCGGAGAGCGGGGTTGGTTGGATTCCCTTTGCCCTTGACGCCCTGGATTACCAGGTTACGGAGACGGCACCAAATGCGCTCGACGCGTTATCCATGAATCCCTCGGAATACTTCCGCCGGCAGATCTTTGCCTGCTTCTGGTTCGAGGGCGAAGGCCTTCTCGATAGCGTGCGGCGGCTGGGTTTTGACAACTGCATGTTTGAGACCGACTTTCCCCACCCGACCTGCTTGTTCCCGGATCCACTCACGAGAATGGCGGGTGTCCTCGAAGAGGTCGACTACGGATTGCGGAAGAAGCTTCTGAGCGGCAACGCTGCACGCGTCTACAACATCGACGTTCCCACTTGAACGGTGCCAGGGGATTTCAGGGAAGGCAGACCGCAGGCAGCGGCCAGCGAAAGAGTCGAGCGGCGTTTTCGTGCGTGAGCATTCGGAGTTCGCCCTCAGGAATGTGACCCCACGCATCACGAATGACCTTCTGGCTATCGGGCCACGTCGAGTCGCCATGGGGGTAATCCACCTCGACCATGATGTGGTCAATGCCGATACGCTCGCGCGTGTCGATCGTCGAAGGATCATCGAGCGTACAAAAGTAGAAATTGCGGCGGAGTACGTCCGCGGGTGTCATATCCCCGGCGTCGAAATAGCGCCCGTACCCTGACCGGGTCACGATATTGTCCAGACGATCGAGCAGCATTGCCACCCAGCCGATGCCGCCCTCGCTCATGGCAATCTTCACGTCAGGAAACCGAACCGGCAATCCAGACCACAGCCATTCGGCGCAGGCACCGAGCGACAGCTGCCCGAACAGGGTCGCCCCCAAGCCAATCATTGTTCCTCCTGGGGGAATATCAGGAAGATCCGCTTGGCCCGAGGAACCCACATGAAGGCTGATCACCGTCTCCGTTTCCTCACATGCGGCGATGATGGGGTCCCAGAAATCGGCGAAGAGATGCGGAAGCCCGATCCGTTGCGGTCGTTCTGGCAATGTGACGGATCGAAATCCCCTCATCGCATTACGACGGATCTCAGCTGCCCCGAGTTCCGGGTCGGTCAGGAAGGTGATCCCGCAAGGAATAATCCGATCGGGATACGGCTGCCACCATTCATCAAACAACCAATCGTTCCACGCCCGGGTAACCGCCAATCCGAGCTCAGGGTCTCTTGCTCCCGAAAACACCCTCCCGGCAAACCCGGCGATCTGTGACGGAAAGTTGAGGGATGCCCACACACCATTGATGTCCATGTCCTTGATGCGTGCATCGATGTCGTAACAGCCCGGGCGCATGTCCTCGAAACGTGTGGGTTCGACGGACACACTTTCCGGACGACGCCCTGCGACAGCGTTCATGCCAACTTGCGTGTAGAGCCCTCCATCGAACTCCCACAGCTGATGGCCCTCAGCATCCTCAACCACTCGCGGTTGATACGGGGAGAATCGAGCTGCCAAGCGACCCTCGAACATGTCGGGGGGCTCGACCAGGTGATCATCAACCGAAATGATGGTGACCTCGACAGGCCTCGGTTCGGGGTCGGGCAACAGCTGGTCGGATCGGTACTCCACTGCCACCTCAACCACCCCCACAGTGCAAAGGCCCCTGGTCATCTCCGGCTGTTCCCAGCGGGCAACGACGAACGTTATTCACTCTACCTGCGATTATGCCGGAACCGGAACTTTCCATAGGAGCCCGTCCTGCATCGCATCGGCAATCAATGCACTCGGAACGCCCCAGTCCAACAGTGCCGACGCAGTGTGCTCTCCGGGCCGACAGGCTCGCCGAGGAGCTGGGCACGGCGTGTCGGTAAAGCGCGGAGCCGGCACCGGCTGCGGAACACCTCCGACCTCTACGAACGAACCGCGGTCACGGCTGTGGGCGTGGTCGGGGCTCTCCAGCGGGTCGAGGACGGGCGAAAAGCAGGCCTCGAATGCCGCAAAGTGTTCCTCCCATTGATCTCGGGTCCGGCCCTTGATGGTCTCCGCGATTCGATTGCGAAGAGCGGGCCACCGCGTGCGGTCGTCCTGTTGCGAGACATCGACGTCATCGAAGCCCAGTCCCTGCAGCATCTGTTGGTAGAAGGGGGGCTCCATCGCCCCGAACGCAATCTGGCGCCCATCAGCAGTTTCATAGACCCGGTAGTAAGGCGCGCCGCCGTCGATGATGCCCTCACCCCGTTCGCCCCACGCTCCGGTCTTGAAATAGGGAAGGTTGGGGCCCATCAAGAGTGCCGCACCGTCCACCATGGCGGCGTCGACCGTCTGGCCGCGGCCCGTCACACTCCGACTCACGAGCGCCGCGACGATTCCGAGGGCCAGCAACATACCTCCACCGCCGTAATCTCCGACAAGGTTCAGCGGGGGCGCCGGCGGGCCGTCTCCGGGGCCTAGCCCTCCGAGAACTCCGGAAATTGCGAGGTAATTGATGTCGTGTCCGGCGCGTTGTGCCAGCGGGCCGTCCTCTCCCCAACCGGTCATGCGGCCGTAGATCAGGCGTGGATTTCGCCGATGAACGGCGTCGGGCCCGATACCGAGGCGATCCACAACACCTGGGCGAAATCCCTCGATCAGGACGTCTGCCCTATCAACGAGCTCCATGACGAGCTCAACTGCGCCAGCATGTTTCAAGTCGATGGCGACGGATCGCCGGCTCCGGTGCAGGACCTCGTTGCCGATGATCTCGTCCGTGAGAGGACCGATCTCGTTCGGACGGTCGAGCCTGATGACGTCAGCCCCCAGGTCCGCGAGCAGCATGGCGCAAAATGGACCCGGTCCGATCGATCCAACCTCAACGACTCGAATTCCCTCGAGCGGGCCCCGACGCTCCTTCGTGGCTGACACGGAGGAAGCTTAACTTCAGCCCATGTACCTCGAGCGGAACGGGGCTAATGTCCCGACAATGGAGCCGTACGTTCTCTCGACCCTACGAGTTCTCGATCTTTCAGAGGGAATTGCCGGGGCATATTGCACGAAACTTCTCGTAGACGCCGGGGCTGAATGCGTCAAGGTCGAGATCCCTCACGGGGACCCGCTTCGTACATGGTCGGCCACCGGCGCACCGACGGGTCCACTCGGCAGTGCGCTCTTCCGCTTTCTGCACACCTCCAAGAAGAGCGTCACGGCTGACGTGCAATCGCCCGAGGATCGGCGCTTCATCCTCGAGCTCGCGTCCCGCGCCGACGTCGTGGTCACGTCGGCACTTCCGGGGACCCTGGAGGCACTCGGGCTCGGCTACGAAGACATCGCACAGAGAAACCCGGCCGTCATCGACGTATCGATCTCACCCTATGGATACGGCGGGCCGTGGAGCAGGAGGCCGGCGAACGAATTCATCCTCCAGGCGGAGTGCGGCTCCACAGGGTCTCGTGCGCTGCCGGAGAACCCTCCCCTCTCGACGGGTGGGCGGGTGGGCGAATGGATCGCCGGGTCCTTCGCCGCGGTCGCCACTCTTGCCCTCATCCGGCGTGCACGTCAGACCGGGCAGGGTGAATTCGTCGACGTCTCCATTCTCGAATGCATGTCGGTCTCCTTCAACGTCTATGAGTCCCTCCACGCGCAACTCAGCGATGATCCCGACGCGTTCGCCGCTGCCTTCGAGCGCACCAACGAACTACCCGCTATCGAACCGACATCGGATGGGTGGGTCGGCCTCACGACGGTGACCGGGGACCAATGGAAGAGCTTCAGTACCCTCATGGGTCGCGCCGACCTGGCAGACGACCCTGGGCTGGCCAACATCCTCACGCGATGGAAGCGGAGAACCGAAGTCGCGGGCGTCATCACGGACTGGACCAGGAAGCACACCGCTGACGAGATACTCGCCCTCGCAGCAGAGAACCGCATACCTGCGGCGCCACTCGGGGACGGTGCGACCATTCCCACCTTCGATCACGTGCGGGAACGGGGCATCTTTGTCGACCACCCTGGGGGCGACTTCGTGCAGCCTCGTCCCCCCTACAAGATCACCGGAGTTACAGCCCGTCCCTTCGAACCGTCACCGGCGCTCGGATCAACATCACCCCTCGAGTCCCTAGAAGATTGGCCCCCTCGCGCGGAGCAATCCGAGACGAGGGCGGCGAACGCCACGGGACCACTCGCCGGACTTCGTGTGATCGATTTCAGCGCGCTCTGGGCGGGGCCGCTCGTCGGATGTATCTTTGCCGCGCTCGGAGCCGACGTGATCCGGGTGGAAAGTGGGAGCCGGCCCGATCCGATTCGCTTGGCGGCCACCACGCGGACGGCTCCCGCCGACAACTGGTGGGAATACAGCTGGCTCTACCACGGAGCAAACGCGGGCAAGCGGGGGGTCGCCATCGACCTGCGGCAAGAGTCGGGACTTGCCCTGGCGTGGCAACTCATTGAGGGTGCTGATGTGATTGTGGAGAACTTCACCCCGAAGGTATTCGACTCCTTCGGGGTGACCGCTGACGAAATCTCACGGAGGAATCCCCGAGCCATCTATCTGCGCATGCCGGCATTCGGGCTTGACGGCCCATGGCGCGAGAGGGGTGGGTTCACACAGACGATGGAGCAACTATGCGGGTTTGCCGCGGTCACCGGCTTCGTTGACGGCGCTCCCACCATGCCGCGGGCGCCCTGTGACCCCCTCGGTGGCCTGCACGCCTGCTTCGCCGCGCTCGTTGCGCTCGCCCAGCGCGAACGATCAGGCTCGGGCTCACTAGTCGAGGCCCCACTCATAGAGGCGGCACTGAACGTCGCCGCTGAGGTAGTCGTCGAACTGGGAGCAACCGGACTCGGGGTCCCCCGCTGCGGCAATCGCAGTCCCGTGTTGGCGCCTCAGGGTGTCTACGAATGCGCTGACGGACAATGGCTCGCCATCAGTGTCGAGTCGGCCGCGCACTGGCACGCGTTGCGCACGTGGCTGGGCAGCCCGGAATGGGCAGCTGATCCGGCCCTCGACGACGTAGCTCGACGACGCGAGATCCACGACCAGATTGACGTCGCGGTGCACCATCTCGTCGAGACGATGTCGGCGACCGCTGCCCGCGACGAGTTGATCGCGGCCAGCGTGCCGGTGGGCGTGGTCATCACGCCCCCCTACATCGATCGGCACGAGCAGCTTCTGGCGAGAGGATTCTTCGAGAAACTCGACCACGCCGTCGCTGGACCTCTCCTGTATCCCGGACTTCCCTTCAAACTCACGACGAAGCTCGATGGTTGGTTTGCACGTGCGGCACCGGCCTTCGCGCAACACAATCACGAGGTCCTCGTCGAAGAACTCGGATGTTCAACGGCGCAGATGGCTGCGCTCCTCTCGACCGGCGCAGTAAGCGATCGACCCGGAATAGCTCAGGCCTAACGGCGGATCCGACGCGTCAGGGAAGCATCCCGTCCTCTATGAGGTACTGGTGTTGGATGTAGCTACGCCCGGCGATGACACTTCCTCCATCGATGGTGAGGATTGCACCGGTGACGTAGCTGGCCTGTGGGCTGGCCAGATAGAGAGCCGCGTCAGCGACTTCCTCCGTCGTGCCCGCCCTCCCCAGTGGGGCAAACGACTTCACCCGGCTCTGGAACGGCGGCGCCTCAATGACGAATTTCGAGAGCTCGGTGAGGATGAATCCCGGGGCGATCTCGTTCACCGTGATCTGGTGCTCTGCCAGCGAGAGAGCCATCGCCTGAGAAAGTAGACGCATCGCTGCTTTCGACACGGCGTAGTGAGCGAAGTCTTGATAGGGGATCTCGCCATCGACCGAACCGATGTTGATAATCCGTCCTTCGATCTTCTTTTCGACCATGTGCCGCCCGACTAGCTGCGAGCAGATGAACGGCGATCCAAGGTTGACTCTCATCATGTCATTCCATGCGTCCTCGGGAATATCGAGGAACCGCCAGAAGCCATTGAAGATGCCCACGTTGTTCACGTGGATGTCTACCTGCCCGAACGCATCGAGGGTCTGCGCGAGGGCGGATGCTGCTTCTGTTCGGTCCGCCACATCGGCGCGAATGGCGATGCATGTCCCACCGGCAGCTTCAATTTTGGCCACCATGTTCGCCGAGGCTTCTTCGTCGATGTCCCACACCGCGACACGGGCTCCTTCGGCGGCGAACTTTTGCGAAATTGCGCCACCGATTCCCAGTGCTCCCCCAGTGACCACAGCCACTTTGTCGTCTAGCACGGCCATATCGATCTAACCCCCATCTCTCGTGTGCCGCCCTGTGCCGGGCATCATTTCGTTGAAACAACTGCGAGGAACCACAATCTCTTCACCATGTTGCATCTTCATCTGCGACTGGCCACCGTATTACACGTCCCCTTACACGTCCTCCGCCTTGGTCTTTTGGAGAAGGACCGAGAGCTCACTGGCGGCACGCTTGCTCCGCAGGCCGAAGGCTTCGATGGGGTCGGGGGCTTGTGTCCCCGCCGGGTCGGCGATGCGGCGCCGCGCCTTTTCGATGGCCGGTGCCAGACGGACGGAACGCCGCTTCTCCGCCTCTTCATCCCGCTCGATGAACTCGGGCAGGATGGTCGTGCCGAAGAGCTCGAGCGCCTCACAGATGTCCTCATGGCGGTTGCGGCCGGCCTGGGGGAGCAACACGACCTGGTCCACCCCGGCGTCTTCGTAGATCTTGTAGCGCTCGCGCAGGTCGGCGGGATTGCTGAAGGGTGTGGCGTCGCCGTAGCCGGTGTCGCCCTCGTCACCTGACTCGATGAACTTCTTCCAGATGTCGTCGAGGCCCGGGACGTGCCTGCCGTTTCCATAGTAGTAGGCCAGGGCGAAGCCGAAGAAGTCTTGTCCACCCTTGAATCGTTGCCGAGCCACCGCAGGATCCTCGTGGCACCCGAACCCGGTGACCATGGCAATGCGGGGGTTCACGTCTTGGCCGATGGGCTGGCACTCCGCTTCAAATGTCCGGTGATAGTCCTCAACCCATCCTTTGGCTTCCAACGGGTTCACAAAGCTGAACGTCAGTGCACCGATCCCCTGTTCGGCCGCGCGGAGGATGGTGGCCCGCTTCGAGCAGGCGGTCCACAGTGGCGGATGCGGTTTTTGGGCGGGCTTGGGCACGATGTTGCGGGCAGGCATGGAGAAGAACTCGCCCGAGTACCCCGGGTAGGGACTTGTGCAGAGCATCTTTGCCACTTCCCGGGTGGCTTCATCGGCCATCGCCTCTTTGTCGTGCGGATCGAACTCGAACCCGAGGATCTCCGCGGCGGAGCTCGACGAGCCGACGCCCCATTCGACGCGGCCGTGGCTGATCAGATCGAGCGTGGCCAGAGCCTCGGCCACCCGGGCCGGATGGTTGTACTTCGGTGGCATGAGCCTGATGCCGTGACCGATGCGGATGTTCGTCGTCAACGCCGAGGCCGCGGCCAGGAACACCTCTGGCGCCGAAGAGTGTGCGTACTCCTCCAAGAAATGGTGCTCCGTCGCCCACATGTACTGGATTCCCAGTTTGTCCGCCAATACCGCCTGCTCGAGGGCTTCGGCAAAGGCGCGCTCTTCGGATGTCTCGTCCCACGGCCGCGGAAGCTGAACTTCGAAAAATACCCCGAACCTCATGGATGTTCGCCCCAGACAAGTGATCTTTTACATCATTATACTGAGAGCACCTGAAGCACGTCAAGGCAGCAAGGGCCGGTGCGAGCACCCTGGGGAGGCGCTCCTCGACCCGGCTAGGCCGTTCAGGGTCCCTCGGATCGGCGCCGCAGTTTGCGATTGTCCCAGCTCACGGTGTGCGGATCGGGGTCGACCCGGAGGACCGTGGACTCGGTGTCGTAGTGCCGGATGGTGGCCGCGGGAACCTCGTCGACCGGGAGGCCGAAGCCCTTGTACTTCGCCGAGATGAGCCCGAAGACGCGATCCCGCTCGTCTCCCTCCGGCAGGACGTGGGCGTGACCGGTGAGCACGACCGCCCGCAACTCGCCCCACGTGACGCCGGCTTCAGCGGTGAAGCACACGCGTGGATCGCGACGCACATGCGCCACCTTCCGTGTCCGCGCCGGAGTCCGCACGTAGATGCGGTGGTCGGCGGTCACGAACCAGACGGGCAGGGCGAGGGGCCACCCGTCAGCGCGCAGCGTCGTCAGAATTCCCGTATGGGTGTCATTGAGGAAATTCCATAGCTCGTCCTCATCGAACGTCACGCCCACGTCAGTGCACCGTCGAGAAAGAGGTCGGCACGAGGAAGCGGTCATCCCAGTCGGTTCTGATCTCTCGACCGAGCGTCTGCCAGATCTCGAAGTCCGTGTCGGCCACCCACGCCTCCTCCTTCCCGAATGGATTCACGTTCTCCCACTCCTCCCCCTGCCCCCAGATACAGATGGCCCTCGTGTTCTTCCAGGGTGACCAGTACAGGCCGACAATCGATCGGCC
Organism: Acidimicrobiaceae bacterium; assembly: GCA_003160635.1. Lineage (GTDB taxonomy): Bacteria > Actinomycetota > Acidimicrobiia > Acidimicrobiales > RAAP-2 > Bog-473. The sequence goes on along the minus strand of PMLV01000070.1, from coordinate 82,976 downwards.
CGCCGGCTCGGCCACACGGCGGAACCACATCTCTTCAGCCAGGCGCAGGTACTCCGCCTGGCGTGCCGGCTGGACGTGGATCATCTCGTGCGAGCACAGCTTCGCCCGCAGATTCCGCTCTCTGATCTGCGCGACCGTCGGCGTCAGCTCCGATGGAAAGCACAAGAGGCTCTCGCTCGATTCGACCCACTCCCCCACCCCGTCGAACCACTGGCCGAGGTCGGCGCGCGGTCCCTCGAACCGCTGACGCACCACGTCGACGTAGTGACCGAAGTCGTCGAGTTCCCATACGGATACCGTCTCGGGGATCGTCCCCAGTCCGGGCGCCACCTGCCAATAGCCGACCTGTCGCATGCCGTAGGTCTCCGCGATGGGCAGGAAATCTCGCTCGACCGCCTCGAGCAGGGCGCTCATTCTCCCCGGCCTCACCCGGTGTACTTCATGCCAATAGAGCACTCAACGACCCCTTTCATTTTCCGTCGATGATGGGCGGATCACGTGGCAGCCCCAGCACCCGTTCTGCCAGAACATTGAGCTGTATCTCATCCGTCCCCCCGCCCAGGCGGACCCCGGGCGCGCAGAGGATCAAATCGCCCCACATCGCATCCACCCCCCCACTCGCGACCACTCGCGGGCCCAGCATCTTTCCGGCCAGGGTAGACGCTCTCTGGAGATTGCGGCTGCGGAAGAGCTTGTTGATCGAGCCCGCCGGGCCCGGTGCGACCTGCGAGCGCTGGCTCGCAAATTCGGCGATCCGCACACGGCTGTAGAGGTCGGCCAGCTCCTGGCGGACCAGGGAGTCGCCACCCAGACCCAAACGGGGCACAAGCTCGAGCATCCGGTCGAGCGCATGGCCGGCGGGATCCTTCGCGCCCTTGCCGACCCCCGCCCTCTCGCTCATCAACGTGGTGCGGACCACCGCCCAACCCTCACCGACGTCGCCCAACCGATGGGCGTCCGGAACGCGCACCCCGTCGAGCAGCACGTGGTTGAAGGATGCATGACCGTTCATTTGCCGTAACGGCCGTATCTCGACTCCGGGCGCATGCATGTCGACCAGGAACATCGTGAGACCGACATGGGGGTCTTGGGCCACCGCGGTCCGGGCAATGCACAACCCGAGGTCACTGAACTGTGCCTTCGATGTCCACACCTTTTCGCCGACGAGTTCCCACGTTCCCTCGTGGAGCGTGGCCGAAGACCTCACCGCAGAGAGATCCGAACCCGCATCCGGCTCCGAGAACAGCTGGCACCCGATGAGATCACCTCGATGCAGAGCGGGCAATACCGTCTGTCGAAGGTGTTCGCCGCCGTGACCCAAAATGGCGGCAGAGAGCATCTTGATCCCGACGTTGAGGGGTGTGACGTCAGGGACGTCGTAGGCCGACTCTCGTTCCACGTAGAGGCGCTCGAACTCCGGTGGGAGCTCCCTCCCGCCATATCTTCGCGGTCCCGTGATCCATCCGAGATCGGCGTCGAACCTCAGGGCTTGCCACGCCGCAGCGGCAACCACTGCCGCGGCGGCATCCGGTTCTGGCCGGCGCTCGAGGCCGTGCACTTCAATGACGTCCGACTCGTCGTCCCTCGACCCGACCGCGACCTCAGGCCGAGGCAAGGTGCGAGAAAGGAACTGGTCGACTTCGTTGGCGAACGCGTGAAGATCGGTCTGGCCAGTGGTCCCCGTCACCACTCCGACCGGGCCATACGAGCCGTTCGGGTATCCTCCATCTTCATAATCCTATATCTGAAGGGCGAGGGATGAAATTGGACGTGGCGGCGCGGGGGACCCTCCGGGATGCCGGGCGCGAAGCGCGTCGTCTCGAAGAGGCCGGCTATGACGGGATCTGGGCGGCCGAGACCAGCCATGACCCGTTCTTGACGGTGACACTGGCGGCGGCGGCGACCCGGAAGGTCGACGTCGGAACGGGCATCGCGGTCGCCTTCGCACGCAACCCGATGAGTCTCGCCACTCTCGGCCACGACCTGCAGGTGCTGTCCGAGGGCCGTTTCATCCTCGGGCTTGGCTCCCAGGTGCAGGCACACATCGATCGCCGTTTCTCCATGCCGTGGTCGAAGCCGGCCGCGCGCATGAGGGAAATGGTCGATGCCGTTCACGCCATATGGGCCTGCTGGAACGAAGGTAGGCCGCTCTCGTTCGAAGGTGAGTTCTACCGTCATACGCTCATGCCCCCGTTCTTCAATCCTGGACCCAGCCCCTTCGGCCCGCCGCGCGTGTTCCTGGCCGGCGTGGGGCCCAAGATGATCGAAGTGGCGGGGGAAAGGGCCGACGGGTTCCTCTGCCACGGGTTCACCACGGCGTCGTATCTCTCGGCGTCGGTACTGCCGGCGCTCGAGCGGGGCCTGGCCCGCAGGAACCGCACGCGGTCGGACATCGAAGTCACCGCCCCCGGCTTCATCGTGACCGGCCGCGACGAGGAAGAGCTGGCCCGATCGGCCGCAGGCGTTCGCCGCCAGCTCGCCTTTTACGGATCGACGCCGGCCTACCGTCCCGTGCTCGAGCATCATGGATGGGGCGACCTCCAGAGCGAACTCCACGAACTGGCCCGCCAGGGAAGATGGGACGAAATGGGCAATCTGATCGAACCGCAGGTGCTCGAAGCATTTGCCGTGGTCGGCGCCCCGGGCGCGATCGCCGGCCTGGTGGCTGCACGCTATGGCGATGCCGCGGATCGCATCAATGCCTACTCACCCTTTGAGGCCGACGACGAACTCTGGTCAGAAGTGCGCGCGGGGTTTCACGAACGCACTACCTCGGATCGGGCTCGGTGAAGACCCAACCACCTCTCTTCGAGATCTCCCATCGGCGCGCCGGAGACCTGGCGGTCGAAGACGGCGTGACCCGCCGCACATGGGGCGCGCTCGAGGACCGCACGCGCGCCATTGCCCATGGACTGTCCCAGCAGGTGCCGGGGGAAGGCAGTCACGTCGCACTCGTCGCCACCAACCGGGTCGAGTTCATTGAGATCGCTCTCGGCTGCCTGCGGGCAGGGCTGGTCTACACCCCCCTCAAGACCGGTTGGACCCCGACGGAGATCGCCAGCGTGCTTACCGACGCCTCGACGCGCGTGATCGTCACCGACGTCCCTGCGGCGCGGCAGGCCGGGCGCGACGCTGGTCTCCCCGTCATCGACCTCGACCAGGGTTTCGATGCATGGGTCGAGGCCCAATCGCTGGCACCGCTGCCCTACGCATTGGCGGGCCGCAAGATGACCTACACATCGGGCACGACCGGACGCCCGAAGGGTGTCGTCTCGAGCTTCCTCGGCCGACGCCCGTTTGCGGAGTCATTCGCCGCAAGCGCCGGAATGGCCGAACTGACCGGATTGCCGGGCCACGGCGTGCATCTCTTCGTCTCACACCTCTTTCATGGCGCCCCACTGACGTTCGGCCTCGGCGCACTGGCACGGGGAGCGACAATCCGCATCGTCCCGCGCTGGAATCCCGAGAACGCGCTGGCCATGCTGGCCGACGGGGTGACGTCGACCTCGATGGTGCCCACCATGTTCCGTCGACTCCTGCAATTGCCCGATGAGCTCCGCGCCGCCTTTGATGCTCCGGAGCTCGTCAACGTCCTCCACGGCGGTGAGCCGTGCCCGGTGCCCGTGAAACGGGCCATGCTCGAATGGTGGGGCCCCCGCCTCACGGAGTACTACGGGTTCTCCGAGGGCGGCATGACCATCGCCACCAGCGAGGAGTGGCTGGAGCGACCTGGGACGGTCGGGAAAGCCAGGGACAACCAGCGCCTCCTCATCCTCGACGAGGAGGGCGGCGAGGTTCCACCCGGTGTGGACGGGACGATCTACGTGGCCACGGCCGACGGCGTCACGTTCTCCTATTTGAACGACGAGGCGAAGACGGCCGCGGCCCATCGGGGTTCGGCCTTCACGGTGGGAGATGTCGGTCACGTCGACGGCGACGGCTACCTCTTCATTACCGGGAGAGGGTCTGACGTCATCGTCTCCGCCGGGGTCAACATCTACCCGGCGGAGGTCGAATCGGTCTTGAGCGACACGGACGGGTTGACCGACCTCGCCATCGTCGGTGCACCCGACGACATACGGGGGGAGCAGGTCGCCGCCGTCATCGTGACGCCCGACGCCGGCATGAGCGTCGAGGTCGCGGTCGAGCTGGCCCGTTCGGCCACCGACAGGCTGGCCGGGTACAAGCGACCGCGGCTCTACTTCCACGCCGCAGCCTTGCCGCGCGACCCCACGGGGAAGCTGCTCCGGAACGCCCTGCGTGACCAGGTCGCGGAGTGGTGCAGCGCGCCGTCCGCCAGTTCATTGCTGCGCATCGATCCTGCCGCACCAGACCACGTAGTCCCCGAGGTCGCCGACGGGGCGACCGCACCAACGCACAAAAGGATGACCAAGTGACCGGAATACTCGAGGGAAAGTCGATCGCCGTGACGGGCGCCGGGCGCGGCATCGGCCGGGCCGTGGCGCTGCAATGTGCCGCCGAAGGCGCACACGTGGTCGTCGCCGACTTCGGCGTGGGCATGCACGGCGAGGAGCCGACGAGCGAGGTCGCCGACGCCGTGGTGGAGGAAATTCGAGAGGGTGGCCATCACGCCATCGCCATCGCCGACTCCGTCACCGAGATGGCAGCGGGCGAACGGATCGTGCAGAGCGCGATCGACAACTGGGGGCGTATCGACGGGGTCGTATGCGTCGCGGGCATTCTGCGCGAGCGGATGCTCTTCAACATGTCGGAGGACGACTGGGACGCCGTGATTGCCACGCACCTCAAAGGGACCTTCACCCTCTTCCGTGCCGCGTCGACGGTCATGCGGGCCCAGAAGAGTGGCTCGCTCGTCGGGTTCACCTCCGCCGCCTTCCAGGCCAGTGTGGCCCAGGCCAATTATTCGGCCGCCAAGGGAGGCATCGTTTCGTTGGTGCGCAGCGCCGCCGCCGGACTGAACCGCTATGGCGTCAGGGCCAATGCCGTGGCCCCTATTGCCCGCACGCGGATGATGGCGGAGGTGCCGATGGAACTGCCCGAGACGGGAGAGCCCGAGGACGTCGCCCCCATGGTCACCTACCTTCTCTCCGATCTGGCAACGCACATCACCGGACAGATCTACACGGTCGTGGGAGGGAAGATCGCCGTGTGGAACCAGCCCCACGAGGTGCGGGCCATGTTCAAGGACGGTCGTTGGACCCCAGAGGAGATCGCACGCCGCCTCGATGCCACCATCGGTCAGGAGCCGATGCCCATACTGGCGCAACTGGAGGCATATCGCCGCGCCGCTGCGGCCGCAGCAGAAACCGGTGTCACCCCGAACGCCTGACCGCCGCTCAACGCGGGAGCTCGATGCCCGCCTTCTCGCGGTCCCACGTCCGGTCGTTGAGCGCGTTCTCCCTCAACGCGAACTTCTGCGTCCGCTGCGTCGAGTCCGTCTTGATCAATTCCTCGACGAACTCGACGTAGCGCGGAATCATGAATCGTGGCATGCGGGGGACCAAAAAGGTGATGAGCTCCTCTGGGAGCAGCGCCACGCCCGGATGGAGGACGACGATCACCTTGACCTCGTCCTCGCTCAGCTCGGACGGGACGCCGATGACGGCGGATTCGGCCACGGCGGGATGCTCGTTGACCGCGCTCTCGACCTCGAATGAGGAGATGTTCTCGCCTCGACGGCGGATGGCGTCCTTGATCCGGTCGACGAAGTAGTAATTGCCACTCTCATCACGGGTGAAGCCGTCTCCGCTGTGAAACCACCCGTTGCGCCAGGCCGCCGCCGTCTTCTCCGGCATGTGGAAATACCCGCTGGTGATGATCCAGGGATCTGCGGTACGCACCACCATCTCGCCGAACCGGTTGGGCCCCACGTCCTCATCGTCGTCATCGACCAGCTTCACCTCGAAGCCGGGCGGACCGCTCCGGACCCGACCTACCGTGGTGTGATCGGTGAGCTCCCATCCGCTCTTGAAGGGGTAGCCGATCTCCGTCATGCCGAACCCCGTGCAGACCCGGAGATCGAACCGCCGCTTGAACTCCTCGAATTCTGGGATCACCGGGGCCATCACCACACCGCGCAAGGGATTGTCCGGATCGGTTGGGCTCGGTGGGAGTCCAAGGATCATGGAGGCCATCGGTCCGACGAGGCCCCCGAAGACACAGTTATACCGGCGGATGTCCTCCCAGTACGCCGAGAGGCTGAACGATTCGCGGAACACGAGCCGGGCCTCGTGGGAGAACGCGGTGGCGATCGCCGCCTTGCCGGAGACGTGGTAGGCGGGATACACGCTGTAGTACCCGTCGTCGGGCGACGGGATGATGTCGTCGGGCAGCATCCCCTTCAGATCCTGCAGGCTGGCCCAGGGCACCAGCACACCCTTGGAAGGGCCGGTCGTCCCCGAGGTGTAGATGACGGAGGAAATATCGCGATAGGTCGGGGCCTCTACATCCCCGACGGCCGGCGCGCCGGCCAGGAAGCTCTCCCCGCTGAGTACCCGGAACGGCAACGTCGGCAGGGCGCCCGGGGCGTCGAGCACCACGACGCACTCGAGATTGGGCACGCGGTCGGCCACCTCGACCAGGCGATCACAGAACTGCGCGGAGATCACGAGCAGGCGGGCCTCGGAGTTCTCGATGAGGTAGGCCAACATGGCGCCCCGATAGCCGGTGTTGGCCGGGACCTCGACAGCCTTGAGCCAGCTCAACCCGAGCCACACGGAGTAGGAGGCGAACGAATGGACGACCATTGATGCGACGTGATCGCCGGCCGCCACGCCCGCCCGACGATAGGCCGCCGCCCACCGCATGTTCTCTGCCTGGAGTTCGCCGTAGGTCATCGCCGTGCCGTCGACGCACTGGATGGCAATCCGTGCCGGAGTCGCCGCGGCGCGCCGGGCGATGAGGTTGGGCAGGACCTGATCCTGTTCGAGCATGTTCAGCCCCTCCCGGCGCGACGTTCGCTATGCGCCGGCGCCGGCCACGTCGATCACAATCCGGCCCCGTACCGAACCGGCCAGGATCTGTTCCGCCAAGGCCGGGACGCGTGCCAGCGGTTCAGTGGTGGTGACGAGATCAAGCAGGTGACGCGGGACGTCGGTGTCCAGGCGCGCCCAGGCGGCGGCACGGACATCGGTGGGTGTCGACACCGAGTCCACCCCCGACAATCTCACGTTGCGCAGAATGAACGGGAGGACCGTTGTGGGCAGGTCGGAGCCACCGGCCAAGCCACAGGCCGCCACTGCGCCGCGGTACCGGGTCTGGGCCAACACGGTCGCCAATGTCTGGCTCCCCACCGTGTCGATGGCCGCGCTCCAGCGTTCCTTTTCCAGCGGCCGGCCCGAGTTGGCAGACAGCTCCTCGCGCCCGACAATGGATGACGCGCCGAGCGTTGTGAGGTACTCGGCGATCTCGGGACGTCCCGTCGCCGCCGCCACGCGGTAGCCCAAGCTCGCCAGGAGCATGACGGCGAAGCTCCCCACCCCTCCTCCGGCGCCGGTCACCAACACCTCACCCTCGGTTCCCGGCTCTATCCCGGCATCTTCGAGGGCCAGGATGCACAGCATGGCAGTGAGCCCGCCCGTCCCGATGGCCATGGTCTCACGAAGGGAGAGGCGCTCGGGACGGGGTTGCAGCCACCCGGAACGAACACGTTGACGCGTCGTATAGCCCCCGGGGTGCGTTTCCGACAGACCCCACCCGGTGACGACGACCTCGTCGCCAGGCGACCATTTGTCGGAGTCGGAGGACCGTACCGTCCCGGCGAGGTCGATGCCGCACACCATGGGGAAGGAACGGATGATGCGACCCTTGCCGGTGACCGCCAGACCGTCTTTGTAGTTGAGGGAGGACCAGCTGACGTCCACCGTGACGTCGCCTTCGGGCAACGAGGACTCCGGCACCTGTTGCAACGACGCCGGGGCATTCTCGGTGGCGACAATGGCGGGAAACGACTCCATCGGACTCCTGTTCTGTGCGGGTGATGTCAGCTGCACCGCAGCTCCTGGCTCGGCCTGAGGCAACGCCTCAGCTCATCACACAATCACACCCTCCTCGTGCAACTCTCTCAGCACAGCGTCGTCGAGGGAAAGATCATTCCGCAAGACCTCGTCGGTGTGCTCGGCGAACCACGGCACCCTCCTGACGGGACCATCGGGCACGCCGGACATCCGGATCGGATTGTTCGGAAAGATCACGGGCTGCGCCCCTCCGTCGGGACGTGCCATTTCGACCAGCATGTCACGGGACAGGAGGTGGGGGTCGCGCACAACTTCGTCATCGCGGAAACATGGTCCGGCGGCGAGGCCGGCGTCACCGAGCTGCTGGCAAGCCTCGAGCTTCGTCTTGTCCGCCGCCCATTTCTCGATGGCGGGCCGGATGACGGCGTCGATCGAGTCGTACCAACCCTGCCGGTCCGCCAGACTGGGGTCTGTGATCCACTCCGGATGACCGATCAGGCGGGCCAGGGAGGCGAACTGCTGCACCCGCCCTACCTGAAGGATGAACCACCCGTCGCGGGCTAAGAAGCCGTGCATGATGATCGGAGGGTCAGCACCGCCCGGCATCCCCAGGGACCAGTAATTGGTGATGATGTCGGTCATTGCCACCGTGGAATCGAGCATGGCCACATCGATCTGCTGCCCCAACCCGGTCCGATCACGCTGATAGAGGGCGGCGAGGATGCCGACCGTGGCGAACATGGACGTGCCCATGTCACCGAGGGACCCACCGGGCGCCACCCGTGGCGCTTCCCCGTCCCGGCGTTTCGTCTCGTACAATCCCGACATGGCCTCGACCACTGGTGCATATGCGGGCCAGTGGTGGTACGGCGAGGTGTCGTCGTTGCCGAACCCTGAAACCGAGACGTAGATGATCCGCTCGTTGACGGCGTGGACGTCGTCGTATGCCAGTCCGAGTCGAGCCAAGGCCCCTCCCTTGAAGTTCTCCGCAAAGACGTCGAAACGGGTCGCCAAGTCGAGCACCAGTTGACGACCCCGCGGGTCCTTCAGGTTGATGGAAATGGATCGCTTGTTCAGATTGTTGCGCAGGTAGGTGGCACCCACCATCCTGCCCTCGGGATCGGCCATCGCGGGCATCGCAAGCCGGCCCGAGTCCCCGCCGTCGGGTGCTTCGACCTTGACGACCTCGGCCCCCAGCCTCGCCAGGAGCTGCGTGGCAAATGGCAGCGCCTGCATCTGCTCCAACGCCAGGACCCGGACGCCCTCGAGGGGCCGTCCGTGGTTGAGCGCTTCGTCCGTTGCCGTTTCCTCGACCTGCACCACACCTCGTCATCCCGCGCCGCCTCTGCGGTGCCGTCGGTTTACTCTAAACTGTCAATGCTAGGATTATATAGATGAAAGGGATTATCGGCCATGGAGCGTACCTGCCCCGATGGCGCCTCGAGCGAGGGTCGATCGGGGCGACCCTGGGCACCGGGGCCGGGAAGGGCCGCCGATCGGTGGCCTCCTACGACGAGGACACCACCACCATGGCCGTCGAGGCGGCCCGGCTGGCTTTGCGCAGCGCGCCGGGGGCCAGCCCGTCAAGCCTCTGGTTCAGCACCACCACGCCGGCCTACCTCGACAAGACGAATGCAACCACCATCCACGCCGCACTGCGACTGGACCGCCACGTGCTCGCCGCTGATGCCGGCGGCGCCGTTCGATCCGGGGTTGCCGTGCTCCGCTCCGCCCTCGAGGGATCGTCGTCGGCCCTGGTCGTAGCGGCGGATATCCGCGGCGGGCTCGCCGGAGGACCCGATGAATCGGCTGGCGGCGATGGCGCCGCGGCCCTCTTCGTCGGTTCCGAGAACGATGGCCCCGTGGTCGCCGAGTACCTCGGTTCGGCCGGGGCCACCGAGGAATTCCTCGACCGTTGGCGTGCCCCCGGAGACACGGCCTCGAAGGTTTGGGAAGAGCGCTACGGCGAGGGCCGCTATCTCGAGCTCGGCCAAAGTGCCTGGAAGGACGGCCTGAAGGCGGCCGGGATCGCGCCCGAAGAGGTGGCAGATCTGGTCATCGCCAGCCTGCACGGCCGGGCCGTCCGTGCCCTGTCGCGGGGACTGGCCGCCTCGACGACGAACGTCGTGCCCACGCTGGACGGACACATCGGATGTACCGGCGCGGCCCATCCCTTCCTCCTCCTGTCCTCCGCCCTGGAGAACGCGACGGCCGGAGCCGTGATCGCACTGCTGAGCCTGGCCGACGGGGCCGATGCGTTCTTCTTCCGGGTCAACGCCGCCGAGTCGTCCACACCCCGTGCCCGCACCGTGGCATCCCAGGAGGCCCAGGGCCGGGTCGTCCCCTACGGGAAGTACCTGGCCTGGCGAAACCAACTCCGCGTAGAGCCGCCCCGTCGGCCGGACCCGGCGCGGGTCTCGGCTCCGGCGGCCGGCCGGTCGGCCGATTGGAAGTTCGGCTTTGTGGGTAGCCGCGCGCCGGGGTCGAGCGAGGTGCGGCTGCCCCCCGCCGTTCCGGGCGCGGATCCCGGGGTCATGGCCGATCCCGCGCCGATGGCGGAGGTCCGGGGAACCGTGGTCACGTTCACCGTGGACCGGCTCGCCTACTCCCCGAGCCCACCCATCGTGTTCGCGGTCGTCGATTTCGACGGAGGCGGCCGCCTCCCGATCGAGCTGACCGATGTCGCACCCGACGAGGTGTCCATCGGGACCCGGGTGGAGATGACATTCCGACGCCTGAGCGAGGCGGACGGCATCGTCAACTACTTCTGGAAGGCGCGACCACTGGCCGCTGACGTGAACGAAGGGGACGCATAGTGGGATCGCACGGCATCAAGGACAAGGTCGCCATCGTCGGCATGGGCTGTACCCGGTTCACCGAGCACTGGGACAAGGGGGCGGACCTGCTCGCCGTCGAGGCCGTGAACGATGCGTTCACCTCGGCCGGGATCGACAAGGCGTCGGTCGATGCGTACTGGCTCGGCACCGCGCTCTCTGGCGCCAGCGGCATGACGCTCTCCAAGCCCCTCGAGCTCACCGGCAAGCCCGTGGTCAGAGTGGAGAACATGTGCGCCACCGGCGCCGAATCCCTCCGACAGGCGGCCTACGCCGTCGCCTGCGGCGCCTACGACGTGGCCGCCGCCGTGGGCGTGGAGAAGGCCAAGGACTCCGGCTACCAGGGACTCAACGCCTTTGCCATCCCCAACGACGGCACGGCTCGAACCCTCACCGCGGCCGCCATGTTCTCCATGGCCGTGCCGGCCTATGCCAAGAAGTACTCGGTCGACCCGGCCGAGATGAAACGCGTGCTCGCCGAAATCGGGTCGAAGAACCACGCCAACGGTGTGCGCAACGAGAGAGCACAGTTCCGGAAGAATGTCTCGGTCGACGAGATCCTCGCCATGCCCACTGTGGCCGGCGAGCTCACGGTGATGGACTGCGCCGGCGTGGCCGACGGCGCAGCTGCCGCAATCGTCGTGCGGGCCGAAGACGCCCACCGCTACACCGACCATCCGATCTATATCAAGGCGCTCTCGTCGGTGGCCGGCGACGGCGGTGGATTGAGCGATCCCGGCTACGACTACACGACGTTCCGTGAGTCTGCGGATTGTGCCCGTGAGGCCTACGCACAGGCAGGCATCACCGATCCCCGGCGCGAGCTCGCCATGGCCCAGGTCCACGATTGCTTCACCATTACCGAGCTGATCCTCTGTGAGGACCTCGGGTTCGCCGAGCGAGGGGCGGCCTGGAAGGACGTCCTCTCGGGAGCATTCGCGATGGACGGTGATCTCCCCGTCAACACCGACGGTGGATTGAAGAGTTTCGGCCACCCGGTCGGAGCCAGCGGACTGCGCATGATCTTCGAGTGTTGGCTCCAGCTGCGCGGCGAGGCCGGCGACAGGCAGTTGGATACGGAACGGGGCTTGGCGCTGACGCACAACCTCGGGGGATATCCGGGCGAAATGGTGTCGTGCATCACCGTGCTCGGCCAGCATCTCGGCTGATCGCGGATTCAACCACGTCGCCTGGAGATGGCCTCCGACGTCCTTCACCTCGATGTGCGCGAACACGTGGCCGTCGTCACCCTGCACCGTCCCGCCGTCCGCAACGCGCTCAACACCGCCCTGATCGACGCCCTGTGGGAGGTCTTGCCCGCGGTCGATGACGACCCCGACGTGCGCGCCATCGTCTTGACGGGCAGTGATCCCGCGTTCTGCAGCGGCCTCGACCTGAGGGAGCTCTCGGGCAGCGGTCAGAACGCGCGACCTCGGCAGCAGCGCGACCAGGTGAGCGCACGAGGCGCGTTGCCACCGGTCATCACGCCGATCGTGGGCGCCATCAATGGAGCCGCCGTGACGGGCGGTTTGGAGATCGCCCTCAACTGCGACGTGCTGGTGGCCTCGGAACGTGCCACCTTCGCCGACACGCACTTGCGCGTCGGCGTGATGCCCGGCGGCGGATTGACCGTGCTGCTCCCTCGCCGCATCGGGATGGGAAGAGCCCTGGAGATGGCACTGACGGGACGGGTGGTCGACGCCGAGGCAGCCCTGCAGTGCGGGCTGGTCGACCGGGTCGTTCCCCACGAGGAGTTGCTCCCGGCGGCCGTCGAACTTGCTGCGGCGATGAGCACGATGCAACCCGAGGCCCTGCGCTATCTGGTCGAGACGTTTCGCCAGGTCGCGGCCATGCCCGAGCTCGCCGGTCGGGACCACGAGCGCGCACGCGGACACGCCTGGCGCGACGGCGCCATCGACACCGGGGCCGTGGCTGCCGCCAGGGACGACGTCGTGCAACGAGGTCGGCTGGAACACCGCAGACCTCCGCCGTAGCGCCCTACACCAGCAAAGCGGCTCGACCTTGCTGCACCAGGAGGGCCTCGACCGCGTCGGCATCCGCCGGGCCCATCGGACGGTACGCCGTCTCACGCCCCGGTCGCCACCACAGCGGGTCGTCGGTGCGCCAGCGTTGCTCGACGAGGACCCGCTTGAGCACCTTGTTGGTCTGGGTCAACGGAAGCTCGGTCGTGACGCGCACGTAGCGAGGTGTCCATTTCGTGCCGAGATCGGGCTGGAGGGCCAGGAAGCCGGCGAACTCATCGGGATCGAAGGTCGCCCCCTCGCGCACGACGACCGACGCCATGACGTCGTCACCCGAATCCGGGTTGGGAACGCCGTAGACGGCGACCTGCGCCACGTCGTGGTGGCGCAGGATCAGCCGTTCGATCGGCGCCGTGGCCAGGTTCTCACCGTCGACACGGAGCCAGTCGCTGGTGCGCCCGGCGAAGTAGGCGAAGCCATGCGCATCCACATAGGCCAGGTCACCGCTGCGGTACATCCCGCCGCGCATGCGTTCGTGCTCCGCCACTTCATCGCCGTAGTACCCGAGAAACGCCCCGGCCCCGCGGGTGTTGACCATCTCCCCGATCGCCTCGGCGCCATTGAGCAATCGCCCGTCCCCGTCGAAGCGGGCAATGGCGGCCGGCTCGCCCGTCTCCTGATGCAAGACGGCCACTCCCTCGGGGAGCGGGCCCATCGCATTGGGCGGCGTCTCAGGGGTCCGCAGGATGTTGAGCCCCGACTCGGTGGCTCCGTACCCATCGAACACATGCAGGCCGAAGCGGGCGGAGAACCGCTCCACGTCGGCATGGGTGCTCTCGTTGCCCATGGCGACGCGCAGTGGGTTGTCGGCATCGTCGGGTTGCTCGGGTGTGGCCAATACGTACGCCAGTGGCTTCCCGATGTAGTTGAACCAGGTGCAGCCGTAACGCCGCACGTCGCTCAGGAAGGAGGAGGCCGAGAACTTTCGTCGGAGCGCCATGGACGAGCCGGCGACCATGGTGGGACTCCATCCGGCCATCACGCACGCCGAGTGGAAGAGGGGCATGGAGAGGTAGGCCCGGTCGTCGCGGGTCAGCTGGAGATGGCCGACCACGGCCGTACCCGGCGTGGTGATCTTGGCGTGGGTGCAACGCACCGCCTTGGGGTTGCCACTGGTGCCGGAGGTGAAGATCAACATGAAGAGGTCGTCGGGCCCCAGGTCGACCTCGGGCACCGGTCCGCCGGCCCCCGAGGCCAGTTCGGCCGGCCACGCAGGGTCCTCGATGGTGAGGATCCGATCGCTGCGGACGGTGTCACCCACATCGCTGAGGAGCGCCCGGTAGCGCTGCTCGGTGATGATCAGCTGACAATCCGTCTGCGCCACATCACGGGCCAACTCGGGTCCACGGCGCGTCGGATTGAGCCCCACCACGACGGCACCGCTCAGGGCAGCGGCACCCAGCAGCATGACGAAGTCCGGCACGTTGTCGAGAAGGACCCCGATGTGGAAGGGGCCGTCGACCCGCCTGTTGCGCAAGAGGTTGGCCCGGTCCACGCACTCCCGGGCGTACTCGGCCCACGTCCACGAATTGTCTTCGAACACGAGGCATGGCCCTGGATCGTCCAGACGTCCCGAAATCAGCTCACCGAGCACCAACTGGCCGTCCTTTCTCCCCAGGGTCGCACGCCCGTTCACCCCTCGCTGTTCTGCTGCACGACACCGCGGGCCAGAAGATCGCGCAACGAGTCGTCGTCGAAGCCCCACGCCGTCAACATCTCCTCGGTGTCCTGGCCCGGATGACTTCCCGGTCGGGCAATCCTCCCCGGGGTACGGGAAAGGTGCGGCACCGGAGCCACCTGGATCAAGCCGCCCACCTTCGCATAGGTCCCGCGGGCCACGTGGTGAGGATGGTTCGGGGCCTCCAACGGGGGCAGGACGGGAGCGAAACACGCGTCGAGGTCCGCGAACGTGGCCACCCATTCGTCCCGGGTACGCGTGCGGACCCGTTCGGCCACCTTGTCCCGCATGGCGGGCCAGGCCCCTTCATCGTGTTGGTCGGGCAGGTCTTCGCCGTCGAATCCCAGACCCTTGAGCATGTCGGCATAGAACGCCGGCTCAATGCCCCCGAACGACACGTAGCCTCCGTCGGCGGTCTCATAGGTGTTGTAGAAGTGCGCGCCTCCGTCCAAGAGGTTGGTCCCCCGTCGCGCCGTCCACCACCCCATCTGCATCGGACCCAGGTTCGCCGTCATCACGTACGCCGCCCCTTCGGTCATGGCGCTGTCGATGACCTGACCTTCGCCCGATCGTGCTCGTTCGAAGAGCGCGGCCATGACCGCGAACGCCAGCAGGACGCCGCCGCCGCCAAAGTCACTGACCAGGTTGAGGGGGTGCACCGGTGGGCGATCGGCTGGGCCGAGTGCTCCCAGCACCCCGGCCGTGGCCAAGTAGTTGATGTCGTGCCCGGCGGCCTGGGCCAGTGGCCCGTCCTGGCCGAAGCCGCTCATCCGGGCATAGACCAGGCCGGGGTTCCGTCCCCGGCACTCGTCGGGCCCCAGGCCGAGTCGCTCCATGACCCCGGGGCGAAACCCCTCCACCAGCACGTCGGCCCGATCGGTGAGGCGTCGCACCACCTCGGCCCCGCCGGGATGCTTCAGATCGACGGCGACCGACCCGCGGCCCCTGGTGATGATGTCGGTGTCAAGAGGATGCGTCGGGATCGGGCCTTGCAACGGGCGATCCACCCGGATCACGTCCGCCCCCATGTCGCTCAGCATCAGCGCACAGAAGGGCGCCGCACCTTGGCCGCCCATTTCGACCACCCGCAGCCCGACCAGCGGCCCGGCTCGACCGTGCTCGCCCATCACTGCGAGGCGTCATCGAGATACACCTCGGCCGTGGCCACCGCCATCACTGCGTCGGATTGCGTGCGCATCTCGACGTCGACCGTCACAAAAGGACGGCCGGATCCGTGCGGCGGCACCACTATCTCCTTGACCTCACCGGTGAGGATCGTGACGTCACCCACGAACGCAGGATTGCGGTACTGCGCCAGCAGGTGCCCCGTCCAGCCTCCCTCGCCCGCCCAGTTCTCTACGTAGTCGAGGATCCACGATCCCATGCTGGACCCGTAGCCATAGGCCCGCGGCATGCCGATCAACTGGGCGTGTTCAGGATGGACGTGGCCACGCGAGGCGCCCTCGAGCAGACCGTCGTTGGCGCTCGGGTCGTACTTGGCCCGATCGAAATCACGTCCCATCTCGCCGATCCACCCGGCGTCCCACAGGCCCGTGGGGCCGTCGGTGTAGTACGCCGCCCCCCACACCGTGGTCGGCCGCGCGCGGTGCTCGGTCGTGAACGAGGCCACCGAATGCGGACCGATGACGCGCTCGGGCAGCCGCTCCCCCTTCTCCACCACGTCGAACGACGTTGCCGTATGCCCTTTGGCGTGGAGGGACCGATAATACGCGCGCTTGCGCTCGTCGTTCGCCGCCAACTCTTCGGGCTGCCAGACCGGCTCGGGTGCATTCTCGGCGAAGGAGCTTCGTCGAACCGCCTCTTCGACGAGATAGCGGATCGCCGTCGAGCGCTGCTTTCCGACCAGCTCCCCGCGTTGGTTGATGTAGGTGGTGTCGCCCCGGCTGAACATGGTGGGACCCGCGAAGCGCGTCTCGGTCACGCGATAGTCGAACAGCATGGTGTCGCGCTGGAGGAGATCACCCGGCCTGATCCGGGGACCGAAGAACCACCATTCATCCCCACCGAACAGCATGTGACTCCCCGGCACGCGACCTTGGACGGCCGGCGTCGCCCCGTGACCGTCGCCGGCGGCGACAGTGAACGACTGTGGGGCCACGATGCCCCCGAACTTGCTGGCCGCAGCGAACTCGGGGTCGTAGTAGAGCGGATTGGGGTTCTGCATGCCCTGGGCCCATCGGCCGATGTCCGACTCGGTGATCGGGTAGCGCGGCTGGAGGCGCTGCAGGGGCACTCCAAGCCAGCGATCCACATCGGTAGTGTCCAGTTCCAGCGCGTCGCCGTCGGATGCCATGGTCATATTCCCCTCTTGAGCCCTCTATGAGAATAATCATAAAATGATGCGATACCTAGGGGGTCGAATGGCGCGTCCGTTGGAAGGTCTGTTTGTGTTGGACCTCACCACCTCGTTGGCGGGCAGCTACTGCTCCAAGCTCTGGGTGGATGCCGGCGCCGAGGTCCTCAAGGTGGAGCCTCCGCAGGGCGACCCGCTGCGACGGCGCCGCGTCGTGGGGAGCCCCTCCCCCACCGGAGAGCATTCGCCGCTCTCCTCATTCCTCCATGCGGGGAAGGGCAGCATGGTGGCCGACCTCACGACGCCGGCGGGCCGGGCGGAGGTACTCGACCTGGCTGCATCGGCCGACCTGCTCGTCGAATCAGCCGCCCCGGGCAGGCTGAGCTCGCTGGGACTGGGAACACGTCAGCTCCGGGCTGCGAATCCCCGGCTGACGATCGTCTCCATCACCCCATTCGGCCAGTCCGGCCCCTGGGCCGACCGGCCGGCCACCGAGTTCACGCTGCAGGCTGCGTCGGGATCCATAGGTGGGCGTGGCACCCCCGAACGTCAGCCGGTCGCCGCGGGAGGACAGCTGGGTGATTGGATCGCCGGGACATGGGCGGCCATCGGGGGTCTGGCCGCATGGCGGCGGGCCCACGCCAGCGGGAGGGGCGACGTCGTCGATGTCTCGGCGTTCGAGTGTCTCTCCATCACACTCAACCCGTTCGAGCCCCTGCACGCATCCCTCACAGGCGATCGCGAGCATTTCATGCGCCACGTCTTCCAGCGCTCGGTTGAAGTCCCCTCCATCGAACCGGCCCTCGACGGGTGGGTCGGGTTCGCCATGCTCAGCGCGCAGCAGTGGGAGGACTTCACGGTGATGATCGAACGCCCGGACCTGGCGACCGACCCGGCGCTGGCTCAGCAGTTGGGACGCTGGCCCCGACGATCCGAAGTGGAGGACGCCGTCCACGCGTGGACCCGCCATCACACCGTCGACGAGATCGTCGAGCTGGCCAGCGCGTTCCGCATTCCCGTCGCTCCCGTAGGGACCGGATCGACCATTCCGGCCATGAACCATTTCCGGGAGGTGGGCACCTACGTCGACGGTTCGCAGCCGGGCGTGCTGTGGCCCCGGGTGCCCTATCGACTGGCCCACTCAGGCAGTGAGCCGGGCCGGGCCGCCCCCAGCCTGGGAAGCGGGCGAACCGGTGGTGGTGGGTCACCTCCACCCCCCGCCGCACCCGGCATCGCCGCACTGCCGCTTGACGATCTGCGGATCGCCGACTTCACCGCGCTCTGGGCGGGTCCCCTGGTCACCCACATTCTGGGGACGCTCGGAGCGGACGTCGTCAAGGTCGAATCGGTGCAACGTCCTGACGCCATCCGCTACACCAGCTCACGCGGGCCCGATGTCGATCAGTGGTGGGAGTACAGCTGGCTGTTCCACGGCGTCAACGCCGCCAAGAAGTCGGTGACACTGGACCTGACGCATCCCGAGGGACGGGCGCTGGCCGGCCGTTTGATCAAAAGGGCCGACATCGTCATCGAGAACTTCTCTCCGCGGGTGTTCGAGTCGTTCGGCCTCGACGAGGACCACGTGCGCCATCTGGCCCCGCAAGCCGTGTTCGTGCGCATGCCCGCCTTCGGGCTGCAAGGCCCATGGCGCGAGCGGGTAGGCCTGGCCCAGACGATGGAACAGCTTTCGGGGATGGCCAACCTCACCGGATTCGCCGACGGGCCGCCGACGAATCCCCGTGGACCCTGCGACGCCATCGCAGGAATGCACGCCGCGTTTGCCGCGCTGGTGGCGATCGTCGAGCGCGATCGCACCGGGCGGGGCCAGCTGGTGGAGTCGGTGATGGTCAACGCCGCCCTCAATGTTGCGGCTGAGCAGGTCATCGAATACTCGACCCACGGCAACGAGCTGCGACGTATCGGCAACCGCAGCCTGCTCGGCCAGGCCCAGGGGGTCTATGCCTGTGCCGGACACGAGAGGTGGTTGGCCCTGGCCATCGACGACTCCTCGCAGTGGGAGGCGTTGGTCGAGTGGCTCGAGCACCCTGACTGGGCCGGCGCCATCGGCGCCAAGCTCCCGACGGACGACGGCGCCATCCACGATGAGCTCGATCGGCACCTCAACGTGGTCTTCGCCTCATGCGACCTCGATGAAACGGTGGCCTCGCTCACCAAGATCGGTGTGCCGGCGGAGGCAGTCGTCCTCCCCGGCGACATCGAGGACAATCCCCAGCACGTCGCCCGGCGGTTCTTCGAGGAGCTCCACCATCCCGTCGCCGGCGCCCAGCGCTACCCCGGGCTTCCGTTCCGTTTCGCCGAGGGGCCCGACCATTGGTTCGACACCCCACCGCCGCTCATCGGGCAACACAACGACGTGGTCCTGGGCGGAGAGCTCGGGCTCTCGGAGGAGGAACGCGCCAGGCTGCGCGACCTCTCGATCACCGGGACGCGGCCGCTGGGCCTGTAGGAGCGCGGGCTTCACTACAGTGCGGGTCGTCACATTCACAAGGGAGTCTGCATGAGCGAATCTCTCGTGGGCCGCCAAGGCGCCCCATTTCAGATGGTCGTCGAACGGGGCAAGATCCGGGAGTTCGCGCGGGCGACCAAGTCGTCGAACCCCGAATACCTCGAAGGCGAGCACCCGCTATCGCCGGTCACCTTCCTGTGCGCGTCGGGATTCTGGCAGGACGAGTCGAATTCTCCGTGGGGCGACGAGCCGCGCAATTACGAGCGCATCCTCCACGGCGAGCAAGAATTCGTCTTCTTCGGCGAGCCGCCGCGGGCCGGAGCCATCCTGACCGGCATCAGCCGCATCGACCGGATCTACGAGAAGGCCGGACGCCGGGGCGGGGCGATGAACTTCACCGAGACGGTCACCGAGTTCCGTGACGAGACGGGGAAGCTCGTGGCCGAGTCGAGGAGCACCGTCATCGAAACGGGGCAGGCGCCGAGCGAGGGAGGTGCCTCATGAGTACGGTGAAATGGGACGACGTGGAAGTCGGCACATCGCACGCCCCGTTCGTCGACAAGCCGCTCACCATCACCGACTTCGTGCGCTATCAGGGCGCGTCAAGCGACATGAACCCCATCCACCATGACTCCGAGTTTGCCAAGAAGGCAGGATTCCCGACCCCCTTCGCCGTCGGGATGCTCCAGGCCGGGGTGCTGGCGACCTATGTCACCGACTGGCTCGGAGCGGCGTCCGTGCGGCAGTTCAAGGTGCAATTCAGGGAACAGGCCTGGCCCGGCGACGTGATCACCTACGAAGGAACCGTCGTCGCCAAGCGGGAAGTCGACGGAGAACGACTGGTCGACCTCGAGCTCTCCGCCACGCGCCAGACCGGGGGTACGCACCTGAAGGGTTGGGCCACCGTCCGCCTCGATTGACGGGCGGCACTCAGATCAGCGTGAGACCTCCGTCGACGGCCAGCACCTGGCCGGTGATGTAGCTCGCCTCCTCGGAGAGCAAGAAGACGGCGGCGGCGGCGACTTCCCATGCGGTCCCCATGCGGCCGAGGGGGACGGGAGTCGTTGTGCGCGAGGGCCGGCCGGCGGAGGCGGCACGTCCCAGGGGCGTGTCGATGTGCCCGGGCGCCAGCACATTGGCCCGGATACCCCGGCGGGCCCCCTCCACCGCGACATGTCGGCTCAGCCCTATGAGGCCCGCCTTGCTGGCGTCGTAGGCCGGGATCCGGCTGCCGGGCCGTAGGCCGGCGGCCGAACCGATGAAGACGATCGACCCGCCGTCGGGGAGGATGACCAGTGCCCGGCGCACCAGCAGAAAGTGGGCCCGCAGGTTCAGGTCGAAGGTCCGGTCCCATTCCTCGGGAGAGGTTCCCGCCACACCCATGCCGTAGCCGACTCCGACATTGAGGACGATCCCATCGGGCGCCAATCCCCTTTCTTCTGCCACGGCGGTCCGGCACCCCTCCTCGGTCGTCACATCGCAGATCAGTACCGCGGCCCTCCCGCCTTCTTCGGTGATCTGGCGCCACGTGGCTTGCACCGCCTCTTCGTCGCGGTCGACGCACACGACGGAGGCGCCTTCACGGGCGGCGCGCACGGCGATCGCACGACCGTTCCCCACCGGCGCATCGGGATCACGAGAAGGCTGCGTGCCCGCCCCGACCACCGTGATGCACCGTCCCTCGAGGAGCCCGCTCATACCGCATCGTAGGCACGAGGTCAGCGACGAGGTCGAAAACCGATCGGCGGTCCCGGCATCTGGCGGATGGCACCCTTGGGACGGCAGATCTCGTCGATCAGCCCGAAATCCGACGCCTCTTGCGCGCTCATGAAGACGCCCCTGGTAAATGCGTCGCTCACCGTGGCGGCGGGCCGGCCCACGGCCGCCGCCACCCGGTCGGTAAAGCGCTGCCGCTCCTCGGACCGCAGCCGTGCCCACTGCTCCACGTCACGGCCCCGTGTCTCGAACTGCGTCGTCGGCTCGCGCAGGGAGAAACCGGTACTGGGCATGGCGGCCCGATGGTGACAGACCGAAAGGACACCCACCGCGGGACCCCCCACCTTCCCCAGGCACAGCGCCCGCACGGGTACACCCGACAACTCGATCACGTCCATCAGCGTGAGTGCGAGCGCCAAGCTCCCATCGGGGCAATCGATCCGCAACGAGACAGCTTCGTCCCCCTGTGCGTCGAGCGTCATCAGCTCCGCCGCCACCCGGGTGGCCGCCGTCTCGTCAAGCGGGCCGTTCAGAAGCACCACCCGCTGGTCGAAGAGCCGCTGGGCCAGGGCCTGCGACCACTCACTCTCATGCACGTTCGATCCTCCATTCCAATGTCCCACCCAGAGCTGCCGTATAGCGCTCGATCGTGGAGAGCCGCACGTCGAGGTCCCCAGCCTCGAACCGGGCCACGGCCGACTGCGACGTCCCCATACGGGAGGCCACCTCGGCCTGAGAGACACCCAAGCTGCGCCGCAGCGCTGTGAGCTGCCCGCTCAGGGCGTGGCGACGCTCGGCCATCTGGCGGAAGCCGGGGAACACCGGAGGATGGAGCCGCTCGTCCACGCGAGAAGATTATCTCACATATGAGATAATCTTCGGGCATCAGAAAGCGAGAAGGAGTTCCCATGCCGATGCCCCATCCTTCGCAGGTCTTGGTGCCCACCGTCATAGAGGAGGGCAGCCGGGGCGATCGCGCCTTCGACATCTACTCGCAGCTGCTCCGTGAACGGATCGTCTTCCTGGGTCAGCCGGTCGACGACCAGGTGGCGAACCTGATCATCTCGCAGATCCTGTTCCTCGAGGCCCGGGACCCCGAGAAGGACATCCACCTCTACATCAATTCACCGGGCGGGCAGGCCTACGCCGGCATGGCCATTTACGATGTCATGCAGCATGTGGCTCCCGACGTCTCGACCATCTGCGTCGGGATGGGGATGTCGGCGGCCGCCATGATCCTCTGCGGAGGCGCCGCCGAGAAGCGCTTTTCCCTCCCCAACGCCCGCATCATGATCCACCAGGGCTCGGCCGGCGCCAGCGGCGCGCCTTCGGACATGGAGATCCAGCTACGGGAGGTTCTCGCCCTCACCCACCGTATGTCCGAGATCATCGCACACCACAGTGGTCGACCGATCGCCCAGGTATCACTCGATATCGATCGCGACCACTACCTGACCGCCGAGGAGGCCCGGGAGTACGGACTGATCGATGACATCATCCAGCCACGGCGTGGCGTGGCGGCACCCAAACTCCAGGCGGCCATTGCCTCACTGCCCGGCTGAGCTGGCATTCGGGGATGTCGCACTGTCGCATCACCAGGTAAAGGGCGCATAGGGTGGATGACACGGGTGTCAGGAAAGTCCTGGCGGCGGGGGAGGTTGTCATGCGCACCGAAGATCTGATTCTGGTCAGTGTGGATGACCACGTGATCGAGCCTCGGGGCATGTTCGACGGTCGCCTGCCCGCCAAGTACCAGGACAAGGCGCCGCAACTGGTACGGCGTCCGGACGGCACCGACTATTGGCAGTACGACGGGAACGAGATCCCCAACGTCGGGCTGAACGCCGTCGTCGGACGCCCACCCGAAGAGTACGGTCTCGAGCCCACGTCGCTCGACGACATGCGTGTCGGCTGTTACGACGTCCATGAACGGGTGCGTGACATGTCGGTCAACGGCGTGCTCGGCTCCATGTGCTTTCCCTCCTTTCCCCAGTTCTGCGGGCAGCTCTTCGCACGCAGGGAGGACAAGGACGAGGCACTGGCCATGGTGCGGGCCTACAACGACTGGCACATCGACGGCTGGTGCGGAGCCGAACCGGGACGGTTCATCCCCCTGTCCATTCCTGCCATCTGGGATCCGGAGCTCGCCGCCGCCGAGGTGCGACGCGTGGCCGGGAAGGGGTGTCATGCGGTCACCTTCTCCGAGAACCCCGAGAAGCTCGGGTGGCCCTCACTGCACAACAGCCATTGGGACCCGCTGTGGGAGGCGTGCGCCGACGAAGGCACCATCGTGTGCATGCACTTGGGCTCGTCGTCGCAGCTCCTCGTCACTTCGGCGGAGGCGCCCATCGATGTCATGATCAGCCTGCAACCGATCAACATGGTGCAGGCCGCCGCAGATCTGTTGTGGTCACCCATCCTGCGCAAGTACAAGGATCTCCGATTCGCACTCTCCGAGGGCGGCATCGGGTGGATCCCCTACGCCCTCGAGCGCATCGACTACGTCTACCAGCACCACCACAAGTGGACCGGGCAGGACTTCGGGGACATGCTGCCCAGCCAGGTGTTCAAGGAGCGCATCATCACCTGCTTCATCGACGACGCCTTCGGGATCGACAACCGCCGCTACATGAACGTCGACAACATCACCTGGGAATGTGACTATCCACACTCGGACTCGACCTGGCCCACCTCACCTGAAGACGCGATGAAGTACCTCTCGGACGTGTCCGACGAGGAGATCGACAAGATCACCCACCTCAATGCCATGAGGCACTTCCGGTATGACCCATTCAGTGTGCGCCCCCGGGAGAGCTGCACGGTGGGCGCCCTGCGGGCCGAGGCTTCCGACGTGGACACCTCGCTCGTCTCGCGCGCCAGAGGTCATACGTCCGTCGGGGAGAAGGGCATCGTCGACTTGGCGACCGTGGCCAAGGCGTTCAGCGCCGACGACTGAACGGACGCGCCGATGTCGATTGACTATGTCGCCGGCGACGATCATGTCGTGACGATCACGATCAACCGCCCCGAAGCGCGCAACTCGCTGGACGCGGAACATTTCTTTCAGTTGCGTTCAGCCTGGGAGCGCTTCGGAGAGGACGACAACGCATACGTCGCCATTGTCACCGGGGTCGGACAGGACTTCTGCGTCGGTGCAGACCTGAAGTCCTACATCCCCCTGATCACTGCGCTCCAGCAGAAGATGAACGAGGGGCAGGAGGCCGAAATCGACGGCTACCGCCTCGATGACGGCGTCAAGGCGGTCCTGCGCGGCACCACGCTGTACAAGCCGATCATCGCCGCCGTGAACGGAAACTGCGTCGCCGGCGGGATGGAGATGCTGGGCGGTTGCGATCTGCGCGTGGCGAGCGACATCGCCCGGTTCGGCGTCATGGAACCCAAGCGGGGACTGTTCGCCGGAGGGGGTACGACCGTCCGCCTGCCCCGGCAGGTTCCCTACCCGGCCGCGATGGAGCTGCTCCTGTGCGCCGACCGGGTTTCGGCCACACGAGCCTACGAGATGGGCCTCCTCAACGAGGTCTGCCGCCCGGCGGACCTGATGGAACGGGCCTACGACTATGCCTACCGGATCATCGCGAACGGCCCGTTTGCGATTCGCAAGACCAAGGAGTCGGTGCTCCGTGGCCTGGCCACGGACATGGAGGAGGCCTACGAAATCGAGTCAGAGATCTCGGACCAGGTCTTCTCGAGCGAGGACGCCAAGGAAGGGCCCAACGCCTTTGCCGAGAAGCGCACTCCCGATTGGAAGAATCGCTAGGGCGACAGCCGGCCCCGGGTGACCGACGCAGCCAGTTGCCCGCAGGCGGCGTCGATCTCGGCGCCGCGAGTCATCCGCACCGTGGCATTGACGCCAAGAGTCTCGAGCTGATCACGAAACTCCCGCACTCGACGTGCCGTGCTGCCCCGGACCGCGTACCCCGGAGTGGGATTCAAGGGGATCAGGTTCACGTGCGCGCCGAGCGGACGGGCGAAATGCGCTAGTTCCACCGCATCGGAGCCTTGGTCGTTGACGTCGTGGATCATCGCCCACTCGATCGAGAGACGGCGACGGGTCGCCTCGACGTAGTGGGCGCACGCGTCGGCGAGGACCGAAAGGGGGTACCGCCGGTTGAGGGGGACAAGGATGTCACGCTTCTCGTCATTGGCGGCATGGAGTGACACGGCCAGGTTGACCGGCAACGACTCGGCGGCGAGGCGGTGTATCCCCGGCACGACGCCAACGGTCGACAGGGTGAGATGGCGCGCCGACAGACCCATGTCGCCATGCAGTCGCCTCACCGCACTCCACACGCGGTCGTAGTTGGCCAGGGGCTCACCCATACCCATGAAGACCACATTCGACAGGCGGCGGGGCCGGGCCGCCCTCATGGCCTCGGCCACCTGTTCGACGATCTCCCCCGCGCTGAGTTGACGCTGGAATCCCGCCTGGCCCGTGGCGCAGAACTGGCACGCCATGGCGCAACCAGCCTGCGTGGAGACACACACTGTCACCCGGTCGGGATAGTGCATCAGGACGGTCTCGACCTGCGCCCCGTCATGGAGCGCCCACAGCCACTTGATGGTCTGCCCCTCGTCAGCCGAGCGCCGCGACACCTCCTCGAGGGCGGGCGGCAACGCCTCGGCCAACAGGGCGCGCAGCGGAGCCGGCAGATCGGTCATCTCCGCCGGCCGGAGGACCCGGGCATGCAGGCCCTCCCACACCTGGCGGGCCCGGAACCCGGGCTGCCCGTCGAGGAGTCGGTCCAGTTCCTCGCGTCCTAGGTCGTAGGGAGCTGGCACCACCCCAGGCTAGGCACCCCNNCCATCGGTGTTGGTGGGGAGTGCCCCGCCCACACGCAACCGCCCATCCTCGACGAATGCGCCGCCCTCACCCTTCTGGCAAAACCCCAGGCCCTCCAGCGTCAGGATGACCATCGGGGTGAATGCGTCATAAACCTGCGCGGTGTCTATCTCCTGTGGCGTCACACCGGCACGGGCGAAGGCCAGCTTCCCCGAACGCACGCAGGGAGATTCGGTGAAGTCGTCCCACTCGCTCATCGTCGTGTGAGAGACGGCTTCACCGGTGCCGAGGACCCAGACCGGCGCCTTCGCACAGTCACGGGCCCGCTCCTCACTGGTCAGGACGACAGATCCGCCACCATCGGAGCGGATGCAACAGTGCAGCTTCGTGAGAGGGTCCCACACCATCGGCGCGTCGATGACGTCGTCGATCGTGATCGGATCCCGGTAGTACGCGTCGGGATTGAAGCCGGCGTTGTACCGGGTCGAGACCGCCACCTCGGCCAGCTGCTCAATGGTGGTGCCGAACTCATGCATATGGCGTCGCGCCACCATGGCGTAATGCGAGCCCACCGGGTGTCCGAACGGAGCGGCAAATTGAATGGGACCCCGCGTTCCGAAGGACAGATTTGCCATCCGGAGCTTCTTCTTGAGATCTGCCCGCTGGGTCGACCCGTAGGTCAGGACCACCACCTCAACCAAACCCTGCGAGATGGCCGCAGCGGCGTGCTCGACCATGAACTCCCAGACGCTGCCCCCATGCGCCGTCGAGTCCACCCAATTCGGTCGTAGGCCGAGGTATTCGGCCAGCTCGACAGGTGGGAGCGTGCCGGTGGCCGACATGAACCCATCGACCTCGGACTTGTCGATGCCGGCATCGGCCAGCGCGCGCTTCGTTCCTTGAAAGTTCAGTTGGAATGCGGTCTTGTCGTCGACCCGACCGCAGTCGGACGTGGCTGCGCCCACGATAGCCACGCGGCGATTGTTCATGACTCTCCTCTTCGTAGGCGGCGTGATCAGATGACCGAATGCGCTCAGCTGTTCGCTATCTTCAGACCTGGGTGACGTGAGTGGAAGACGTGCGCGTTGACCTCTGCCGAGATTTCGGCGGGATCCCATTTCGCGTCGCCCCTGGGGTTATCGACGCTGGCACCGAGGCGCCAAGGTTCGTAGTGGGCGATGTTCGCACCAACGGCCCGGAAGACCTGGCCCGTGACATGGAGCGCTTCATCCGAGGCCAGCCAGGCCACCATGGGCGCCGAGTTCTGCGGATTGAGGCGGCTGAATGCGTCGTCGGTGTACGCATCGGGCTCTTTCAGCTCGGCATCTTTGAGCACGGCGCCCGTCAGACGGGTGACGCCACCCGGCGCCACCGCGTTCGCCCGCACCCCGTAACGCGCCCCCTCGAGCGAGGTGATGATGGTCAGCGCGGCGATACCCGCCTTCGCCGACCCGTAGTTGGCCTGCCCGACGTTTCCCTGCAGGCCCGCCGATGACACCGTGTTGACAACGGCGGCCCGTACGTTCTCGCCCGACTTGAAACGATCACGCCAGCGCGCACAGGCAAACTTCGTCACGGCGAACGTGCCCTTCAGGTGCACCCTGAGTACCGCGTCGAAATCATCCTCGGACATCGACACGATCATTTTGTCCCTGATGATGCCGGCGTTGTTGACCACGATGTCATGCCCTCCGAACGCCTCGTACGCCGTCGCGACGATGTTCTCGGCCCCGGCAAAATCCGCAACGTCGTCGTAATTGGCCACGGCCTCCCCACCCCGTGCCCTGATGACCTCGACCACTTCGTCCGCCGCGCTCTTGTCGGTGCCTTCGCCGCGCGCTGACCCGCCGACGTCATTGATCACGACCCTGGCTCCTTGCCCGGCCAGCTCGAGCGCCTCGCCGCGCCCGATACCGTGACCCGACCCCGTCACGATCGCGACCTTGCCATCGAGAATGCCCATGAAGCCCCCAATCCGAAGAGAACACCGCCTTGTCATATACCGTAACGGTGCGAGGGGTCGAAGAACGAGTTGGCCGACTGACCTGGCCACCCTCGTGCGCACCGATCGACGACGAGGAGCACTCATGAGTACCACAACCGAGGCACCGGCCGGCCACGATGTGATCCGGCACATCGAAGACGGCGTGGCCCGGATCACCCTCAACCGACCCGATGCGGGAAACGCGATGACGAGCGCCATGCGGGACCAGATCGGCGCATGGGTCCAGGATGCTTCGGCTGACCTCAACGTCCGCGTGGTGATCATCACGGGAGCGGGAGAGAAGGCGTTCTGCACGGGAGCGGACCTACGCGGCGGGCGGGCGGCACCGCATGCCCGGCCCGAGGGTGCGCCGGACGCAGTCGTCGGGGACGGGGCGAGGACAATACGCAATGGTTGGCAACGGCTCGTGGCATCGATCCTCGACTGCGAGAAGCCGGTGATCGCCGGCGTCAACGGGACGGCAGCCGGCGGCGGCATGCACCTGGCGCTGGCCTGCGACCTGGTGGTGGCGGCCGAGGAGGCGAAGTTCATCGAGATCTTCGTTCGGCGCGGTATCGCCCCCGACGGCGGAGGAGCTTGGCTGTTGGCCCGGTTGGTGGGCATTCAAAAAGCAAAGGAACTGTTCTTTTTCGGAGATGACGTTCCAGCGGCCGAGGCGTACCGCCTGGGTTTGGTGAATCGAGTCGTCCCCCGGGCAGAACTCGAAGACACCCTGCAACAGTTGGCCACCCGGCTGGCCCACGGACCCACCAAAGCCATCGGCACCGCGAAATGGCTGACCAACCGAGCGCTCGATGTCGATCGCGCCACGGCATTCCAGGACGAGGCCATGGCGCAAGAACTCGTGACCCATACCTTGGATTCCAAGGAGGGCTTCGCCAGCTTCCTGGAGCGACGACCTTCAGCCTTCAAGGGCTGGTAGCGGTTCAGCCGTTCGCGGGTACCGACGTCGAGGTCGAGCTCGAGGTACCGGACACCCCCGTCGAGCTGGTGGTGGTCGCTCCACCGGTCGTCGACGAGGTGGTGCTGCCCACAACCGTCGTTGTGGTCGACGACGACGTCGTCGTCGTTGTTGACGATGAGGTAGTGGTCGTCGTGGGTGCAGGAAGGGATGGGCCGGGGCTCTCGAAGATCTTCTCGACCGTGGTGCCCCCGCCGGCATGACCGAAGAGGTCGGCCAACGGCCGGCCTGCGATGAGCTCGACGACGGTCACGAGCAAGAGGGAGAACACAAAGACCCCGACGACAGCGCCCACGATCAACGGCCATCGAAAGTTTGTCCGGTGATCAGGCCCGTGAGCGGGAGTCGGTCCTTCGCTCAGGTCATCGGGGGCAGACTCTGGCTCCCCCACCGTTCCACTCGCCTGGGCCGCACTCGTCGCCGTCTTTTCGTGCAGTGCGGATTCCACACCCACCTCCGAACGGGTGAACCCGGTCGCCTTCGTACCGCCCAAGCGACGGAGCAACGTGCTGTCGGGGACCCGCACGACGACCTGTTTGACGGCCTTGTTCGTGCGTTCGATCGACTGGAAGACCAGGGCCGTCCCCATGGTGGCCGCAATGGAGCCGATAGCCACCCCGACGATGGTCCCCTTTACCCCGAAGATCGAGGCGATGACGGCCGACAACACCGCTCCCCCCGCTGAGGCCAGGATCTGGCGGTAGGAGAACTTCACCGCGAGCAACTCCCCCACGCCACCGACGGCACTCCCACGCGGTGCACCCCGGGATGCGAACCTGAGGTCTTCAAGCCATGAAAGTGCCGTTGCGACGTCCGTCGACCGCGCCGACGTCAACGCTGTGCCGGGCGGGCTCACTCGCGTGCACGACCGCCACCTTAGATGGCGCTGGCTTACGCACTGGCTTCAAATGATCCGGGGGGCGTGGTCGGGTTGAGGCTCTCGCCATTTTTGAGGGGAACCTCAGAGTCAGCCGGATGCCATTTTGCAACCTCAGTTGTGGCCTGCCCTCCTCGATGCGCGCCCGATCCAAGGGAACTGACGGTCCGGATCAAGAATATCGACACTGGCCCCTGCATGTTGGGCGAGCGTTGGGCGGGCGTTCGGCAGACATAGAGGCTTCTGAGAGAGGTTATTGAGGAATTCGAATACGCCATTACCGCTGGATGGTGTGTCGTCGGTTGGGTGGTCGCTTCCATTGTCTTCATAGGGATCGTGTGGCAATTGGGCGGGCCAGGCCGAGTGGACGCTATCGAATCCGTCTATTCCACCTGGGCCGTCGCCAATGGCCACCTCGCGTGCGCCTACCCTCCAGGTTCTCCTTATCATTTTGCTGGCATTGGATATCCCGTCGCGTTCATCGCCCCCCCTTTGGCCCCTCGTTTCCGGTGCGATTGCCGGGTTGACGGGTATCGGCCACAGCGTCCCGTTTCCATCCCAGGGTGCCCTTGGCCCCAACTGCTCCGGTGCGCTGACAGCAATGACACATTGGTCAGCCGAAGCCAAGGCTCTTAATCCCACAGTTCAGCTCGGGTATCTCTGTTGGTTCGTACTCATGGCGGGAGTAGTCGCATTGCTCCGGGCCTCGGGCCGAGGACGTTGTGGCTGGGAACCGGCGATTTTCCTGGTGTTTGCCCTTACTCCATTCGTCATGATGCCTTTGTTGGATGACTTTCACCCTCAAGATGTCGTGGCAATGGGACTCATTCTGGGAGGTGTGGCGTGTGCTCGACGAGGGTGGTGGGTTCGGGCTGGTTTGTTGCTTGGGTTGGCGGTGACCTCCCAGCAGTTTGCATTTCTGGTCCTTGCTCCACTCTTGGTGGTGGCACCGCCCATCCGGCCCATCCGATTCGCTGGGGCCGCGATCAGTGCGGTCGCGCTCGTCGTCCTACCGCTGATCGCTGTCACTTCGGGACACGCGCTAAGGGCGATCACGCTCGGATCGGGGGACACACTTTCAATCGGTGGAACTGTGTTGTGGGAGCTGCACCTTCAGGGTGTGTTTCTAGTGGGTATTTCCCGCATCCTCCCAATTTTGTTCGCCATGGTTCTGGCTTGGTGGGCGGCGCGACGTCTAGGCAATTCGCTACTGGAACCGGTCCCGCTGATCTCGCTCGTCGCCACATCCATTAGTTTGCGGCTTGTCTTCGAACAGAATCTGTTCGGCTACTACTTCATGGCCCTTGCCGTCTCTCTCCTCATACTCGACGTCGTCCACGGTCAGCTGCGCGGACAGGTGGTGGCTTGGCTCTCGCTCGTCGTCTTGGCCTTTGACCCGGCCCCCCGGGTACATGTTCTCAGTGAATATTCGCCCTCAGTGCTCATGGTGATCGTATGTCTGGTGATTCTCTGGTCCGTCCGGCATGGACACCTGCACTGGTATCTGGTATCTGGTGGCGTGGGTGGTAGTGGTGGCGCTCGCCTTCGCCTCGTATCCGATTGGGAGTTTTGGCCAACCTCTCCCAATATGGCTGTGGCAAGTTGTGCTCGTCAGCACCGGCGTCATGCTCGCGGCCAAACCACTCTTGACCTGGAAGTCAGACATTCTCGGTCAGAAACTGCTGCGCCTCGAGGGTGGAGCACCGAACCGCCCCACCACTGCAGCCGTGGCTCCTCCTCGATGACCGGGCGAGACATCCAATCGGCACGACCAAGTCTGCTGTACCGACCACTTCTGCTGAACGTGGGCGTCTTCCCCCACTTGCTTCTTCGACGTGAACGTCAGGGCTGTGCGGCGTTGCTGGACTACCTACGTCCTGTCGCAACGGCCAGGCAGAGAAAGCCCTGGATAGTGTTGTGGTCGGGGCACGTCAATCGAAAGGCGAAGACGCATGAGCATGGCGGTGGTCGTCGGTAATCCGAAAGCCAACTCTCGCACCATGCGAGTGGCCGTGGCCGTGGCGGATGCTCTCGAAACCCGGTTGGACCTCACATCTGACAGGTTGGTGATCGATTTGGCCGACATCGCCAATGAATTGTTCGACCAGGAGTCACAGCGGGTCCTCGACTTTCGGGACGCCGTCGCCGGATCCCAGGTCGCAGTCGTCGCATCACCCACGTTCAAGGCCACCTACACCGGCCTCTTGAAAGCCTTCTTCGACGGCTATGCCACGAACGCCTTTCGTTCTGTGGTTGCAGTCGGCGTCATGACGGGTGCCGCGCCGATTCACGCGCTGGCCGTCGAAGTGCACCTCCGCCCCCTGCTGGTCGAGCTCGGAGCCGTTGCTCCAACCCGGGGCCTCTATGTCACCGAGCAACAGTTCGACGATCTCGACCAAGTCATCGGACCATGGGCCGACGTCGCAGGCCCGCTGATCGCGCGCCATCTGGCCTGATGCGGGCACGTGTGCCCCCATCCCGTCGCGTCGTTGCGTCATGACGCCCCATGACCGATTGCGCACGTCGGCGGCCGTAGATGTCGGGTATGAGGTCTTCACCCGCGAACGGTGGGCCGCATTGGCGCGACGGTCAGGCACCAATCTGTCTGACGCTGAAGTTGGCCAACTGGTGGCGACAGGGGAACCCATCTCACACGAAGAGGTCGTCGATATCTACCTTCCGATGGCCCAGTTTCTCTCGTTGACAGCCCAGACCAAACGTGAGGGGCAACGCGCGGTCGACGACTTTCTCGGCGAGGATGGCGGCGTCGCGCCCTTCATCATCGGGATTGCGGGTGGCGTCGCTGTCGGCAAGAGCACGACGGCCAGAGTGCTGCAGGCCCTGCTCCGAAAGAGTGCGGGCGGCCTGTCGATCGATCTTCTCACGACTGATGGGTTCTTGTGGCCGAACGCCACACTCGAAGCTCGGGGCATCATGGGTCGCAAGGGATTTCCCGAAAGTTACGACCAACGGAGGCTCGTCGAGGCGCTGGCGGCGATTCGAGCGAGAGCGCCAGAAGTGGCGACGCCCGTTTATTCCCATCTCTCCTATGACATCGTCCCGGGCGAGCTCCAGGTCTTCAGGCGTCCGGACATCCTCATCGTGGAAGGTCTCAACGTCCTCCAGGTGAGCACCAAAGGGGCCTCCTTTGCCCACGTGGTGGTCTCGGACTTCTTCGATTTTTCGATCTACGTGGATGCAGCTGAACTAGACGTTGCACGCTGGTTCACGGAGCGACTCCTCACCTTGCGCTCGGTTCTTCAGGAACCAGGCTCTTTTTTCCACCGCTTTGCTTCGCTCTCGGATGACGACGTCACATCCCTGGCCCAGCAGGTCTGGGACCAGGTCAACCTGGTCAATTTACGAGAGAACGTGGCGCCCACCCGAAACCGGGCCAACCTCGTCGTGAGAAAGGAAGCGATCACCTCGTTGAGCGGGTCTTGCTCCGCCGTTCGTGAAATGGCTGAAGGAACCCGACTCCCGGACCTCTCGAACCGGAAAGTTGGGTTGCCGTTGGGTTGCGGTGGAGGGCACGGAGACTCCTGACCGTCAGGCTTGTACTCGTGCCAGCCGTCGTCAGTCCACCTCCACCGTTGTGGTCAACGTGAAGCCTCATCGAAGTGCGGTCCTCGTGGTGGCCATCGGCTTTGGCGCGAGCCTGGGCGGGTACTTTGCCGACACCTTCCCCTGGATCTCGCTCCTCGTCGGGCTCGTCGCCACACTGGTCGTCGCAGGGCTTCTCGACGTCGCCGCCACCCGGCGTGACCAGGCCCTCCACCTTGTGGAGGCGCTCGAATCCAAGAACTCCGAGCTCGATGAGGCTCTTCAGCGCCAAGTGCAGAGCGAGCAGCGCCTGCGACAGGCCCATCGCATGGAGGCGGTCGGGCAATTGGCCGGAGGAATCGCCCACGACTTCAACAACCTTCTCCAAGCCATCCTCAGCTACTCAGAGTTTCTTTCCGACGCCATTGATCCAGAAAGTGAGTTACAGGAGGACGTGGCCGAAGTGCAGAAAGCGGCCCGCCGGGCAGCAGGACTCACCAGGCAACTCCTCGTCTTCAGCCGGCAGCACGTGACAAACCCGGTGGTCATCGACCTCAACGATTCGGTCCGCGGCGCAGAGCATCTCCTTCGTTCCACTCTCGGCGAAGACATCGAACTGACCTGCAGGACGGCTGAAGACCCCTGCCCGATAATCGCCGACATCGGTGAGCTCGAGCTCATGTTGATCAACCTTGCCATCAACGCACGAGACGCCATGCCCTGTGGCGGGATGCTCGCCGTGACGGTTGACACAGTTGAGCTGGATGAGATCGAAGTCTCTGAGCTCAGCCCTGGTCCATTCGCCCGCATCGACGTCAGGGACGACGGAGAGGGCATGACACCAGAAGTGGCTGCCAAGGCGTTCGAGCCCTTCTTCACGACGAAGGAAACGGGTCGAGGCACCGGGCTGGGTCTGGCCATGGTGTATGGCATCGCCCAGCGATCTGGGGGACGCGCGTCGATCTCCACGGTGGCCGGAGCGGGAACCACCATCTCCGTTCTGTTGCCGTTGTCGAACGAGACATCACTCACGAAGAGCGATCAGGACACTGCCAGGCTCGAACCGGTGTCACCATGAGCTCTACCATCACATTCCCCCGGAGAGGGTCAGATGCCCACATCCTCGTCGTCGAGGACGAGGAGCCGATTCGCCGCTCCCTGGCCCGGCTCCTCGAGCGCGCCGGGTATGTGTGCGCAACCGCTTCCAATGCGGCCGAGGCCCGCCAGCTGCTGGCCGATGGCTCATTTGACCTGATGCTGTGTGATGTGACGATGCCCGGGGAGAGCGGCTTCACGCTGCTCGCCTATGTCCACGACGCGCACCCGGACATGGCGGTGATCATGGTTACCGCGATTGATTCACCGCACACGACCGAGCCCGCCACCCGCCATGGCGCCTACGGTTACATTTTGAAGCCGTTCGACACGAATGTGATCTTGATCAACGTCGTCGGGGCACTGCGTCAACGAGCCGAGCGGATCGCCCTGCGCAGCCACGAGTCACGATCGGAAACTGACATCGAGAGTCGTGTCGCCGAAGTGTGCGACCTCCTTGACCTTCTCGACGAGGAGGATCGTGCACGGTCGTCGACCCGGGAAGAGACGGCACGGCGCGCTGCCCTCGTGGCCGAATGGCGTGACCCCGAGACGGCATCTCATCTGCACCGCATCAGCGCGCATTCCGCTCGCCTTGCCATTTTGGCCGGCCTGGCATCCGACGAGGTCGAGACGCTCCGCATTGCGAGCCAACTTCACGATGTGGGCAAGGTCGACATACCGGAGGCAATCCTCCTGAAGTCGCGGCACTTGACGGAAGAAGAGCGGATGATCATGCAGGGTCATACCGAGACCGGATTCAAAATGCTCGAGGGGGCTGACTCCCCGCTCCGCCGTGTGGGGTCGATCGTGGCCCTGTCCCATCACGAGAGATTCGATGGAAACGGCTACCCACACGGGTTGGTCGGCGACGCGATCCCACTCGAGGGAAGGATTGTCGCCATCGCTGACGTGTACGACGCCCTCCGCAGCAAGAGGCCCTATAAACGAGCCTATTCGCAGACGGAATCCCTCGAAATCCTCAGGCATAGGCGTCGGGCGCAACTTGACCCCGAACTCCTGGATCTCTTTATCGGTTACCTCGAAACAGCTCCGAACGCCTGACGAACATGCATCAAAAATGAGGATTGTGGCAGTAGCGTACGTCGCCATGAACGACCAGTCGAAGAGGTCAGCACCACCGTGTTAGGACTCTTGGTCGGCTACTGCGCCCTATTCGGTCTGATCGTTGGCTCGTTTCTGAACGTGGTTATCTATCGGGTACCTCGCAAGGAGTCAGTGGTGTCGCCGCGTTCGGCCTGCCCCACATGTGGAGTCCCAATCTCGGCGCGAGACAATGTGCCGATCTTCTCCTGGCTCTTCCTGCGCGGCAAGTGCCGGAATTGCCGCGCGCCCATTTCGATGCGCTACCCACTCATTGAAGCGGCCACAGCTGGGCTCTTCGCTGGAGTGGCGGCCCGGTTCGGCTTCTCGTGGAGCCTCCCGGCGTATCTCGTGTTGGCGGCCGGCCTGCTGGCACTGGCGTGCACCGATCTCGAGCACCTTCTCCTTCCGAAGCGAATCGTCTACCCGGTCCTCACACTGGTCGGTGTTCTCCTCGTGATTGCGGCCGCAATCACCCATCATTGGCACGACCTCCTGATCGCAGCTCTCTGTGCGATCGTGTGGTTTGTCATCTTCTTTGCCATGAACGCCATCAGCCCTCGCCTGCTTGGCTTCGGCGACGTCCGGCTTGCACCCGTCCTCGGACTGGCGCTCGGCTGGCTGGGCGTGCGCTACGCCCTGCTCGGGTTCTTCGCGGCCAACCTCGTCGGGGCGATTCTGGGGGTGTCACTGATCGTCGCGAAACGGATGAGTCGCCAACAACAGATCCCCTACGGGGTCTTTCTGGCCATTGGGACGCTGCTCGCCGTCTTCGCCGGCCCCGAATTGCTGCGTCCGTTTCAGTCGCTCAATGGATGAGACGACAACCACGGGTTGGTGTCAGGACGTGGGCATCGGCCCGCGCCGTTCGAAACGGTAGCCCACACCTCGAACCGTGGTGATCCACCGAGGATGGTCCGGATCTACTTCGATCTTCCGCCGCACCCGGCGAATGTGCTCGGTCACCGTCGCTTCGTCCTGCCATTCGCTGGATGAAGACCACACGTTCTGCAGCAGCTGTTGCCGTGAAAACACCTGCCGGGGCGATGAGGCGAGGAAGGCAAGAAGGTTGAACTCCATGGCGGTCAGCTCGATGAGCTCACCCGAGCGCTCCACCTCACGGGTGGTGAGGTCAATTTTGAGCTCGCCGAAGTTGAGGCCGGATGCGGCAGATTTGACCTCTGGGGAGGACGACGAACGGGTCCGGCGAAGGACGGTCTCGATACGAGCCGAGAGCTCGCCACGGGAAAACGGCTTGACGATGTAGTCGTCCGCACCCATCCGCAAACCGGCAATCCGGTCCCCCTCCAGGCCCCGTCCCGTCAGGAAAACTGCAGGTACATCACTCTTTTGCCGTAGCTTGACGAGTAGGTCACGGCCGTCCTCGCCACCCAGCACGACATCGAGTAACACCAGATCAGGTGCCCCCTCAGCCACCGCCTTGAGGGCTCCGGCGGAGTCCGTGGCCGTCTCGACCTCGTAGCCGTCCGCTTCCAATACCCTCTTGAGCAGGTCGCATATGTCCGGATCGTCCTCGACGATCAAGATTTTCACCCCAACCTCCGTGGTCACCCCCATTTGGGCCAGCGTAACCTTATTCGCAGGTGGGAACGTGGAATGGCCAACTGCACCGAATCCAAGAGGCTGGAATCGGTGCAGATGCGAGCACGAAATTGGGAATGGCGATTAGCGGCCGATTAGCGGACGAACTCCATCCGTAGCCCCTCTTCGTCCCACTCGGGATCACTGGGTAAGCGAGTACCGGCCCGTGCAAAAATCCGGCGCGCCGTCCAGAGTATCGCCGAAACGTCGAGGAGATGGGACATGGGTACGTCGTCGAGCTCGGCCTCAAGAAGCCGCTCGGATCCCGGAACTCTCATTTTGAGCAGTGCGATTCTCTCCTCCATACCGGCTTCTGTTTTCTTCGACCAGCGAAGCGGGACATCGCCATTGATCTGAAAGAAGCTCAGCTCGGGATGGACTTCGAAGACAGTCCGCTGACGATAAGGTGCCATCTCCGCCGCCACCTCGCGATAGCGACGTAGGAGAACATTTGTGATCGCATCAAGGCCGTCGTCGGCGACATCTGCCTCTTCCTGCAGGCTTGCTCGAGTCGGGGCATTGTGAACCGTCGAACCACGGCGACCCAACAGAGCCCGAGCCATGCGGTCGCAGGTTCGCCCGCCTTTGTGAACGTCATCTACATAGCCCACTGGTGCATTCAGCGCGATCACGGAGAACGACGGCCGCTCATCAAGAACTTCTGCAAACGACCCGAGGACGCGAGGAGCCTCAGGAGCGAAGGTGGCGCCATGGAGCTTTGCGCTCGCGACAAGCCAACCGGGTGCACATGGGGTTACTCCGGCAACGATCGAATACGGAAGGTCGGGGCCCCGGCGGGAAGCCATAGCGCCGCTTAGCCCTTGTTGTGCTGGACGGCCTCAAGAGCGCGGGCCAGCTCCTTGGGGTGTGCGGAGACGTCAAGGGCGTCCTCGTAGGCGATGGTGCCGGCGATAATGAGTTCCGCCAGGCTTGTTTCGAGGGTACGCATCCCCTCTTTCTGGTTCGTCGTCATGATGTTCAAGAGCTGGTTGGACCGGCCCTCGCGGATGAGGTTCCGCACCGGGTTGGTGGCGATGAGCACTTCGAAGGCGGCGACCATCCCACCGCCGATCTTGGGGACGAGACGCTGGGCGACGATTGCCGCGAGGGAGGCCGATAGCTGAACCCGGGTCTGCTCCTGACGCCAGGCGGGGAACACATCGATGATCCGATCGATGGCCTGGGGGGCGTCATTGGTGTGCAACGTGGCGAAGACCAAGTGGCCGGTTTCAGCCATGGTAAGGGCGATCTGGATCGACTCGATGTCACGCATCTCGCCGACGAGGAGGACGTCGGGGTCCTCCCGCAAGGCCGAGCGAAGCGCCCGGTCGAATGAGGGGCTGTCCAGCCCGATCTCTCGCTGACTGACCGCCGACAGTTTGTGGCGATGCACGTATTCGACCGGGTCCTCAATGGTGAGGATGTGGCATGCCCGCGTCTCGTTGATACGGTCGATGATCGACGCCAGGGTCGTCGACTTTCCCGAGCCGGTGGGTCCAGTGACGAGTACGAACCCACGGGGTAGCTTGGCCAGCCATTCAGCGACCGGTGGCAGGTCGAGCTCGGCGAAGCTCGGTACTCGGGAGGGGATCATGCGGAGCGCCAGGGCCGTCTCGCCTCTCTGCGTGAAGGCACTACCGCGGAGGCGGGCCCGGTCCAACCAAGAGAAGGCAAAGTCGACGTCCTGCTCGACGTCGAGGGTGGACTTCTGCGAGGGAGTGAGGAGAGTCCTGACGAGGGTGTCAATCTCGCCACCCGACAGCACCGGCCCACCTTCGACCGGCCGGAGTTGGCCGTTGACCCGGATCCGTGGCGCCGAGTCGCCGGCCAGAAGCAGGTCGGAACCCTTCTGGTCCCAGAGGATCTGCAGCCACGGCGAGATCGCCTCGGTATCGATGTCGTTCACAGAATCGCTTCTTTCAAGAGGAGGGTGATGCCGGAGAGCCCGGCCCGAGGGCCGGGCTCTCCCAACATCTTGCAGGGTTGTTGCTCTCTATTGCTTAGGTGACTGCGTTGCAGCCGCCCGCACCTTCGCTGTCGTAGGTAACCCAGGTGGTTGGTGTCGCCGCAAGCGCAACATCAACTTCATCGGCTGGCGCACCTGCTTTTGTCCCCAGGCCGATAACGTAGTGCGTCGGGTTGGAGGGCCAACTCTTCAGGGTGCCCGGGGGGGTGGCGGTGGATGCAGCAGTCAGGTGGGCCTGAGTCACAGCCGTTCCTGGATTCTGAGCCTCGAATGCCGCGACGGCCGTTTCGACCGTCTTAGCGTCAGCCGAGCACGCAGACTTTGCACTGGAACCCGTCACAGAGCCCAGGGCGAAGACGACCACGGCGGCCAAAATGCCGAGGACCACGATGACGATGAGAAGTTCAATAAGGGTAAACCCATCTTCTCGTTCGCCAGCGGCCTTTTGGCGCTGGATTTCGCGATACCGCTCTATCATTGCTTTCTGCCTTTCGTTTAAGGGGCTTGCCGGAAATCGGTGGTGCCCGTCTCGCTTCCGATGAGGTGCCGGCGGGTGCCTGCCCCCTTCATCTACAAGGATGAGACATGGAGATCACTTCCCCGGCTACGCAACCTCAACGCTCTCCCAACAGTGGCTCTCGGACAAGGGCATTCAGGCATGTTGGTACGAACGTGCGGCAACAACTCCAGGTCATTGGGAACTTGCTTCACCGTGCGTTGCTCGGAGACATAAGCCTCAGGGCACGGTAAGTCACATCAGGATCTACAGCGCCAACGGATCATGTCACCCGCACAGCAGCGCCGAGAATGGTCACAATGCCACCGGTATCGTCAACGTCAGGACTATTGGAGTACATCCGACAACTGGGCAGGTGCGAACAGTGCTCCCGCCAACTCCCTCAATCGCGCGGACCCGAGGAAGTACGCGCCTGACCTACGGCGCCCAGACCCAACTGTTCACAGTCATACTGGTGCCGCAGTACGCCACGCATGCCGCAGAGTTCGGCGTACTGTGCCCAGTGGGGTAATCGTCGAATGCAACCACGGCCTCAAGTAAGGGATTCGCGATGCATGCCGACGCCGTGGCGCCATGGAGACAGGCATCAAACGTAACGACCCGCGTATTGGCGCTTGCGGGATTAAACGCGGTGCTACACCACACATCGATGTTCTGGTTGTCGATCTGTACTCCCGAACTACTCCCCCAACAAGAGCCCGGCGTACCTTGAGCCGTTGTCGCCAGGAGAGGCGTATAACGGATATTCTGTATAGCCACCTCAGTCGCACCGTTGACCGCATATTGGAGTGTCCGGGCCGTCGTAAACTTTGTGGTGTTGTTGAGGTCATTCGTGGCCCAACTCGCCAGCGAACCGACAACTGCTCCAACGGCGACGAGAAAGATGAGCGCCAATATGATGACAGCACCTGCTTCGTCATGTCCAGCTTCCGAATGAGCCGAAGTCCGATCCCGGACTCCACGCTTGACGTCGTGTAAATGCCGTAGTGGACGTTGTGAACGTAGCATGTCCCTTCTGGTCGAGTCAGTCATCTTTGGTTCTCCCACACTCTCACTACGTGATCGTCTCGGTCTGTGTATCCGACGTAAGTTGTGGCCGCAACGGTGATCACCGGTGAGCCAACTCTGTTATATGCGTAGTACGCAGTCACCGACTGTGCGTTGGCCGGCAAGGTCACGCTGGTGACCGATGTCCCGCCCGAAGTGGCGGCGAACTTGGCAGTCCCGCCGCTAGGTTTGGTGGATGAAAGATTGACCGTGATAGCCGTGCTCATGGTCGTCGCGTTGCCGAAGGCGTCTTCGAGGGTTGTGGTGAACGCACCCGTGGCCGAGCTGCTATTGGCAATATTGAGAGCCGAGGAGGTAATCGCCAGCTGGGTGGCAGTGCCGGCGGTGATGGTCTCGGTCTGCGTATCAGAGGTCAGACCGGTGGCCGCCGCAGTGATGGTCGGGAACCCAGCAACAGTGTCGGCGTAGTAGGCCGTCACCGACTGCGTGTTGGCCGGCAAGGTCACGCTGGTGACCGATGCCCCACCCGAAGTGGCGGCGAACTTCTTTCCGGCCGAGGTCGACAAAAGATTGACCGTGATGGCCGTGCTGTTGGTCGTCGCGTTGCCGAAGGTGTCCTCGAGCGTCACCGTGAAGGCGCCCGTGGCCGAAGAACCGGCCGTGGTGTTGATGGGACTCGAAGTGATCTGCAGTTGCGCACCGGTCCCGGCGGTGATGCTGAAGGCATTGGTGGTCGCCGCAGTGAGGAAGCCGCTGGTGGCCGTGAGGGTATAGCCCGTGCCGGCCATGTCGACCGAGCAACTGAAGGTGGCTACTCCGCTCGAGGCGTTGACCGGGTTGGTGGTGCAGCTCAAGGTGCCGGCGTTGGGGTTGGTCCCGATGGCCAGGGCGACCGGGGCGGACGAAGAGGTGACCACGTTGCCCAAGGCATCCTCGACCGACACGCCCGTGGTGAACTTCACACCGGCCGTCGAGCTGGCCGGTGGCTGCGTCGTGACCACGAGCTTGGCGGCGGTACCCGGGGTGATGTTGAACGAACTGCTGGTGACCGAGGTAAGCCCGCTGCTGGTGGCCGTGAGGGTGTAGCCCGTGCCTGTCTTGTTGATCGAGCAGCTGAACGTCGCCACGCCGCTGGAGGCGTTGACCGGGTTGGTGCCACACGTCAAGGTGCCGGCGCTGGGGGTGGTCCCGATGGCCAGGGTGACCGGGGCGGACGACGAGGTGACCACGTTGCCCAAGGCATCCTCGACCGACACGCCCGTGGTGAAGTTCGTCCCCGCGGCCGTGTTGGTCGGCTGGGTGGTGACGGCGAGCTTGGTCGGAGTGCCGGCAACAATCGAGAACCCCGATGAGGTCCCAGACGTCAAGCCGCTCCGAGCCGCGCTCAACGTATATGTACCGGCTGCGGCGGTTCCGCTGATCGTGCAGTTGGCGAAGGTAGCCACGCCCCCTACGGCACTGACCGTGTTGCTGGTACAGCTGAGGGCGCCCTGGGTGCTCCCACTGTTGGCGGTCGAATAAGAACCGATGCCAAGAGTCACGCTGCCAGAGTCAGTGGTCACCGTATTGCCCCCGGCATCTTGCACAGTCACCTTGGGCTGGGTGACGAAGTTGGTCGCCTCAGCTACTCCCCCAACAGGTTGGGTGGTGAATGCCAGTTTGGACGCCGAACCCACCGAGACCGTGATGGTGCTGCTCGTCGCCGGGGTCAAGGACCCGTCCGTTGCCGTAATGGTGTACCCCGCACCGATCTTGTCGATCGAGCAACCCGTGAAGGTAAACACGCCGAACGTTTCGCTCTCCCCGCAACCTGAAAGGCTGGCCCCGCTCGTTCCCGTACCCGCCGTGATGGCCAGGTTGACAGTGGAAGAATCGGCGGTAGCCGCGTTACCGAAGACATCCTCGGCCGTGACTACTGGCTGAATCCCAAATGCCGTGCCGCCTTTCGCAGTACTGCTCGGTGAAATCGTGAAGACCAAATGGGTCGCAACCGCGCCGCTCACTGTCTCGGTTTGCGTATCACTCGTGAGCGACCCCGAGACGGTGATGGTTGGCGTCCCGGAACTGGTGTCGCCATAGTAGAAGCTCACCGAGGACGATCCGGCCGGAATCGTGATCGACGAAATGGGGGGTCCGCCGGGGGTGGCCGAGAACATGGTCGTGCCGGTGGAGCTCGAGGAAAGGTTGACGGTCTCGGCCACAGTTGTCGGGTTGCCGAATGCGTCCTGCTCTTGAACCGTGATGGGCCCCATGTTTGCGGTGGTCGATGCCATGGCCGACGCCGAGTTTGAGATAATGGAGAACGCGGAGGCCGTTGCGGGGCCCACGGTGAAGGGCGCACTCGTTCCCGGGGTGAGGCCGGATTGGCTCGCCGAAAGGGTGTACAAACCGGCCTGATTGAGCGTGCAGCCGGCATAGGTGACGACACCTTTGAATTGGGTGG
Organism: Acidimicrobiaceae bacterium; assembly: GCA_003160635.1. Classification (GTDB taxonomy): domain Bacteria; phylum Actinomycetota; class Acidimicrobiia; order Acidimicrobiales; family RAAP-2; genus Bog-473. The sequence goes on along the minus strand of PMLV01000070.1, from coordinate 40,066 downwards.
CGGTACAGCCTGACAAGACCGACCCGTTGGGCCCGGACCAAATGGACAGGCTGACAGACGCGAACGCCTTGGTAACGATGTTGTTGTTGGCGTCCTCCACCGCGATCACGGGCTGGAAACCGAACGGAGTTCCGACGGTCGAGGTGGCAGTGGTCGGTGAGCTCACGAAGGCCAAGTGGGTGGCGGGGCCTGCAGCCGGAATGGGACGGGCAAAAGGATCGTCGACGACAAAACTTAAGGGCGCACTCACAACCCCGGATGGAGACGTGACGGTAATCGTGATCAATAAGGGAGAATTGATCTGGGGAGAAGTGGCGGAACTGAACGTACATGCACCGGGTGAAGTCCATTGGACAAACGAATTTGTCAACGTGCTCCAGTAGCTCACGCCTGTCACCGTTTCGGTATAACCAGAAGCAAGAGGAGCAATGCTCGAGGGCACCCAGGAATACGCAGACACCAACGGAGAAGTTAAACATTGTCCCCATTGCGTACTCGACTGTTGCTGAATTTGAGCGATTGATTCCTCGGCGGCGGTTCTCAGAACTGTGTCCGCTGTTGTCAGATTGCGATGCTCAGCCGAACCCGAGATCGTTGTGGCAAAGGCGAGGAGGATAGCGACAGAGGCCAGACCGAGGACGACAATGGCAAGCAGAACCTCTATGAGGGTGTCGCCGGCCTCAGATCGGCGCGGCCGTTCTTGAAGGCTTGACCGATGGCCGTTCTCGGCACGGACACGGGACGGGAGTCTCATGATCCCGATGGCAAGAGGACACCAAGAAACATGGCCTCGAGGCCAGTTCCAACCATGGTGACCGTCAGTTGCGATGGGGCTGGGGATTCAAGCATGACAGTTCCCGACCTAGCCTGAGCGGTATCGGAAGTAGATGAGGCACATGTCACTGTTTGCGAGCCGACGTATGTCACGACATTGACTCCCATTAAACCGCTAGGGGATACAGGATTGGAGCAGGCATCGCCGACCGGAGAGCTCGGAGTATTGGGAAGAAGATTCAAGGGTGTGTTCGGATTGGATGTCGTCCACGTCAGTGACTCACCTGCGTCGGTCGTCTCAGCGTCGCCCGTTACAAGTTCCCAACCCGTGGCTGGCGTGCCGTCATTGGTATCCGAAACCTCGATGTTGGTGATGGTGACCGTCGTGGTCTTCCCTACGCCGGAATTTTGCTGGTAGAGGGCCGGATGTTGGGTGCTGGAAACCGTGTAGAACTTGTTATTCCCGAGAAAGGCCTCGGGATAGGTGGGAAAGGACACCGCCGCGACACCGTTGTAGCCCGCATTCGTCCCAATCGGGCCCGTCACAGAAGCCCCCGTCGCGGTTGCCACACTCTGCACATTCATGCAGAAGGTCAACGTGTACGAGGTGTTGGTGATGCCCGCTGACATGGCCAGCCCTTGCCCTGGACAGGAGGAGGAAGAGGTACCGCTGTAGCTATTCCACGAAGAGAAGTCCACGAAACAGAGGGATGATGTGTACGTTCCAGAGCCTGTAGCGAAGACACAGCTCGAGTTGGGTGGCGACACCGTCGTGGGCTGGCTTGGGGTCGAACTCGGCCGAGGGACCGCTACCAGGTTGTAGGCGTAGGGGTTCTTACCGGCCCCTGCCGTTGCAAATGTAACGCCGGTGACGCTGGCCGTACTGATCCAACTTGAATTGGCACCACAGTTGTTCGTGGGACTGGCCCAACTGGTATCGACAACCTGCGACCCGATTGCGAAGCCTGGGCTTGAGGCCGGAGATTGCGAACCTACCGTGAGCGAGATTCCAAGATTACTTGGACCAGGTATGAATGCTTGGGTGCTCACGTATGTTTCCGTGGTTCCCCCAGAACTCACCTGAATGTGGTCCCCGATGTTTACCGCTGCGGGCAGGGGAGTCAGATTCAACGTGGTGTACGTCGCGCCGCTCGTTTGCGCTGATGCAAGAGTCGCGTCACACGTGATGCTCACTGTCTGACCAATCCGTACGTTGCTCGAAACTGCGTTGGAGCTAACCGGCGACGAGTTGGCGCCGCCCTGACAGACGTATCGCATAAGACTGTAACCACCGTTGCCGTTAGCGACATCTTCGTAAGAGATCACGGTTCCCCCATTGGCTGGAGACTGCAATCCGAGGACCTGGGTTCCTCCAGCTATCGGAGAGGCCGGCGTGCACTGAGGAGATAGACCTGTGGAGGCAGAGGTGATAAGCGAGGCGTTCTGCACGTCCGTTTCGAAGTTGGACGAGACGACCTGAGCATCACCCGAGTCCGCGATACGACCCGAGGTTCCAGCCTGCAGCGAGAACACCGAAATGAGCGCCAAGGTGATCGCACCGATGATGACGGGAATGATCAAGGTGACGATGATCAGTTCGATGAGGGTGAAGCCAGCCTCGTCGCGCGTCTCGGCCTCGCCGGGGCATCGCCGCCACGGCGTCGGACCGACTCGGGGCACTCCGTAGGCCCGCTGCCTCACGTCTTGACCTGGCTGTAGATGCCGTACATCGCAGAGATGAGGGCCACGGCGACGAACCCGACGACGACACCCATGAAAATGATGACCGCGGGCTCGAAGAGACTCGTAAAGTGCTTCACCCTCACTTCGAGCTCACGGTGGTAATACGTCGCGGCGGTCTCGAGCTGGATATCCAGCGTTCCGGTCTCCTCGCCGACTCGGAACATTTGCCTCGCCGCGCCCGGGAACAGGCCGGTCTGCGCCAATGGATCAGCCAGACCTTGACCTTGCATCATCTGCTCCCGAATGGTGTTGATCCCATTGCGGTACACGGCGTTGTTAGAAGCCTCCGCTGTGACGGACATTGCTTGGGGCAGGTCAACGCCGGCCCTGAGCATCGAGGAGAGGACCCGGCAAATGCGTTCGAGCACCGCAGCCTGCACCAGGAGCCCAAGGACCGGTAGTTTCAACAACAGTCCGTCAAGGATCGCCCGCCCCCCTTGTGATCGACGCATGGAGACGAACCCGACCACCAGCACAATAATCGCGCCCAAGATCGCGTACCAGTAGTGCGAGAAGCCGCTTGACGCGCTCAGCAACATACGAGTGGGCAGCGGGAGCTTTGCATGCAGCGACTTGAAGAACACAACGAAACGCGGCATGACAAAGGTGGCCAGCACGACAACGACCCCGACCGACATGACGGCGACGACAGCCGGGTAGATGAGAGCCGAAGTAAGAGTTGAGCGAGCTTCGACATCGCGTTCGATATAGTCAGCCAGCTGATTCAGAACGCTATCAAGATTTCCGGTTAGCTCGGCCGATTCGAGAATGCCCACATAGAAATTCGGGAAGGCTTCGGGGTGTGACCTCGCCGCGGCCGCAAAGGTGTCACCAGCCCGAAGGTCCTCGATCATCTCGACAATGACCTTCTTCATGAGCTTCTCTGTGGTCTCTGTCTCGATCACCTCCAGAGCTTCCATGATCGGGATCCCCGCCTTCATGAAGACGCCCATCTGCCGCGAGAAGTGCATGATTTCTTTGCGCGGCACCTTCTTCTTCGTAACTTCAATTTTGAGGATGCTCTTCTTTTCGGTCACTTCCAAGGGCTGAAAACCGCGCTGAACGAGAGCGAGGTGTGCTGCGCCGGTCGACATCGCCGTCTCGACACCGGAAACTTGCGAGCCGGTGGCGTCGAGGGCGCTGAAGCGGAACTTGGACATTGTCGCGTTCTTACTCATAGTGTGTACATGCTCCTAATCACTTCAGCCACCGTTGTTATATCCTCGGCAACGAGATTGATCGCTTCGGTTCTCAGTGTGCGCATGCCCTGTTTTTGGGCAAGGCTGCGCAACTCTTCCTGGGTTGCCCATCCCACAATGAGACGTCGGATCTCCGGAGTCATTTCGAGTAACTCGTACACGCCGATCCGGTCCTGATACCCCGTGTCACTGCAGAAGTTGCAGCCTGTCCCAATGTAGAACACGTCCTTTTCCGGTCCACCGCTGTCCTCGTAGAATGCGAGCTCTTCGGCGGTCGGGGTATACCGCGCCTTGCACGACGGGCATATTCGTCGCACGAGACGTTGCCCGACAACGGCGAGAACTGATGACGCGATGAGGAAGGATTCGATCCCCATATCGAGGAACCGGTGCAGCGCAGACACAGCATCCGTCGCGTGAAGGGACGAGACCACGAAGTGACCAGTGAGCGCTGATTGGACGGCAACCCGGGCGGTCTCCACGTCCCGGATCTCGCCAACGAGGATCACGTCGGGGTCCTGGCGCAAGATCGACTTCAGACCGGTAGCGAAGGTGAGACCCGCCTGGTCGTTCGTCTGGATCTGGTTGATGGATGGAAACACGTACTCGACGGGGTCCTCAATCGTCATGACGTTCAGAGTCGGGTTGTTGACTTCGCTCAGCGTGGCGTAGAGCGTCGTGGTCTTCCCGCTTCCCGTCGGACCGGCACACAGCACCATGCCGAAGGGAGCCCGAACGATCTTCGAGTACCTGGCGTGGGTATCTACAGGCATGCCGAGGTCATCGAGCCGAAGGACGGAGCGGGTCTTGTCCAAAATCCGCATGACACATTTCTCGCCCCAGATGGTGGCGGTGGTGGCCACCCTGACGTCCACTTCCTTGCCGTCGACCGTTGTCGTAAGCTGGCCGTCCTGAGGGCGGCGGCGCTCGACGATGTTCATTCCCGCCATGATCTTGATGCGACTCACCAACCCGAGGCCCATGGCGGCTGGGAGCACGAGGATCTCCTTGAGCGCCCCGTCGATTCGGAAGCGCACACGGACGACCTCTTCTGATGGTTCAATGTGCACATCGGACGCACGGTCGCGCATGGCCTGGGTCAAGATGCGATCGACGACCTGAACGACTGGAGCATCGTCGGCGACAACCACCGGGGCGGCGGCATCAGCCACGCGCTTGCGGGAGCCCTCCACGACCTCGAACGCCTGCACGAGTTGGGCTACGCCGCCGATGGCCCGATAGTTGCTGTCGATGGCCCATATGACATCGCTCATCGGGGCGAGCAGAAGCCGAACCGGATGACCGCTCTTCTCTGCGAGAAGGAAACGGAGGGAATCGCTCGGTTCGGCCACCGCCACATGAAGCCCGTCGTCATGCAGGCTGATCGGCATAGCCATGTTCGAACGAGCAACGTCTTCAGGAATGAGGGCGAGAGCTTCTGGGTCGGGCTTGTACCGACGAAGGTCCGCCACCGGCATGCCAAAGAACTCCGCCAGCGCGTCGACCAGGCTCCGCTCTTCGAGGACGCCCATTTCGACGAGAAGCTCGCCCAGTCGTTCACCGGACGCCGCTTGCATCTCCAGCGCCTCTTGGACCTGGGCGTGCGTGACAAGGCCACGCAGGACAAGGACGTCACCGAGCTGCTGGCCGGCGCGGCCAGCAGACGGGGGGGTAGCACCCGAGTCTTCTGTCGTGGCGACGGCGACGGAGCCGCCCCTCTCCTCCGAGAATGCACCGGACGCGTGTTCCTCTACCGGATGCAGAGGAGCCGATGCCTGGACCGCTGCAGTGGCCTGGTCGTCCGCGGTGCCGCTATCGGCAGCCGGGGCGGCGTCATCCCTGTCTTTGCGCTTCAACTTCATAGCGGCGCTCCGACGGTCGCCTCGCAGGTTGCCAAGTTCATGGGGACAAGCGTGACCGCCGAGAATCTCCAGACGGACCACCCAAACCCAACTACAACCCAATTCGCCCTGCTCGCCACGGGTAACCAGGTCACCACGGCGAAAGGCGAACGAAATTCCCCGGCCGAGAAGCGACGACCGTCGCCGTGAACGCGTGCCGCGGCCGCCGTCGTGGCAGTCACCCTTCGACGGCGCCGGGGTGGCTCTCCACTGCCCGCTCACGCCCCCTCACCAGCCGTTACGGAGCAGAGTTGTGGATCTGTTGGGTTTCAGTGGGTCGTCCGGCGTCTCTCTGAGTGCAAGCTGGGCGCATTGAATACTCCCTCGCCATGACGACCCCTCGGGGTCGCAAGAAAAACGAACGGACCGCAGCGGTGAGAACGCTTCGCAAATTTTGGGTGGCGATAGTCCTGGTCGTACTCCTCGCGGGCACCATCGGCTCTGGTGTCGAAGCCCGCAACGTGGCACGGAATGACCGCGACAAGTCCCGCCAGGTGTTTCTGGCCTCTGCGACGGAGATCGGGTCGACGCTGCAACAGGCGATCGTGCACGAACAGGATCTCAGCATCAGTACCGGGGCGGTGCTCGTGAGAAATCCCAATGCCACCGAGGCCGACTTTCTCGCGTGGACGAGGTCGGTGCGGGCCTTCGACCGCTATCCCGAAGTACAGAGCATCTTCGATATCCAGCTGGTGCCGGCATCGCAGCTGAGCAGCTACGCGGCGCGACAGGTCGCCGACCCCTCGGGCCCCCTGGCCGCCAAGGGGTCCTTTGCCGTCGCTCCCGCCGGGAGTCGCCCGTATTACTGCCTCGCCGCGGTGGCACGTTCGCGCACCACCGCGGTTCCAGACGGCATCGACTACTGCCAGTCAGCTCTGGTCTCAGTGTTGACGCAGGCGCGAGATTCAGGCCAGGAGGTCTATCTGCCCTACAAGCCGGGAAACGTCGAGGAGCTGGCGATTGGCGCGGCCATCTATCGCGGGGGTGTCGTGCCCGGCACCGTCGCGGCGCGCCGGGCCGCCATCATGGGCTGGACGGGCACCACCATCGTCCCCGGGGTCCTCTTGGCCGCCGCCCTGGCGCACCACCCCGCAACCGCTGTGGCATTCCGTTCTGCCTCTGATTCCTCGACCGTCGCCTTCAAAGCCGGTGTCGTGCCGCCCGGCGCGCAGTCGACGTCGATCCATCTCTCCAACGGCTGGCAGGTGCAGGTCTTGGGAACGGGGACCCAGGGTGGGGTGCTCTCCAACTCCCATGCGCTGGACCTGTTGTTGGGAGGCATCACGGTCAGCGTGCTCTTGGCGCTCCTGCTCTATGTGTTGGGTACGAGCCGGGCCAGGGCCCTGGAACTCGTGGCCGAGCGTACCGACGAGCTGCGCCATCAGGCGTTCCACGACCCTCTCACCGGATTGCCGAACCGCGCCCTCATCCTTGACAGGATCGCGCAGATGATGGCGCGCGCCCGACGCGAGCGCACCATCCCGGTTGCGCTCTTCCTCGACCTCGACAACTTCAAGGACATCAATGACACGTTGGGTCATCGGTCCGGTGACGAGCTCTTGGTCCGGGTGGGGGCCAGATTGTCAGGTGTGCTGCGCGAGGGTGACACAGTCGGACGCCTCGGTGGCGACGAGTTCGTCGTCTTGACTGAGGGTGCCACCCAATCGGGCGGGGATGAAGCGGTGGCAGGACGCATCCTCGCGGTACTCGAACCTTCCTTCGAGATCGCCGGCAGTGACGTCCCCCTGTCCATCACGGCCAGCATCGGGATCGCCACGGGTGAGCGGACGACCCCGGAAGAACTGCTGCGCGATGCCGACATTGCGCTCTACCGCGCCAAGGCGGCCGGAAAGGACAGGGCCGAAGTCTTTACGCCGTTGATGCTGGAATCCGTCGACGATCATCGCAGTCTCGACGTGGATCTCCACCGCGCCCTCGGCGCAGAGCAGTTCTTCTTGCTGTACCAACCGACGTTCGATCTCTCCAGCGGTACCTTCACGGGTGTCGAGGCCCTCCTCCGGTGGCGCCATCCCATTCGAGGAGTGGTGCAACCCGATGACATCATCCCCGCCCTCGAGGCCAGCGGGTTGATCGTTCCTGTCGGCCAGTGGGTCCTCGAGACTGCCTGCCGCCAAGGGGCCACGTGGCACGGGCGCGGTCATCGTTTCGTGGTTTCGGTCAACGTCGCCGCCAAGCAGCTGCAACGTGACCGGATCGTTGACGACGTCTATCGCGCGCTCTCCACCAGTGGCTTCGACGCCGGCAGCCTCGTCCTCGAACTCACCGAGTCCGCGCTGATGCAAGACGTCGACACGACCGTGACGAGGCTGAAGATGCTCAAGGCCATCGGCGTGCGATTGGCCATCGACGATTTCGGGACCGGATTCTCGTCGCTGGCGTACCTCCAACAATTTCCCATCGACATACTCAAGATCGACCGTTCCTTCGTATCGGGCATCGGAGATGCGGAAAAGTCTGCGGCGATTGTGCGTACCTTCGTCCAACTGGGAAGGGCACTCGGCCTCGAAGTCATCGCCGAGGGAATAGAGACCGATGTCCAGCGCCGGCAGCTCGAAGCGGCAGACGTCGACACGGGACAGGGCTTCCTCCTCGCCCGACCCCTCGAAGCCGGGGCCGTGGATCAACTCCTCTTGGACTCCGGAGGCTTTCTTGCGGAGACTGTCGGTGCGGGTGCGGGCGAGACGGATGCGGCCGCGGGAGCCCGGCATCCATCAGACTGAGCCGGCCTCCCGCTTATGACTCTGCCTCTTCGGCCAACGCCAGCCAGGTGTCCTCGGCCTCACTGAGCGCAGCTTGGACCGCGGCCAGTTCGCCTCCCAGCCGGCGCATCTCCACGTGATCCTCCAGGCCGATCAGCATGTCGGTGATCTTGTCCCTCTGCCCCTGGAGCCGAACCATCGTCTTCTCCGCCTCACGTAACCGTCGTCCGGCGGAGGCCCGTCCCTCCGCCGTGCCACGCGTGGGCACTGCCTTTGCCGGCTTCGCCGGCGCCGGCAGCGAGCCGGCGCGACGGACATCGCCGGTCTGTGCCTGAGCGATCCATCCGTCCACACCACCCGGCACTTCCGCTACCGATCCGTCGGGTGCGACGGCCACCAGACGGTCGGTCGTGCGCTCCAGGAAGGTCCGATCGTGGCTGACCACGACCAGCGCTCCCGGCCAATCCTCGAGGAAGTCCTCGAGGATGCGCAGGGTGTCGAGATCGAGATCGTTCGTCGGCTCGTCGAGGAACAGCACATTGGGACGGTTGGCGATGACCAAGAGGAGTTGCAACCGCCGCCGTTCCCCACCCGACAACGTCCCCACCCGGGCGAACGGCAATTCACCGACGAAGAGGAAGCGCTTCATGAGCTCGATGTCGGCCGGCGAGGGCGTGGAGCGGTGTGGCCCCACCACGAGCTCCTGTACCCGGGCCCCGAGATCGAGCTCCACGCCGAGTTGGTCGTAGTAGCCCACCACGACCGTTGGTCCAACCTCGATCGAGCCAACTGTCGCATGCCTCCGTCCGGCCAAGAGATCCACCAGGGTTGACTTCCCGGATCCGTTCGCCCCCACGATGCCCAATCGTTCGCGACGTCCGAGCACGAGGTCGACGCCCGAGAGCACCATGGGCCCGTCGCCGTAGCGGAACCCGACCCCGGTGCATTCGATGACCTTGTCGCCCAGACGGGGCGTGTCACTCGGCCTCTCCAGCTCGGCCGACCGCACCGCAGGGGCGGGCGCACCCTCGATCAGCCGCACTGCGGCGTCGATCCGGGCCTGCGGCTTGCGCGACCGCGCCTTGGCGCCCCGCCTGAGCCAGGCCAGTTCACGCCGGGCCAGGTTCCGTCGGGTCGACTCGGCTGCAGCCGCCTGATCTTCCCGCTCTGCCTTGGCCTCGAGATACGAGCCGTAGCCACCCTCGTGCACGTAGGCGCTCCCCCGGTCGAGCTCCACCATGCGAGTGATGAGCCGGTCGAGCAGATGACGATCATGGGTCACGAGCACCAGAGCACCGCGGAACGTCAGGAGGCGCTGCTCGAGCCATGCCACGGCGCCGAGATCGAGGTGATTGGTCGGTTCATCGAGCACGAGGAGCTCGGCCGGGTGGGCCAGCACCTGCGCCAGCGCGACCCGCTTGGCCTGCCCGCCTGAGAGCGACCGGACGTCGACGTCGGCGGCGGATCCCATGCCGAGGCGCTCGAGGGCCGCTTCGGCCTCCCACCCCCGACCGGCCGCCGCTCGAACCGTGCCGGGAGGCAATGTCGGGGTCTGCGCGAGAAAGCCGACCCGGGAACCCCTTCCCCGGCGAACCTCGCCCTCCTCGGGACGCTCGGCGCCGGCGATGACCCGCAGCAGGGTCGATTTCCCTGTGCCGTTGACCCCCACCACCCCGATCCGGTCCCCGTCCGAGACCGTGAGCGACAGTCCCTCGAAGAGGACGCGGTCGACCCGGCGGACGGCAACGTGCTGGAGATCGACGAGGAGGGCCACGAGGCGACAAGGGTACGGCCTCCGCGGCGGACATCCATCCCATGGCCGACGGCGAGGTCACGTTGAACCGGCGGCGTCCTCCCCTACGACGACTGATCCAGAGCGGGTATCGGCGGCCGGTACGCAAACCGCGGTCCGCTGCGCGCGCTGAGCTCCCCCGGCAGCGGCGCGCCCTCGAGCCAGGCGCGCGCCTGTTCGTAACCCAACCGCACGAGGTCCTGCGACTGGCCGAGGCGGGCCAGCGGGATGCGCACGTCGGGGGGCGGGATGACCCGCACGATCGCCCCATTGGCGTCGTCGTCCGCCGCACGCTCCCGCTCGGGCAATGTCGCCACCTGTGAAGGCGCGGTCGGAAGGACATACAGGTCGCGTGCGCCCAGCGACAGGGCTAGGCCCACGGGCACATCGGCCGCCGCCGCACCGTCAACGAGGAGCCTCCCATCGACCTCGACGGCGGGCAGGAGTCGTGGCACGGCACTGCTGGCCAGGAGCGCCGTCGTCGCATTTCCGGAGTTGAGGACGACCGCCTCCCCCGTGCCGAGCGCGGTGGCCACCACAGTGAGGGGAATAGGAGCGTCCTCCAGACGACGGAAGGTGACGAAAGAGTCCAGGATACGGCGGATGGATGCGGAGTGGAAAAGATGACGCGGCTTCCCGCGAAATCCTCCGACGAGGGTGCCGAGGTCGACCCCCAGCACGTCCTTGCGACGGAGCGAGGACCAGAGTCGTGCCATCTCGGCAATTCCGGGTAGATCAGGACGGCTGGCCAAGAACGCGCCGTTGATGGCGCCGACCGAGGTGCCGACGATCATGCCGGGACGGAGCCCGCTTTCGACGAGGGCGTACAGCATTCCTACCTGGAGCGCTCCGAGATTGCCCCCACCGCTCAGCACGAACGCCGGCGATCCGGCTCCGTCGTGGGGCGATCCGCGTTCGTCCACCGCGATCCCGCTCGGCGTCGTCGAGCCCATGGGCATGGAAGCCCCGACCGCATCAGTCATAACCGCCCTCTCCCGTCCTCCCGGGTGAAGCCGACTAAGGCGGTTCGCCTCTTTTTGGACCAGAGCCGCCTGATAACCGATCAGCGCAGTGCGCCGTCGTTGAGCATATCGACCCCACCTGGTATCCGACACGGGGGCCGGCCACGAACCGAGGGCGCTCAGCCGGCGTGGGTGTGACCGAATCGGAGTGGAAGGTGGGCGAAAATGACCGTGCCCAGCACGTGGTTCCCGGGTGTCGTGGAGACGACGACGGCCAGGTGTCCCGAGGGACGCCCGCGGGCATCGGACACCTCGGAGGCGCGGAACGTTCCACCGAACGCGACGACGCAGACCCCCTCGCTCGACGGTGGGTGGGAAATCAGGTCCCGGTAGAGGGCGGGTGCTTTCTGCTTCAGTGCTCCCACGGTGAACCGCTGTACCCCGAGGAGATGCCCGTGCCCATCGACCGCCGTGGTCGCAGTCGGAAGCGCCAGGTAGCACGAGCTGACGGAGGTGCCCAGGTCGCTCCGTGCCGTGGTGCAGTCGGCCACGAGGGTCGCCACGAGCAGGCACCCGACGAGGCCGCCCATGACCCGCCGCCCCGCCCGGCTTCCCCGCGGCCTCGGGACCCTCACCCCTCCACCACCGGCGAGGGCTCGTCACCGACCGCAGGCGCGGGCCCGCTCGGATCGTCACCGCGCAACTCGGCCTCAACGGGTGCGCGCAGCGCCTGACGATGCCAGCGTCCTCTTCTGACCTGAAGGGCCAGCTGGCCCCACAAGACCCAGCCCACGATCAGGACAAGCCAGAAACTTATGGCCCGGTACATGAGCACGGCGTCCACCGTCGAGTCCTGGGAGCCTCCGAAGGCAACGAGCGCGATGGTGATGCTCCCCTCCACCACTCCCAACCCCCCTGGAGTGAACGGAAGGTTGGCCGCCAGTTGCCCGGCCCCGTAGGCCAGGAGAAGGCCCTTCCAGGGGATGGTCGAGTCGACGGCGAGGAACATCAGGGCGAAACAGCCGCAATCGAACAACCAGTTCGTGCAGCCCCAGAGCAGGATGCGAACGATCTGGCGCCGTCCCAAGCGCACCGTCGTGACCAAGTCGACGATCCGCTGGATGTTGGCCGCCACGTCGCCACGCGGCCTTCCCACCAGCTTGCGTGAGGAGCGAATGCCCCACCGCACGACGAAGGCGAGGGGTCGTTCATAGATGAAGAGCGCGCCGGCCGCCATGGTGACGACGAAGACGCCGATGATGACCGGGATGAGGTCGAGTGAGGCCCCTTCGCCGGCGGCGAGCGCCAGCCCGGCGGTTGCCACCAACGACAAGGACACGATCGACGCCACCACGGTTCCGACCAGCGACCACGCAGCCAGCGTGTCGTCCGCTCCGAAGCGCCGGAACCAGCGGAACCCGTAGACGGCGGAGAACGCGGTCCCGCCGGGGAGGGAGTTCGTGATGGCCTGTGAGGCGAAGGTCATCTTCAGCAGTGCTCCCTCGGGTGAGGCGAGGCCACCACTCAGCAGGAACTCATACTGCAGACCGGCGAAACAGACGAACGAGGCCAGCTCGGCGAAGAGGGCCGGGGGGACCCACCACCATTTGAGGTTGAGGAAGACCTGCGAGAAGCCCGAGAGCTCATCACGATGCGAGGACAGGGCCCAGAAGGCCAGGACGACAATGGCCATACCGAGCAGGAACCGCAGCACGGGCCAGGCCCGGCGGAAGATCACACCCACGTGCCGCCTTCGAGGCAAGGGTCCTGGCCCCGGCACGTCGAGTGCATGCTCATGGGACTGAGCGGCCATACCCAGTGTCTAGTCCACGTCCTTGGACGTTCTCCCACTTTCTACGAGCGAGATGTTCAACCTACGCAGCGCGCGACCGAGGGTCACCTTGTCGTGCTCGGGCCAGTCGCTCACCAATGCTTCCATGCCATGCCGGCGTTCCCGCTCGACTCCGGCCATCGTCCGGTGCCCTTCCTCGGTCAAGACGATGGTCGACGAACGACGGTCGAACGGGTCCGGGCATCGCTCGACGAAGCCAGCGCCCTCGAGCGCGGTGATCTGCCGGGTCACCGTCGAGGCATCAAGGTTCAAGGTCGTGGCAAGGGCCTTTGTACTCATAGGCCCCGTCGCCTCGAGGGTGCGCAGGACGAGGTACCCGGCCCGGTCCACCTCCCGGTAGAGCGAGCTCCGGCGGCCGAACGTCTCGAGGTGGCGCACCAGCTTCAGCAACTCGAGCTCGATGACGCCGATAGTGTCAGACTCACAGGGAGCGGGCGGCACGTCCATCGGCCTTCACCTCCCGGCTCCCGGTACACTATTGCTAGATACCTGCATAATACATGTATCTAGGACGAAAGCGGATCTCGATGGTCTTTATCTTGGCGCTTGGCGCGTCGTTGGCCAATGCGCTCACCAGCGTGTTCCAACGCATGGGGGTCGAGGACGCGCCCGCCGAAAAGGCGCTGAAACTCAGCTTGATGACGTACGCCGTACGCCGGGGCGTCTGGCTCCTCGGGTTCGCACTGATGATCGTGTCCTTCATCCTCCAAGCCGTGGCCCTGCATTTCGGACGGCTCTCGCAGGTGCAACCCATCTTGACGCTCGAGTTGGTCTTCCTCGTGGCGGTGCTCTCCATCTGGTTGGGCTTCACCGTAGGGTCGCGTGAGTGGCTCGGCTCGCTGGCTGCGGTCGGCGGCCTCGCCGGCTTCCTGTACTGCGCCCACCCCGAGAACGGGAACCTCTCCGCCTCCTTTTGGAGCTGGTTCATCACAGGAATGGCGTGCAGCGCCGGCATCGCCGCCGCCGTCGTCCTGGCACGGCGCGGACCCCGCTGGTGGCGAGCGGCCATGTTCGGCACGGCGGCGGCCGTCAGCTTCGCGTTCACGGCCGCCTGTACCAAAGTGGTCTCCAATTTCGCGGCCAAGGACTGGGTCTCGCTCTACCGGCACGGTCAGACCTATGCCCTGATCTTCTTTGGAGCCCTGGCCGTTTTCTTGACGCAGAACGCCTTCCATGCCGGGCCGATCGTGGCGTCGCAGTCCACGCTCGTCATGGTTGACCCGTTGGCCAGCATTCTCATCGGCGTGGGCCTGTTCGGCGACGACTTGCGCACCGGTGGCGCATGGGGACCGTTGGAGGCCATCTCGCTCCTTGTCATGTTCCTCGGCGCGTTCTCTCTGGCCCACTCCCCTCTGGTCAGCGGGATGAAGGGTGACGGCGATCAGTACCACCAGCTTCTCTCTCAGCGCGCCCGCGCGGAGCAGCTCGCCGCCAACACCCCCCCGCCTCTCTCACCCTCCTGAGATTTCGCTGAACGCCAGGCGCGCGCTGGAGCGCTGACATTGAGGGCACGCGGCCCGAGGCGTGCCAATAACATCGACGACGGTATCCGTACCGTGCATGGAGTGACCCGGCGAGCGGGGTTGACCGACCCACCTCGACGGCATGAGGCGAAGGAGGGGCCCATGGAACTCGACGTCATGAATTCGTCTCACGCGACCGTGCCCGCGGCCGACCGCCCGAGCGGCGAAGCGGGGACGGCGCCACCAACGAAGAGCGCGGCCGCCGCTCTCGCACCACTCTTGGGGTCGCTCTTCGGCGGCCGGTTACCCGTCCGTTTCGAGTTCTGGGACGGTAGCTCGCTCGGACCACGCGATGGCCTACTCGACTTGGCCCGCCTGCGCGTCAAGGAAGCCGGGCTCGAAGAGCAGATCGAGATCAGGGTGCAGGACTACCGGGATGTGCGGGGCGAGCGCTTCGACGCCATCTCGTCGGTGGGCATGTTCGAGCACGTCGGCGCCGAAAAGATGGCGGCCTATTTCTCCACGCTCCACGCGCTGCTCGCCGACACCGGCCGACTGCTCAACCATGCCATCTCCAGCATTGGCGGCTCCCGGATGCGACGCAGGTCGTTCATCGGGCGCTTCGTGTTCCCCGACGGGGAACTGATCGATGTCGGCCAGGTAGTAGGTGCCATGGAGCGGGCGGGATTCGAGGTGAGAGATGTCGAGTCACTGCGCGAGCACTACGCACGCACGCTACGGGCGTGGGTGGCGAACCTGGAGTCGAACTGGGATGAAGCCGTAGCCGAGGTGGGCCCACAGCGCGCACGCGTCTGGCATCTCTACATGGCGGCGTCGGCCAACGGCTTCGACGATGGCGGGATATCGCTCCACCAAGTGCTCGGCGTGAGGCCGACCCCGGAAGGCCAGAGCGCGATGCCGCCGACCCGCAGCGCGTGGCTCTGAGCCGGCCGGCGCCCCCCGGAATCAGGCACGAAGCGTGCCTGTGGAGCCCTTCGAAACGATCGTGCGGAGCCTGAAGTGCTGGTCACCGCAGGACAACATGCGGGAAGAAGGCTAAATTCTCCAGGTCGTGCACTGTGCCAGGTCGGGAACTCGAGTCGGATCCGGCGCGGGGATCGTCCCGCGGTCGGCTCTCTTGGTCGGGCTCATCTCCGCCGGTGCGCTCGCCGGCGCAACGTGGAGCGCACCGGCCGGCGCCGATCAGACAGCCAGCCTGAAGGCGCAAGCGAGGACCATCTCCGAGGAGCTCGTCCAAGAGCAGCTTCAGGCGGGGGCGTACCAACAGCAGTACTCGGTCGCATCAGCTGACGTCGCGCACGACGAACGCGCCATCGCGTCGCTGCGAGTGCACATGAAGACGGACCGTCTGCAGATCTCACAACGACTCCACGAGGTGCGCCGTTTGGCGATCGAGAGTTACATCCTGAATGGATCCGTCTCGTCGGGATCCGGCGCCGCGCTCTTCACAGAAAATGTCAGCACCGTGCAGTCAGCCAATGAATACGCCACCATCAGCATCGGCGACATCAACGAAGCAGTCGATCGACTCCACACCGCGCAGCGCAGCGCCGCGACCACGGAGCAGACGCTGATCCGCCAACGTGCCCGGGATCGCTCAGAGCAGGTGCAAGAAGCTTCGTACCTCTCCCAAGCCACCGCGTCGGTAGCGCAGATGGAGGCGGTGCAGGCGCGGGTCACAGGCCAACTCGCAGTGGCGGTGGCGCAACAGGGTGCGGCGTTGTCGCGCGCGGCGGTCGCCGCCGTGACGACGGCGCAACAGACCGCGGTGCAGCGCAGCGGTTCATCCACTGCTCCTTCGCATTCGGGCGGAGCAGCGACGTCCGGCAACTCGACCGACCCCGCTCTCAACCCGTTCCTGGCCTGCGTCGCGCAGGCGGAGTCGGGTGGCAACTACCAGGCGGTGTCACCGAACGGCCTCTATCGGGGGGCCTTCCAGTTCAGCCAAGCGACGTGGAACTTCGCGGCCCAGGCGGCGGACCGGCCCGATCTCATCGGGGTGCCACCCAACGAGGCCAGTAAAGCCGACCAGGACACGCTCGCTGTTGCCTTGTACGCACTGGACGGCGAGCGCCCATGGTTAGGGGACCGCTGCAGTTCCTAGCCTTCGGAGAGGAGGGCCACTGCGGCGTCCGGCTCGACGACCCTGAAACTGAAACTTTCCTCGAGGTAGAGCCGGACCACATCGGCGTCATGATCGAGGTAGCCGATGGAGAGATCCTGCCCCGAATCAAGGACGAAGTCCCCGCCGCGCAGACTCACCACGACTCCTCCGTCCACGCCGGGCGCCCATACCAGCGGGCCTCCCAGAATCCGGTGCAGATGATCGAAAAGAAGATAACCGCCGTGCTCCGTCGTCTCCACAATCCGGGTGTAGGTCTTCGGGCAGATGGCCAACCCGTAGGGGCCCTCGATGCCGGACTGGCGAAGGGTGTCGACCGCCTGGGCCACCGTGTTGGGGTATTTCGCCATGTCCTGCGCGTGCACGATCGGAGCATGCGAGGTGCTCTCGGTGATGCCCCGTATGCCGGCGGCCTCGTATCCGTGGAACACGGCCACGTTCTCCCCGATGGCGATCTGCCGCACGGCCTCGTCCAACTCGGGCAGGTCGATATCGGTGGCACCCCGATCGGCGTCGTCGAGTTCCACGCGCGAAAGGCTGAATTCCGCCCTCACCTCGACCAGGGGCAGTACCCGTCGCTGCGCCGCGCTGACGCCCTCGGACGGCCCGCTGATCGTGGCGATCCGCCCCAGGTTGGTGGCCGAATGTGCCCAGCCGTGCGGACCGGCGAAATCAACCAGCTTGCGCGCCGCGAGATAAGGGGTGAGACGCGACTTGGCCTCGTCGTCGATCGCGTCCCATCCCGTCTCCGAAATTGGCGCCAGGTCCCGATGTAGGTGATTCATCGCTCCACTCCCTTGAGGCTCCCGATTCCCAATGACCCCAGGTTGCCGGAACCCGGCGCACCCTCGACGTCCGCTCCCGCCCCGACGTCGGTGCTCCCGACCTCGGTGATGGGTTCGGTCGTGGTGAACAAGAACTTGCGTAGTTGCGCGTCCAGCGCCGGATCGTGACGACGCAGCCACTCGAGTGTCATGGCCGCATGTTCCTTCTCGTCGTCCCGGTTGTGGGCCAGGACAGCAGCCAAGCTGGCGTCCGCTGTCGCGTTGACCCTCTGGTCGTACCAGTCGATCGCCTCGAGCTCCTCGCACAACGACGTCATGGCCCGGTGATGGTCCACCGTGGCCTCGTCGAGGAGATCGGCTGCTTCGTGCAGTCCCTCGCTTGCCATCTACCGCCTCATCCTTCGGTCTCGACTCCGTCCCGGGCCGCTCGCTTCGGCTCACGTGGACCTTATTGGTTGCCACAGTAAAGCATGTCGGGTCCCCGCCATCCCCGACGATTCAGGCCGTGAAGGTGGGCGCCCCACGGGCGACGGTCAAGGCGACATGACTGCTCGACGGATCGCGGAGGGCCGTCTCCAAGGGCACGTCGAGCAGGCAGAGATCCGCCGGCGCCCCCGGCGTGACGCGACGGGCTGCGCCGCCGGGACGATCGAGAGGACCGAGGAAGAGGTGCAACGCGGCCGCAGGCCCCAACCCCCGGTCGGATCCCACCTTGCGGCCGCTCGGCGCACGTCGCACGTTGGCCGCGCGCACGGCGATCCACGGATCATCGGGGCCGAACGGCGCGTCGGTACTCCCACCCACGGCCACGCCACCCGCCAGCAGGGAGGCACAGCGGTAGAGGTCCGGACGATCGCCCGGATCGACCTCGGACAGGTAGAGGTCCCCCCTCGCCGCAAGGAACGCCGGTTGGGTCACAACCGTGAGCGACAGTTCCGCCATGGCGGCGATCACCTCCGGCGGCGTCACCGACGCATGCTCAATACGGTCTCCCGCCATGCTCCCCACGTCGTGCCAGACCGCAAGGGCCAAGAGGAGGGCGGCCCGGGTCACACAGTGCACCGCCACGGGCCGTCCGCAGTGGTGGGCCTGCGTGAACCAGGCGCGGAGGTCGTCGAACGACGGGAGTGCGTGGTCGGTGACAAGGATCTTCACCGGCCCGCGTCGAAGCGGGGGGGGTGGGACCACGTCGCAGAGTTCGGGACCCCCCGTGGTCACGACGGTCAGCGGCAACGTTCCGGTGCGCACCGCCCGGGCCAGCGTTTCGAAGTAGTCCACTTGCGCCGTCGGCGTGCAGTCGGTCACGCCGGTGATGCCGAAGGACGCCAGGCGGCGGCCGACGGCGGCCAGGTCGGTCTGGTCAACGGGGGCGAGGCGCTCGTGCAGCCACGCGTCGAGTCGGAACAGGCGCCCGGTCGGCCTACCCCCGACGTCACGTTCGATCCCCGCCGCGACCCGATCCGACAGATCCGCGCCTCCCCGAACGGCGACCTGTTCCGCCACGCCGGCCTGCGCGAGTGCGGCACTGCTGAGGACCCACAACGCCCCCGAGCGATGCTGGACCCGTACGGCACGACCGGGGGCGAGCGCGTCGAGACGCCAACGATCCAACGGCCCCTCCCCCACGTCGTCGTAATGGACGGCTCGGATGGCCGCGCCAGGGAGGGCGCGCCCGTGGGCCTCCCTGATCCGTTCGTCCAGCTGGCTCGATACGTCGAGCGAGCCGCCGGACGCCGCCATCGATAACAGGTGGACGTGGTGATCGTGCAGACCGGGAACGAGCGCGCCCCCCGCACACTCGATCTCGACGTCGGCGCCGGACGCCGTGCGAGGAGGGGCCACCGTGGCTATGCGGTCACCCTCGATCCGCACGTCCACCCTTCCCCCGTCGACCTCGGCCTCACGCAGAAGGAGGGTGCTCACCGGTCCACTTTCATGGCCAGAGCTCGCCCAGTACGGCCTCGGTGTCGCCCCCTGCCGGAGGAGCATGGCGGCTGGCCTCCCGAGCCCGTGGAGGCTGCGCCCGCAGGCCCCTGACGTCGATGAGGGGTCCGGCCACGGATGCGGCCATCGGCGCCATGGCGGCGTCGATGAGCCAGCGCCCCCCGACCCTGAGCGCCTCGAGCACGGCGGCGGCGGCGACCAGACCCGAAAGGGGATCGGCCACGGCGTCGGCGAGAAAGCAGGGGCCATCGTCGTCAGGGGCGATGAGGCCGCCGGCGGCAGCCGCCACATCACCGAATCCCACCCGCTGTGCCTGTGCCGGTCGCCTCCCGTGACTGGTGATCGAAGCCCACACCCGTGGCCCGCCGGGCTGGCTCAGGACATCGTCGAGGTCGAGGCCCAACTGCGCCAGCGCCCTCGGTCGTGCGCTCTCGATCACCACGTCGGCCGCCGCGATCAGCCGTTCCAGATCGCGGCGGCCGCCCGGAGTCGCCAGGTCCAACGCGACTGAACGCTTGGCGCCGTTGAGCAGGTCGAAGAAAGGGGCCGGCCCCCGACGCGCCCCGTCCGGACGCGCCGTCGACTCCACCTTGATCACGTCCGCGCCGGCGGCAGCCAGCAGTTGCCCACAAAGAGGCCCGGCCCACAAAGATGAGAGGTCCACCACCGTCACGTCCTCCACCGGAGGGGAACCGCCCTCGTCGCTTCCCCGTACCTGCAGCGCCTCGACGGGAAGGTCGAACACCGGGTGGGCGCACGGCCCCACGGAACCGACGGCGGCACACGGCAGGCCCAGCAGCCCGGCCCGCTCGTCGAGCGCGGCCATGGGGGCGAGGGCAACGGCTTCGTAGACGATCGGCCAAGGATCCTCACCCGGGACGTCACGACCCAACCACGCGGGGAGCGCAGCGACATCGTCGGGACGGGCGAGCGAGACCGCCAACCACCCATCACGGGCGGGCACGAGACGTGCCCCGCCGCCGCAGCTGATGGCGCCGCCGCGGGACAGATCGCCCAGGGCGGCCCGCTCGCCGAGCAGAGCCAGACCATCGACGCACACGAGGCGTTCACTGCCTCGGTGCAACACCGATGTCGCCCGATCGACCAGGTCGATCAGGGCGGACGGCGCGCCCAGGGGCGGGCCTTCGGGGCGACCGGTCAGGATCATGGCGCCGCTGGCCGCCCATGCCGAGCCTCGTGCATCCACCGCTCGATCCTGCCACCGGCGGCACCCGGTGGGGACGCTGGTCTCAGATAGCGTCGTCACATCCGCATTCTCCACACCTCCGACGGCGAGCTGGCTGCGCTCGCGTGCTCGCCCTTCGCGGCCGAGTCACTCTCGGATCCGGGCGGCCTCATGGTCCTCACCTCGGCCGACGGCACCCCGACCGAGAGCAGCGTGGCTGACCGGCTCTCGTCCCTGCCCTGCATCGTCGTGGCGGTTGATCGCAGCGCCGGCGACGCCCCGGTCCTGGTCGATGTGGCGCCAGAAGACGGCGTGGCGTCGGTCGACGACATTGTCGCCGTCGTGGAACGCAACCCCATCGCCGCCATCACGCTCGTCCTGTGCCTGCGCGAGGGATCGCCGTCGCTGGGCCGGGCCCTGGTGGCGGAGTCCGCCGCGTACTCCGTGTTGCAGGCCGGGGCGGAGTTCAAGGAGTGGCGGGCCAACCGCCCCATGCGAGAAAGCCGGCCCGAACCGGGACCGGCGGTCAAGGTGGTGCGCCGGGGCCACCGCCTCGAGCTCGTCCTCAACCGACCACACGTGCGCAACGCCCTGAACCGGGCCCTCCGCGACGGGCTGCTCGAAGGCCTGGCACTCGCTGCGGCCGATCCTTCCCTCACCGAGGTCGTGCTCCGCGGGGAGGGTCCGACCTTTTGCAGCGGGGGCGACCTGGACGAGTTCGGCACCTTCACGGATCCGGCCGGAGCCCATGTCGTGCGACTGGCCACGAGCATCGGGCGATCGATCGCTGCCCTCGGTCCCCGTATCGAGGCGCGCGTGCACGGGCCGTGTGCAGGTTCGGGAGTGGAGCTGCCTGCCTTCGCCGCCCGGGTCGTGGCTCACCCCGACTTCACCGCGTCACTACCCGAAATCGGCCTGGGTCTCATCCCGGGCGCCGGTGGCACGGCCAGCATCACGCGGCGGGTGGGTCGGCATCGCATGGCCCTCCTGGCGCTGAGCGGCCGACCCGTCGATGCCGCCACGGCGCTGCGATGGGGCCTGGTCGACGAAGTGACCGGTTAGGACCCGCCCGGCCCGGGGCTCATCTCGGCCTTGAGGACCCGGCGCAAGAGCTTGCCGGTCTCGCTGTAGGGCAGCTCGGGCCGGAACTCGATGCGTTGTGGAGCCCTGGTGGAGCGGAGGCGCTCGGCCACCCAGGCCCGCAGNNCCCCATTCTTCATCGGGAACCCCGATCACGGCGGCGTCGGCCACGTCGGGATGGGTGAGGAGCACGTCTTCGATCTCGCCCGGCGAAAGGTTCTCCCCGCCCCGCACGATGATGTCGTCGAGGCGACCTTCGACGAAGAGGTAGCCCTCGGTATCGAGCCAACCCCCGTCGTTGGTGGCCAGCCAGCCGTCGGAGGACAGCGCCGCCCCCCGGCCGAGATATTCGCCCGAGACCTGATCACCCCGCACCCAGATCTCGCCATGGGTCCCTGCCGGCACGGCCACCCCCATGGGGTCTCTGATCTCGACCTCGAGGTTGGGCAAGGGGCGCCCGACCGAGCCCAGTCGGGCCCGCACCTCGGGCTCGCTCGAAGAGGCTGCGTCCCTGTGGTCCTCGGGGCCGAGCACCGCGATGGTCGAGCTGGTCTCGGTCAGCCCGTAGGCGTTGACCAAGCCGACGTGGGGCAAATGGTCGAGAGCCCTTTCCACCAGTGCGATGGGCATGCGACCACCCCCATAGGAAAGGTGCCGCAACGCCGGAAGCTTCTCGCCGCGTTCGGCCAGCACTTCGAGGATCCGCCCCAACATGGTCGGCACGACCATGGCGTGAGTGGCCGCCTCGCGCGCGGCGGTGTCCACCCAGCTCTCGGCCGAGAACTGGGGCAGATAGACCAGACGGCGGCCCGACCACACCGAGGTGAGCACGGCTGCGATGCCGGCGATGTGGTAGGGCGGGACGCTCACCAGGGCCGCATCGTCAGGGTCGGCCCCCATGAACTCCACCGTCTCGAGCACGTAGCTGGTCAGGTGGCGGTGGCGTAGCACGGCCGCCTTGGGCTCGCCCGTCGTCCCGCTGGTGAACAGCAGGACCGCGGGATCCTCGGGGTCCACTCCCCCGGCTGTGGCAGGCTCGGGTCCGTCGGCGGCCAAGAAGGCGCCCCGGCTCATCATCGACAGCCCGGGGACACCCTCGCCGAGGCGCGCCGGGACGGAGGATTCGACCACGGCCAGGCCGGGGGCGGCCCGCTCCAAGATGGCCACGAGCTGGGCATCGGCCAGGCGGTAGTTGACCGGCACGTAGGGAATTCCCGCCAGGGCGGCGCCGAAGAGGCCGACCGGCACCGCTTCGGAGTTGACGTCCACTGCCACCAGCCGCTCCGCACCTTGGTCCTGGAGGTGACGGGCCACGGCGCGGACGGTGTCCAAGAGCCCCCCATAGGTCAGGTCGCCGGCGTCGCAGGCAGCAACGGCGACCCGATCGGGCAGGGCCTCGGCCATGATTTCGAGGAGCGAGCTCAGATGCACGGGAGCAGGATCAGTCCGAGGAGGGCAACGGTTTGGCCTCTTTGAGTGGGAGGGCCACCCCGTCGATGGCCAACGTGCCCGCGCCGGCCTTTGTGACCAGCAGCTCGAGGCCACTCTCGGGGTCGGCGAAGCGCTTGCCGATCAGCGAGCCGCTGGCAAAGGACGGGTCAAGGGTAACGTCCGGCGACTTGTCGGTGCCGACCGGCGCCATCGGGTGCCCGCCACATTGGAGGCTCACCGGTTGCGCCGCCGCGCGCACCACGATCACCTCGGTGTCACACACTTGGCTGGCCCAGCGAGTCCCAGGTTTGAGGTCCATCGGTTCTTTTGCCCCCATCGAGTGCCTTTTTGGAGTCCTTGGTCTATCGGTAGTGTGGTCCGCCAGGCAATTTGGGCCTGGTCTCCACCGGCGTCGCCGGTCGGCGCGCCCACTGGCGATCGCCGCCGGCGGTCACCGCATCCCGGAAGCCTACGAGAAGCTACGGGCGCTCGGGTTCACCGTGGGCTGCATTGGCCCTTCCGGCCCGCCAGTAGGGCTTGGCGGAGATCTGCTCGGCCGCCATGCCGCGCTCCAGGAGGGCCCGTCGCATTGCGGCCACCACGCCGAGCTCGCCCGCCAGATAGGCATGGCCACGACCGGACGGAAGTGGCACGGCGGCCAGGGCCGCCACGAGGTGCACTCCGGACTCGGGGCCCTCGCCGGACCGATGCACCCAGTGCACGGGGAGCTCGCGGGCGTCTGTCGCGTAGGTGCGCTGCTGGTCGTCGGCTCCATCGACCTCGAGGATCACGATGGCCCGGTCGGGTTCGGGCAACGACGCGGCCATGGCCAAGCTGGCCGGAAGCGCCGAGTCGTCGCCGGCGAACAGGTGCCAGTCGGCGTGGGGGTCCACGGTGATCTTGCCCCGGGGACCTATGGCTTCTATATGGCCACCCGGCTGCACGGATGCGGCCCAGGCCGCCGCCGGCCCGTCCCCGTGCAGGACGACATCGATGGCAATGGCCGGGACGTCCGGGTCAAAGGACCGGATGGTGTAGCGACGGCGGAAGGAGGGTCCGGCCGGTGTTGGTACCGTCAGCATGACGTCCTGGCCCGGTTGGTACGACAATTGGGCCAGTCCCGGTGCCGTGCAGCGAATCCGCCGCATGCTCGGCGTGATCTGCGTGGAGTCGATCACCTCGAGGTCCCACTGGGAGACATCGCCGAGGCGGGCCACCAGCGCAGACGTCTCGAGCGTGCGCCCATCGGGGGGCGCTCCGGGGGGATCGGTGTGAGCTGGGCCGTCGGTGTGAGCAGTGTCGGTGGGCATCAGGCCGGCTCGACTTGCACGTCGGTTCCCCTCTGCTCCACCGGATTCAGGATCGGCACTGGCCCCTCCTCACCGTCCACCGCTGCCTCCACCGTCTTCCGGGCCGGCGTCTCCAGCGACCGCCTGGGCCCGACGGACGGGACGATGAACGAGGCGGCGAACGCGACGATTCCCAGGATGGCGGCCAGGGCGAAGGCCCGGGCGTAACCGGAGGCGAACGCAGCCGCCGTCGCGGCAGACCCGTGGCCCCCGCCGAGAACGGCGCGCGTGTGGTCGACGGCGATCGTGGCCAGCACGGCCAACCCGATGGAGCCCCCCATCTGGCGTGCCGTGTTGAGGACCCCCGAGGCCAGGCCGGCCTCGCTGAAGTGCACACCGGAGGTGGCGGCCGAGGCGAGCGGCGTGAAAAGCAGCCCGATGGCCAAGGAGATGATGCAGCCGGGGCCGAAGACGTGGTCCCAGTAGTGGCTCTGGGACCCGATCTGGGCCAGCCAACCGAAGCCCACCACGAGCAGTCCCGTGCCGGCGAGGAGGAGGGGCCGCACGCCGATCTTCGGCAACAGCCGTGAGCTGACCTGGGCCCCGATGATGATGGCGATGGCCATGGGAGGAACGCCAGGCCCGTCTTGAGGGCCCCATAGCCCAGGACGTTCTGCAGGTAGAGGGACAGGAAGTACCACATGGAGAAGAACGCGGCGCCCACCAGGAACATGACGAGGTTGGACCCCGACACCGAACGCGAGCGGAAGAGGCGGAACGGCACGAGCGGGGTGTGGGCCGCCTTGAGCTGGAGGAAGGTGAAGACCGCCAGCAGCACGGCGGCACCGCCCAGGATCGACAAGGTGTACGCGGAACCCCAGGCATGCGTGTCGGTGCCGACGATGGCGTAGATGAGGGCCCCCAACCCGGCGGTCACGGTGATCGCTCCCCCGATGTCGAGCTTGGGTGATTTGTCGTCGCTGACGTGGCGTGTGGCCTCGGTCAGATAGATGAGCGCCGCCGCGGTCGCGGCGACGCCGATGGGGATGTTGACGAACAAGACCCACCGCCACGAGATCTCGGCCGTGAGCACCCCGCCCAGGATGACACCGACCGCACCTCCGGCCCCGGCGACGGCGGCCCAGGCGCCGAGGGCCTTGGCCATGCGGGCGCCTGAAAACGTGGTGACGATGATGGTGAGGGTGGCGGGTGACAAGAACGCCCCTCCGATTCCCTGGACCGCCCGTGCGGTGGTGAGCCACGCGGCGTTCTGGGCCAGGCCACCGGCCAAGCTGGCGAGGGTGAACAACCCGAGACCGAAGAGATAGACCCGCCGCCGGCCGAAGAGATCGGCGGCCCGCCCGCCCAGCAACAAGAAGCCGGCGAAGGTCAGCACATAGGCATTGACGACCCACTGGAGACCTGTCGGGCTGTAGTGCAGGTCCCGCCCGATGGACGGGAGCGCGACGTTGACAATGGACACATCGAGCACGACCATGAACTGCGCCACGCAGGCAATGGTCAGGATCACCCAATCGGGAACCCGCCGTCCGCTGGGCGTGAGCGTGCCTCCGTTGTCAGTGCCGTCGAGTGGGTCAGTCACGTCAGTCATTCAGAAAAGTGTGCCTCACTGATTGATGGATGCGGACATGCAGCACTCGTCGTGCCGTGCATGCTTGTTCAACCCCGCCCGCCCGGGGGATGTTCCCCGCACACCTGTGCGCCTGCCAACCCACATTGCCACGAGCCTGATCGTCGTCGGGCGCCGCGTGATGCACGTGGGTCATACAGATATGACAAATGGAGCGAGTCGAATGTGACGGGCGCCCCGCCGTTCCAGCGGATCGCCTGCTGCATTGCTATCTTTGCAACGACGCGTGAGGTTGGGAGGGGAACGATGAAGACCAATGCCGCGGTGCTCTTCGAGCAGCCGGGGAAGTGGGAGGTTGTCGAGGTTGATCTCGACGGCCCCAGGGAGTATGAGGTCCTCGTGGAGTTCGCCGCCTGTGGGCTCTGCCACTCGGACGACCACTTGGCGACGGGTGACATGCAGTTGGGTCACCTCCCCTACTGCGGCGGCCACGAGGGCGCCGGCGTCGTGCAAGAGGTTGGACCGGGCGTGCGCAGCCTCGAAGTGGGCGACCACATCGTGACCTCGTTCATTCCGGGATGTGGCAAGTGTCGTTGGTGTGCCAGTGGCCAACAGAATCTTTGCGACTGCGGTGCCCTGCTGATGACGGGGTCCCAGATGGATGGCACCTACCGGATGCACATCGGCGATACCGACGTCGGCCAGGGTTCGCTCTTGAGTGCCTTCGCACGGCACAGCATCCTCCCCGAATGGTCGTGCATCAAGATCGCCCGCGACATCCCGTTGCTGACGGCGGCCCTGGTCGGTTGTGCCGTCCCGACCGGCTGGGGATCCGCGGTCAACGCGGCCCACGTTGGTCCCAGCGATGTGGTCATCGTCATGGGCGTCGGCGGGGTGGGCATCAACGCGGTGCAGGGCGCAGCCCATGCGGGCGCGGCCCACGTCGTGGCCGTCGACCCGGTCAGCCTGAAGCGCGACACCGCGCTGAAGTTGGGAGCGACGGCCGCGTTCGCCACCATCGATGAAGCGAGGGACTACGTCTTGGATTTCACGAATGGACAGGGTGCAGACGCCACCATCATCACCATCGGCGTCGTCACGAGTGAAGACGTCGGGCAGGGCTTCTCCTCCATTCGCAAGGGTGGCACGCTCGTCGTCACCGGCATGGGGAAGAAGAGCGAGGTCGGTATCCCCGCCGCCCTCTTCGAGTTGACGATGTATCAGAAGCGCATTCAAGGTTGTCTTTACGGGATGATGTCGCCGTCCAAGGACGTGCCGCGCCTCCTGAGCCTCTACCAATCAGGACACCTCAAGCTCGATGAGATCGTGACCCGGACGTACCCCCTGGAGCAGATCAACGATGGCTACGCGGCCATGCATGCGGGCGAAGTGATCCGGGGAGTGATCGACTACACCATCGACACGTGAGAGGCCCTCGCCGTCGCTGAGGCGCCCGGCCCCGCATCGAATTCGGGAGCCCTGGCACGTGCGGTACGATACCGTACCGTTTAGTTTTCCACCTGCCGAGGGAGAGCGACGTGCCTGCGCCGACGATGACGAGGAAGGCCGAAGGGGCGGGTCAGCATCGTGGCCGAGCACTCGACCCCCACCGCGATGCCGCCCTGCGCGAGGCCACCATCGAGCTCCTGGCCGAGATCGGCTACGACCGCCTGACCATTGACGCCGTGGCGGCCCGCGCCCGCTCGAGCAAGGCGACCATCTACCGTCGATGGCCGGGAAAGGCCGAGCTGGTCGTTGACGCCCTCCACGGCCTGAAGGGCGCCCCGCTCCTTCCCGACACGGGGTCGTTATTGGGCGACCTCGAGTGCATCGCTCGGGGCTCGGCCAGTGCGGACAATCTGCTCGACGCCCAGCTGATGATGGGTCTCGTTTCGGCGTTGACGCGCGACGCCGAGCTTCGCCGGGTGTTCAGGGAACGTCTCATTGATCCCCACACCGAGAGCCTGAGGCACGTCTTCGAACATGCAGTGGCACGGGGAGAAGTGGCGGCTGACCGCAACCTCGACCTGCTGGTGTCGGTGTACCCGGCCCTGATGCTCCGAAAGTTGCTCATGTCCGGAGAGATGCCTGACGCTCACTTCGCACAGCAGGTCATCAACGACGTCATCGTGCCGCTGGCCACCACCCCCGACGGGCCCTCCCCGGCGCCAACCAACAAGCTCGGCCGTGCGGTAGCGAGGAGAAGCGTTGTCCGTCACCAGGAATCCTGAGCACACCGGCACCACGCGGGGAACGCATCTCGGGCTCGCCCTGGCCGTGATCTCGGCCGCGCAGCTGATGATCGTCCTGGACGAGAGCAACGCTTTAGTAACGTGGCACGATTAGTGCCGACCAGGAATAACTAGGTGACCATGGACTAGGAGCACGTGGCGCTAGTCCACCAGATCCCACCAGGCCACGTCCTCGGGTTACTGCTTCAGCAATTGACACCCGTTCGCCGATCCGCGCGCCCACATATCTATGATACGCAAGAGGCGGAACCCAGTGCTCATGAACAGGACGGATATGACCGACGCACAAGGGGTGTTGATTGGTAGCGATCCGCCGGTGGCCGCCAACGGGAAGGCCGACGAGGTTGGCCGCGGCTGGCCGAGACCTGCCTTTTGGCTGACGGCAACTACTGCGCTCGCCCTCGGTCTCCTCTTGATATATAAAGGAGTCCGTCTCGGCGTCTTCCAGGGTCAAAACGAAATCGATGACGGTTTGTACTACGGCGAAGGCGTATTACTCTCTCACGGACTCCTTCCCTATCGGTCATACATAGACGTCCAACCTCCCGGCATTGCTCTCTTGATGGCCCCGTTCGCTCTGCTCGGTCGCGTGACAGACAACCGCATCGGTTTCGAGGTGGCTCGCATATTTTTCGTGATCGTAGGCGTCGTGAACGTCGGGTTGCTTGGCCGACTCGTGCGACGCCGTCATTGGGTGGGCGTTCTGGTCTGCCTAGTAACGTTCGCGTTCTTCGTGGACACGCGCACAGCGGACCACACGATTCTTCTCGAGTCCCTTCTCGTCCTAGGCACATTGCTGGGCTTCCTGACCGTTTTCGGCGACACCGAAATTGCGACCTCGTCTGCCACTCGATGGCTGACGGCGGGTGTGCTGTTGGGGTTGACGACTTCATTCAAACTCTGGGGCGTATTTCCCATGATTGTGCTTCTCGTCTTTGCAGCATCGCGCGGGCGACGATGTCTGGCGCACTTTGTTGGGGGGGGTATCGGCGGATTTGGGGTCGTCTGCTTGCCCTTCTTCCTCCTGGCTCCCGCCAAGTTCGTTCGAGAAGTGATCGTCACCCAGGCGACACGGTCGCACCTCGGATTCGTTTCCGAGAAGTTTCGGCTCATGAATCTTCTCGGTGGGACAGCACAAGTGCGCTTTGCTCCATCCATCTGGGTCCCCGTCGCGCTTTGGGTGATTCTTGCCTTGGTCATATTGGGCTCCATCCTGTACGCGAGGCGAGTCGATCCGAACCGCACGTTCACCAATCTTGACGCTTGCGCTATGGCGTGTGTTGTGGTCGTTGGTGCATCGTTTCTGCTCGCGCCAGAGTTTCAATCCCACTACGGAGGCTTTTTCACGCCCTTCCTGGCGCTTGTTCTCAGCGCGACGGCGGTTCGACTGTTGCCCCTCGCAAGACCACTCCTGACAGTTGCCATCGTCGTGGCGATGCTGGGCTTTTTTCTGATGTCGGCTCACGACATCGTCGACAAGCAGAAAGAACCCCTTCCAACTGCGGCACTCGACCGGCTCTTCCCGCCGAGCGCATGCGTCATTAGCGAGGCTTACGCGCCCGTGATCCTCGCGAACCGATACAACCTCTACAGGTCGCAGTGCCCGCGCATCCTTGACGTCGACGGAGCCGAACTCACCGATGGCAATGGAAGCTCTCATTCGGCCTCTGACGCCACTGACCAAAAGGTCCAATCGGACTGGCTCGGCTGGCTCCATCGTGCTGACGGACTGGTTCTCCTTGCTCCAGTGTCGAAACAAGTCGACATCGGAACTGCCGTGAGGACGTATCTGCACACGCATTTCTCACTTGCCGCCGTCTCGGACGGCTTATTCATCTATCGCCGCGTCTAGTCACGACGAGGATCTGCGGGGCGCGACCTCCGCCGCCGACAGGTCCGTCAGCCGTCGACGCCAATTTCCGATTGAGTATCCGAATCGTGTACGCGTTGGTGCGACCGCCCGCTATGACCGTCGAGGCGAGCACACCAAGAGGAGAGCGGCCAAATCCCTGCACATCCCCTTCGTGGTCGACTCGTAAGAATCGCACAGCTCGAAGTTGCACCCGTATGGTCGGTCATCGGTATCAGGACAGGGGTTGGCACGCACCGGGCAGTAGTGGACGGCACGATCGTCAACGTGGCAGTCCCGACGATCCACCGCAGCTAGGGGCATGATGATTTATTCGCATTCGACGAAGGCCATGTTTTCCACAGTCCTTCACAATTGCTGTAGAGGCGATAGAAATGCACGGGATGATGAATATGACCACGTTTGACAGTGGCCGCAGACGTGCCGCCGATTAAATCAACAGTCTCCTAGACCACAGCGGGACGCCTCGACTTCCCGGGAGCGTTGACGGCGACGGGCGGCATGCTTTCCCTCGTCTATGGAGTGTCCAATGCCTCCGAGCACAGCTGGACGAGTCTCGGGACCGAGATCCCGCTCGCTCTCGCCGCGGTGTTGCTCGCGGTTTTCGGAGTGATCGAAACTCGCAGCACGAAACCGCTCGTGCCGTTCCGCATCTTCGCTGACCGGAATCGGTCGGGCGTCTACGCCATGATGCTGTGCATCGGGACCGCCGTGTTCTCGATGTTCTTCTTCCTGACCCAGTTCCTGCAGAATGTCCTCGGTTGGAGCCCGATTGCGACCGGTCTCGGCTTCCTGCCGATGACCGCCGGCATCGTCGTCGCCGCCTCGACGTCGTCACGGCTGGTGGGTCGCATCGGCATCCGCCCCCCGCGCCTGGTCGGGCCGGCCGGAATCGTCATCGGGCTGGCTGGATTGACCCGGCTGCGTGTGACCAGCGGGTACCTCGACCTGATCGGACCCTTGGTGATCATCGCCCTCGGGTTGGGATTGTCGTTCGTTCCCCTCGCCCTCACCGCAGTTTCCGGCGTGCAGGCAAGTGAGACCGGCCTGGCCTCGGCCTTGCTCAGCACGACCCAGCAGGTGGGGGGCGCCTTGGGCCTGGCCGTGCTGGCGATGATCGCCATCTCGTCGGCCAAGTCCAGGCTGGCGGGCCCGGCGGCCGTTGCGCACGGGCATGCGGGCACGCGAGCCATTGCCATAGCCACGACACACGGGTACACCAGCGCGTTCGAGGTGGCCACGTGCATTGCGGTCATTCGTCCACCGAAACTGGCGGCAACCACTGCATCGATGCTCCCTGCCGACGCATAAGGTCGAAAAGTGACATCCGACCATCACGAGGAGCCGACCGCCAGCGGAGAGCTCGGCGTGACCTTGGAGACCCAACGCGAGGTCCTGGCGTCGTCGGTCGAACGTCTCGCCGTGCTGGTCCACTCGCTCACCCCGCAACAACTGCGCCAGCAGGCCTATCCCGCCCAGTGGACGGTGGCCCAGGTCCTGTCGCACCTGGGCTCCGGTGCCGACATCACCCGGCTGCGCCTCGACGGTGACGTCGACGTGCAGGCAGTCTGGGACGAATGGAACGCCAAGGATCCTGATGCGCAGGCCGCTGACTCGTTGCGAGCCGATGCGGCACTCCAGGCTCGACTCGCCTCGATCACCCCGGGCGAGGCAGCCGGGCTGCGGTTCGCCATGGGCCCTACGGAGATCGATCTCACCGCGTTCATCGGGTTACGCCTCAACGAGCACGCCGTGCACACCTGGGACATCGAGGTGACGTTCGACGACTCGGCGACGATCCCGACCGCCGCAGCGGAACTCGTCATCGGCACGCTGGCCATGATGGCCGGCTTTGCCGGCCAACCGACCGGCACGGAACGGACCCTCGCCGTCCGCACCAAGGAACCGGAGCGTTCTTTCGAGATCGCCTTGCGGTCGGACGGCGTCGCTCTGTCACCCCGGCCCACGCTGGAGGCACCCGACCTCGAATTGCCCGGCGAGGCGCTCGTCAGGCTCGTCTACGGCCGGCTCGACCCAGCCCACTCCCCGACGATCGCCGGCCACGCGACGGACCTCGAGGAGTTGCGGAAGGCCTTTCCCGGGATCTGATCCCCGACGCGGCCGGCGACGCACGCCGGCCGCGTCAGTCTGCGTCGTGTCCGCCTCCTTGCACACGCGCCACCCACTCGGCCGCGGATATGACCGCGGCCTGGCGGGGAAACACCTTTTCCATGAGGACCCGGTGGACCTCGGGATCGGCGTCAGCGCAGCCATCCGACAGGACGGTCAGCGCGAAATCAAGGTCCGCCGCCAGCCGCAGCGTGGAGAGGACAACGCCGCTGGTGGCTATCCCACTGAGCACGAGGGAGTCGACGTCGAGTGATCGCAGGACGACAGCGAGGTCGCTGCCGGCAAACGCGCCGACGCGCCGTTTGGTCACGATGATGTCCCCCGGATGCGGAGCCACGGCCGGGTGCACCCGGGTGGCCTGCTCCTCTTCGCCCAAGGCGCCCGTCCGGGCCAGATTCGTGAAGACCTGGTTGTTCGGGCTCACCTCGGGCGCTCCGACCCGGAAGGCGATGCGCACGTAGATCACGGGCACCCCCACCGCCCGCGCCGCAGCAATGGTCTCGGCGAGGACGCCCAGCAATGGTTCCGCCTGCTCGGCGAATCGATCGACCACGCCGTTCTGCACATCCATGACCAGAAGGGCCTCGTTCCTCACGGTAGTCCGCCTCTCTCCTCGTCACCGGTGGCTTCGACCCACGCCGTGATGTCCCGTGCCGCACCTGAAGGGTCCTCCAGGGGGCCGAAGTGTCCCAGTTGGGGTCGATCGACGAAGGTGCCGTGCTCCAGCTGCGCCAGAGCCGCCGGGACGAAGGCGACCGGCCCGGCGTCTTCGTCCCGGCCGGCCACGACGGCAACCGGCACGTCAAGCGATGGCAACAGGTCCCAGGCGCCGCTTTCGGCGGCGCCACGAAAGACAGCGGCCTCGGTGGCCGGAGTGCATCGCAGCGTGACCCGACCCTCGGCCCCCTCGACGAACCCACCCCTGACGTACGCCTCGAGCGCGTCGGGGTGCAACTGGTTCAAGGGGGGCTTCGCCGCGAAGTTGGAGATCGCCTCTCCGAAGGAGGCGAATGAGGACCTCCGACGGGCCGCGGCATCGGCCATCGGATTGGGTGCGCCCGAAGGCGGCAGCACACCGGGCCCGACGATGACAGGCTCGTAGAGCCACAGCGAGCGGAACGAAGCCGGCCTGTGGGCTGCCGCCAGGACGAGTGCGGCGCCCCCCATGGAATGGCCGATGCCGTGCACGCTCCCGCTCCGCGCCACGAGAGCGCCCTGCAGGACTGCGTCGACATCATCGCCCATCCGGGGCCAGGCCACATCGGCACCGGCGGGCGTCTCACTCATCCCATGACCACGGAAGTCGATGGCCAGGCAGCGGAAGCGGCGCGCCAGAGACGTTGTGACGGGCTCCCAGACCCGGCCACAGAAGCCAGTGGCGTGGGCGAACAGAAGGACCGTGGCGGAAGGATCGTCCGGCCCACCCAGGTCATGAAGTGCCACGCGCACGCCATCGGACGACGGGATGAACGTGGGGCTACCCATGGGACGGGGCACTCCGCACCCCGGTGACCACCGAGCTCATCCCTCGATGCGCTCGGTGTGGCGGAGGAGTATGCTCGAGTGCGCGGTCAGGTTGACCGCGTCGTTGCGCATCTGGCGCGCGTACGGTCCGGGCCGTGCCGTGTTCACCAGCTCTTCCCACAGTCCCGGATTCTCCATGCGCGGCAACGTATAGGAGTGTGACCGCGCACCGGCGTTGAGCAAGAGGAGCAAGGAGTCGGCGGGTGCGGAACGCCCCCTGCTGTCCACCTCGTCGGCGGCCTGTCCGAAAAGGAGCATGCCGATGCTCTGGTTATTGGGATCGGACCACTCCTCTTCGGTCATCTCCTGGCCGTTGGCCCGGATCCATGTCACATCCTTCGTCGACGTGCCGGGCACCACCGTTCCGGTGAAGAACCCGCGTCGGCGAAGGATCGGGTTGCCCTTCAGGACCGCAATCAGGTCACGTACGAAATCGCACATGTCGTAGCCGGATTCACCGATGTCCCAATCGAGCCAGCTCACCTCGTTGTCCTGGCAGTAGGCATTGTTGTTGCCCTGCTGCGTGCGGCCAAGCTCGTCGCCGCCGGAGAGCATCGGCACGCCCATGCTCAGCAGTAGCGTCGCCAGCATCGCTCTCGATTGGCGCATCCTCAGTTCGAGGATCGCGGGGTCGTCTGTCGGTCCTTCGGCGCCGCAGTTCCACGCGTAGTTTGCGTCAGTGCCGTCGTTGTTCGACTCGCCGTTGGCCTCGTTGCGCTTGGTCTCGTACGACACCAGGTCGCGCAGAGTGAAGCCGTCATGGCACGTGACGAAGTTGATCGAGGCGTGCGGGCGTCGGTGCGACTCGCTGTAGAGGTCCGCCGAGCCGGTCAGTCGCGTGGCCAGATCCGGCAGGGTTCCGTCTGTACCGCGCCAGAAGTCGCGCACGGTGTCGCGGTATCGGCCGTTCCACTCGCTCCAAAGTGTGGGAAAACGGCCCAGGTCGTTGCTGTCGGTCTGGCCAATGTCCCATGGCTCCGCGATCAGCTTCACGCGCGAGATCAGCGGGTCCTGCGAGACCAGGTCGAAGAACGCCGAAACGTCATCGAAGCCGCCGTGCTCGCGCCCCAGGGTTGCCGCGAGGTCGAACCGGAATCCATCGACGTGCATCTCGGAAACCCAGTAGCGCAGGGAATCCATGATCAGCCGCAACCCAAGCGGGTTGTCGACGTTGAGCGAGTTGCCGGTGCCCGTGGTGTCGTAGTAGTAGCGCAAGTCGTCCGCCACGAGACGGTAGTAGGCGGCGTTGTCCAGGCCTCGGAAAGAGAGCGTGGGCCCGAGGTGGTTGCCCTCGACTGTGTGGTTGTAGACGACGTCGAGGATCACCTCGAGCCCGGCCGCGTGCAGGGCTTTGACCATCGCCTTGAACTCGCCGACCTGCCCGCCGGGCCGTCCGGCTCGCACTTCAGCGGAATAGCCGGCGTGGGGTGCGAAGAATCCGATGGTGTTGTAGCCCCAGTAGTTGTCCAGGCCTTTCGAGGTCAAAAAGCCGTCGTCGAGATGATGGTGGACGGGGAGCAGCTCGATGGCCGTGATCCCCAGTCCGGTCATGTGGGCGATCGCAGGCGCCGATGCCAAACCGGCATACGTTCCGCGCAGCTCCGGAGGGATCTCGGGGTGGCGCTGGGTAAAGCCCTTGACGTGGGTCTCGTAGACGATGGTGCCGGAGTAGGGGATTGCCGGTGGAGCGTCGTCGCCCCAGTCGAAGCCGTCCTCACAGACCAGGCCACGCGGCACGAACGGCGCCGAATCCGCCGAGCTTGCCGTGTCCGGGTTCTCCAGGGAGTGGCCCAGAACCGCGGGGTCCCAGGTTATGTCGCCGTCGATCGCGCGGGCGTACGGATCCAGGAGCAGCTTGCTGGCGTTGCAACGGAGGCCCCGCTCCGGCGCGAAGGGACCGGATGCACGGAACCCGTAGCGCCGGCCGGCCTTCACCCCGGGTACGTACCCGTGCCAGATACCGCCGTCCCGCTCCTGGAACGTGATCCGATTCTCCGCGCCCGAGTCGTCGAAGAGGCACAGGTCGACCGAATCGGCGACGTCGGTCGCGACCGCGAAGTTGGTGCCGCCGCTATCCGGCTTGGCGCCAAGCGGAAACGACTTGCCGGGCCAGAGCTCCATATGTTCCATCCCCTGTGCGACTATCGCGCTCCGCTTGCGTCGATTCCAGCGTGACACACCGGTGCCATTCCGGTCCAGCATGTCCGAGGCGGCTGAAAGTGTCCGGGCGGACGGCGCTGCTAGGAGCCTCGTTTTCCCGCCGCGACGGGCTCTCTTCTGTCGGGGCTCGGCGGTCCTTCCGTGGCGCCTCCGTCGGAGCCGGGCTCCGGGCCGTCCTCCGGGCTCAGAGCGTCGTCGATTGCGGCGAGCAGCGTCGCGGAAGAGAAAGGCTTGGCCAGGAACGGCACGTCGGCCCGGTGGCCCTCGACGATCTCCTCGGCATATCCGGAGACCAGCAGGACGCGCATCCCGGGCCGGCTGGTTTGTAGGAGCGCCGCCAGCTCGGGTCCGCGCATCCCGGGCATGACGACGTCTGTGAGCAGCAGGTCAATCTGTTCGGGCATCGCCTCGGCGATCGTCAGCGCCTCGCCAGGCTCCGCCGCGGTCATCACCTGGAACCCGGCGCGAACCAGCACGCGGCGGGCGATGTCGCGCAGTCCGGGCTCGTCCTCCACCAGGAGGATGCGACCCGAGCGCCGGCCGGACGGCCGACGCGGCACAACGACATTGGGCGCCTCGCGCGGCACCGACGGGAAGAAGATCCGGAATGTGGTTCCGTGGCCCGGCTCGGAGTCGACGATCACCGATCCGCCGGACTGCTTGATGATGCCGTAGGTCGTGGCCAGACCCAGGCCCGTACCGCGTCCCTGGCCCTTGGTCGTGAAGAAGGGTTCGAAGATGTGGTCGCGGATGTCGCTGTTCATGCCCGTTCCGGTGTCGGTTACGGTGATCACGACGTAATCGCCTGGCACGATCTCATGCGGCCGCAATCGGCTGGCGGCGGAGTAGTGCTGGTGGCCGGTGTGGACGACGAGCCGCCCGCCGCCGGCGGCCATAGCGTCCCGGCCGTTGAGCGTCAGGTTGAGGATTACTTGCTCGAGCTGGGTGCGGTCGGCGCGCAGGCAGCCGGCACCTTCGGTGAGTTCGATGCGCAGCTCGATCTGCTCGCTGATGAGCCTCCGCAACATCGACTCCACGCCGGCCACGACGTCGTTCACGTCCAGGACGAGCGGCTGGAGCATCTGGCGCCGGCTGAAGGCGAGGAGCTGCTGGGTCAGCCCGGCGGCCCGCTCCGCGGCGTTCTGGATGCCCTTCACGTAGTCGGTGACATCCGTGCCCCGTGGCTCGTCCAGAGACAAGTCAGCGAAACCGATGATCGCAGTGAGGATGTTGTTGAAGTCGTGGGCGATGCCTCCGGCTAGCCGGCCGACCGATTCGAGCTTGCGCGCCTCGAACAGCTCGGCCTGCAAGCGGTCGAGCTCGCTGGTGTCCTCCATCAGCGAAATGGCGCCAAGGATGCGCCCCGACTCATCGGCGATGGGCGCGAAATGGGCCCGGACGTGGATCGCATGGCCGTCCTTGGTGCGGCCCGGCATGTCTTCGGCGATGACCGACGCTCCGGCAAGAACGCGCGGCATCAAACCCCGGCTCGCGTCCGCCTGGTCTTGCGGCACCAGGGGCGAGCGCTGACCCAGCGTCTCCTGGGCGGTGTAGCCGGACAGCCGCTCCGCAGCGCGGTTCCAAAACAGCACCTTCCGGTGCCGGTCCACGACCACGATCGCCAGCGGTGACGAGTCCAGGATCGCTCGCAGCGTTTCGGATGTTTCGCGGAGCTTCTCTTCCAGCGACGTCCGCTTGTCCATGGCCGCGGTCTGGACGGAGACCAGGTCCGCCATTGACGCCACCACGAGCAGCACGGTCAGGGAACCGCCGACGGCAATCGGAACGAAGTCTATGTGCGCCCCGAATATGCCCTGGATGACCAGGATCGCCGGGGCGAGCAGTGCCGCCCCAACGAGCGCAGCCAGCCGGAGCTGCGTTATGCGATGACCACGGTCGGTTTCGGGGGCGGCGGCCTCGGAGATCGAAGGGTGGAGCGCTGCCGCTCCCCAAATGACGTACTGGCCCAGGTAGGCGACCGTCGCGGTGATCTGCCAGTCCCCCTGGCCTGGAGAGGCCAGTCCGCCGAGGAGCATCGCCAGAACGCTGAGCATGAATAGCCGGAAGGCTGGAGCCCCGGCCTTCGACCCGATCAGGAGGCACGCAACGAGACCGATCGTGACGACGTCGGCCATGATGTAGGCGACGTCGAGTGTCCGTTGGACCTGCGACGAGCCCGGAGCGGTAAGCAAGGGATCCGCGACCGTGACCCACGCCAAGAGCGCCAGGCCCACTGTCAGAATGCCGCCGTCCAGGAGGACCGACCAGCCGGCCCCGAGCGGGCGCTTGACGATGAGCAGCGCGAGACCGAGCGTCAGGATGGGGTATCCGGCGAGGTAGAAGAGGTCGGCCGGAGAAGCCATGGCGGGGGTTCGGCCTACCCTGACCAGAGTCCCGGCGATCAGATCGCCGATCACGAAGCACAGCTGTCCGGCCGCAAGCAGATACCACGGCAGGGCGGGCTTGGGGCTGTGGAGCCACACGCCCACAAGAACCGCAGCGACCGCGCTGAGACCGAGGATGAGGCCTACGGGAGTTTGAGCGGAGGGGGCTATCGCCCGGAAGATGGCGAGACCCGCCACCGCTCCAACTAGGTACGCGGCCCAAAGCCTGTCTGCAACGGTCGCGAGCGAATCGCGAAGACCAGTCACCCGTTCAGGATGGCGCCTGCGCGCACCACCGCGAATGCCCCACTGGTCCTAAGTCATGTCAATTAGGTTGGGTTGCGCGCACCTCGTGCGTCGTCAGTACCAGCCTTGTGAGTCCCAGAAAGCCAGGGCGCCGCAGGCGGAGCCATAACGATCCTTCACGTACCACATGCCCCATTTAACCTGGGTCAACGGGCTGTATCGCCAGTTGGAGCCGAAAGCCTGCATCTTGTTACCGGGCTTGGCCTGGGGAATGCCGTAGGCGCCGCTCGGGTTTGCGGCGCGCGGGTTCCACTTGGATTCGTGCCACCAAACGACGCTGATGCAGTGGTACTGCGCGGCGCCGATCTGAGCCTTCACGTAGGCGCGGGCGTTCCACACTGTGTCCCGATACGGGGCCGGGGCGGGCTTCTTGGTCGGTGCGGGCTTCTTGGCCGGCGCCCACGTCGCCGTCGCTGCCGGGGTCGGATTCGTGATGTACGTGGTTGGGGCCGGCCACCACGGGCTTTGGGTTGGGGTGCTTTCGAACTGCTGCGAGACGACGAAGTCGTTGGCTTCAGCGATTGGCACAGGTTGAATACCGGTCATCGGTGTTGATGCGGCTACCAGCGACAGCACGGCCAAGCCGGTTATCGCCAATCCCGCCACCGGGGCGATCCGTTTCAAGCGCCTCCTTGGAGCTCCAGTCCGCTCCCGCGTCGCAGGATGACTACCGCTTCATCCTGTGAAGCTTCTATGAACATGGGTTTTCCTGGGGCTGGGCTCGCCGGAGAATGAAGAGACGGTGGTGGTGTTCGTCGGGCGCCAGCGTCGCTCTGTGGTGAGAAGCGGAGGCGCCATACCGGCGAGGACCCGCGTGTCCGGGATTCAAGGGCGGACGCGATGTCGAGGGCTCGAGAGGCGTCCGGCCGCCGGAGGGCCGCAGAATAGCATGGTTCCGGGCCGTGTGGACGGTTTCATGCCACTGGCGAGCGGCGCCGTTGCAGGAATCTGGCCGTTTGACTCACCGGGCGGTAATCCCGATAATAAAGGTCGGAATTCAAGACATCTCTCGTGGCGGCGGTCCGGCGTCCCCCTCCTTAGGACCGCCACCCTTTCTCTAGGAGCGAAATGGCGACCAGTCCGCAAATCGTGTCGAGCGAGTACCAGTTCGGCTTCCACGATGACGTCACGTACCTCGAGGAAACCAAACATGGCCTCACCCGCGAGACGGTCGAGGAGATCAGCCGGATCAAAGGCGAGCCCGAATGGATGCTCGACTTCCGGCTGCACGCGTACGAGCACTACCTGACGCGCCCGATGCCGCACTGGGGCGGCGATCTCGACCAGATCGACATGGACAAGATCGTCTACTACCGCAAAGCCTCGGACAAGGAAGAGAAGTCCTGGGACGACGTTCCGGACAAGATCAAGCAGACTTTCGAGCGCCTGGGCATTCCTGAGGCCGAGCGCAAGTTCCTCTCCGGCGTTGGCGCCCAATACGACTCCGAGGTTGTGTACCACTCGGTCCGCGAGGAGTTGACCAAGATCGGCGTCGTCTTCATGGGGACCGACGAAGGGCTGCGCCAGTATCCGGAGTTGTTCAAGAAGTACTTCGCCACCGTCGTCCCGCCCGAGGACAACAAGT